>JAJEGO010000032.1 GCA_022819805.1 Candidatus Dadabacteria bacterium
TAAACCAGAGTTTGTAACTGTTTTATTTGCGATGCGGTGTTTTCTAACTGTTTTTTGAACAAAACCCGGTTTTATAACTGTTTTATTCGGAAGACAGCGTTTTTTAATTGTTTTTTTGGCTTTGTAACTGTTTTTCTTGGAAGTGTTCGGAATTTAAAAGTTTTACAAGTTTTGAGAATACTTTAGGTCGTTGAGCTTGTTATGTCCGGGTTGTTGCATCGAGCCGCTTTGGTCAATGTCCCGTAGTATGCATTATGGAACACTTACAACTCTCGCTTCAAACTTCTCAGTCGCATTTCAATTTCCCTCTCCGGTAGAAAGATCATTTCGTCATTTTTGAAAATGGACAGTGCCCTGTGGAGAACCGATGGATTGACAGTTTTGTTATTACGCATCTCGTCAATTACCCATAAAACCCCGTGCACTTCAATTCTGATATCTGACGCCGTATGTCGGAGGTTCGCGTCACCTGTCAACAGGATACAGTCGGAAACTTGTTCTGCTAGAACAAGCGCAAAGCAGTCCTTTAAGGAAAGTCTGGGATTCTGCTTGAAGTACCTGTTAGCCCGCAAAACGGATTCCCCAGAGAGACCGACAACCTTTAAACCATGTTTCTTAAGACTCTTTTTCTCCGCGGAAGCAATGCTGAGAAGCTCGTCCTTAAAAATGATTTCAGGTATTTGAAAATCATAAGGCAGATTAAGCATTGAAATCAGCAATCTGCCTTTGTGCATATCAATAAGGCAGGAAGAATCAAAGATTACCGAGCGCATTAATAGCTTGGTCCCTTAATGGCCTGCGCGATTTCATCCAAGGGACGTTGCAAAAGTTCACAGGCTTTGCTTGGCGAGATCAGTTTTTCCGCCAAAGCCCTATAGCAGAGCAGTTCGAATCGGCGCGGGAGTTCATACTTGTTCTCATCGGATTCCAATGGATCCGGCTCCGAGAAACGCCAGTCCTTGGCATAAGTCTGGAATGCGTAGGAGAGAGTTGACTGGCTTATAATGTCAACCTCCTTGAGGCGTAGAAGCAAAGTGGCAGCACTGACGCGATATCTGCGTTTTAGACGTATGAATTCCTTGAAAGCCAGGGCGTTGCGGCGTCTGCCGACTTCACGGACAAGATGATTTTTCGAAACCAGAAAAGCGCCCGCGAAAATATTTGCCGCCTTCTCGTGATCAACGGGGGACTCGGCGTCAAACAGTCTGTGGCCCAGTTCGTGTGCAAGGGTAAAGCGCCGGCGTTCAAGGGTCATGTCTTCATTAACCACTATTACCGGTATAGCCAGCTTTCGATTTGATTTACGCACTAGGCAGGTAAGACCGGATACATTTTTGGGCAAGTCTATAAAGACAACCTTGATGCCGTGATTTTCAAGCAGGGCGGTCATATTTGGAATCGGGTCAATTCCGAGTTCCCATTTTTCTCGCAGGTCTTCGGCTACCAGTTCCCCCTCGTTTTCTTCTCCTACAAATCTTTTGCCGAATTTCTGCTGATTCCAGTAGGAACTGTCAATGTCTAGGATTTCCTCAATTGCCAGATAGCGCTCGAGTTTTTCTATAACCACAGCTTGAACTTGCGCTTTTTTCTTTGCAGTGACGCCCGAGAGTTTGCGGAACTCAACCTCTTTCAGTTCCGCGATCTGCTCACTCATCAGATATTCAAGCGAGACGTCAAGTACATCGGTTAGCTGCATCAATATTTGGGAACTCGGCATCATCTCGCCACGCTCGTATTTTCCGATTGACTGGGCACTGATATTCCCATTGAGTGCCTCGGATAATTTGCGTAGCGAAAACCCGGCTTTCTTCCGCGCTAGTTTCAGACGTTCTCCAAACATGGTTTTTCTCCAGCTGATGAAAAGATTGTTTTTATAACTCTGCTGTTTATCAAGACAAACCCAGCGCGTTCAGGAGAATAGCATTGCTGCTGGTTTGCAGGATATGACGTCCACATGGAGCGAAGTTGGATGTCTCTTGACAGCTTAAAATGGGTCTTTATGCAGGAGTGCCATTACCCCTCTGGGGGATAAGGATCGTTTCCGTACGAATTGCGCTCTCTGATCTGACCGTTGCGCCCGTGGATCAACATTTCCGTGCCCTGTCTTCGAGCGGTAGCCCGTGCGACATCAATCGCCTCTGCTTGAGTTCCATGGACTGAACTTGCTCTCTGGCTCCCTGCGCCGCGAACAGCCCATCTATCTCCGTGTGGTACGACATGCTGATTTCTTTTTGCCATTGCTGACCCCCTTTTTTCTTGTTTACAAATATAACATCAAATGCAAATTTGTAAACCCAGAAGCAGTTTTTAATCGGTTATTAAGCTCTTGTGATTGTTGCCTGAAGGGATGTAGTCTCCCGTTATTTTTATAAACCGGAGCATTGCTTCTTAAAACAAGTTTTCACGGTCCTGGCAACCAATGCCATTTGCAGAGTTTCGGTTATCATTAAATCAGCACTCAAGAGAACTGGGAAAATCCACCTGATCTCTGTCGTGACCAAATCCGGATAACATGTACGAATACGACCTTTTTTCTTTAGTCCTGCTCTTTCTCACGGGCGCTCTGGCGGGAGTGATAAACGTGATGGCGGGCGGAGGAAGCAGCATCGTTCTTCCCGTGCTCATATTTCTTGGAATCGATCCCACTGTCGCAAACGGAACAAACAGGGTGGCGATCCTGTTTCAGAATTTCTTCGCGACTCTTTCTTTTAGAAAAGAGGGCGTTGCCGACATGAAAACCGGCATCAAGCTCGCGGCCTTTACCCTCCCAGGCGTTCTGGTGGGAGCATTTGCGGCGGTGCGGGTTGGAGATGAGCTTTTCGAGAAGATCCTGGCCGTAGTGCTTATCTTCGTCTGCGCCTCTTTTTTCCTTAAAATTGATTCTTTCGGCAAGCTGCTCAGCGGACGTGACGGAGAGAGGCAGGGGTGGATTCTCTACCCGGCGCTTGTACTGATAGGGTTTTACGGCGGCTTTATCCAGGTCGGTGTGGGGCTTTTCATAATGGTGGCTCTTTACCACCTTATGGGAGCTTCCCTCGCCAGGGTAAACGCGCACAAGGTAATCATTGTGCTTACCTACACGGTTCCCGTGATCCTAATATTTTTTCTAAGCGGGAACATAAGCTGGTTCATAGGAATCTGTCTTGCGGCGGGAAACTCGGTCGGCGGATGGTTCGGCGCCACGTTCTCCGTCAGGGGCGGCGAAAAGTACATAAGGGTGGCGCTTGTCATCGCCGTCGGGCTGATGGCCCTTAAGCTTCTCGGAGTGTTCTAGGCGCTTGTCGGGTGTTAAGCGCCGGTGCCTGGGAGGGGATCCGGATCAGAGGTGGTTCTTCTTAGAAACTCGTAGAGCGTGTAGTAGATGCTTTCGTTCTCCAGGAGCTTCTCGTGGGTTCCCTGCTCCACCACTTCCCCTTTGTGGATTACTATTACGTTGTCCACGTTTTTCAGGGTTGAGAGCTTATGGGTTATGATTAGCCTTGTCTGGGTGCCCGCGTTTTTCCTTATAGTCCCCTGTATTCTTTCTTCTGTTTCTCCGTCCAGGTGGGAGGTGGCCTCGTCCATTATCAGAAGCTTTGAGTTTTTCCTGACCGCTTTTTCAATCGAGCGGGCTTGGGTCTGCCCGGAAGACAGTTTTTCAGTCTCGGAGACCGGGCCGTCCCGCTCATCTCTTTCGTCCGAGACATCCTTTTCGAACAGAAACAGGTCCTGGAAAATGGCAGTTACGTTAGAGCGCAGGTAGCGGTTTGAAAGTTCCTTGATGTTTACGCCGTTAAACAGGATTTCTCCCTTTTGGGGTTTGTAGAATTTAAGAATCAGGTTAACGATGGTTGTTTTTCCAGCCCCTGTGATTCCCACCAAGGCGGCGCTTTGCCCCGGTCCTATTACGAAGGACGCGTCCTTAAGCACCCATTCCCGCTCGTTATACGAAAACCACACGCCCCGGAACTCAAGGGCACCCTCGGTTGTTGCGGGCACCATAGATCCGCTTGCCTCCGGCTTTTCAGCCAGAGTGTCGTAGAGGTTCTCCGAGGCGGCCACGGCGGACTGGAAGACGTTGAATTTTTCTGAGAGCTCCTGTATGGGCTTGAAAATCATCCTCACGTAGTAGAGAAACGCGAGCAGGGCGCCCAGAGAGAGATCAAGGTCCATAACCCCGATTGCGCCGTACCAAAGGATTATTCCAGTCGCGGCTATGCCCACGTACTCTATTGAAGGACGGAAAAACACGTAGACCCAGAGTTGCTGTATGTTGGCCCTGTAGTTCTCCGTGTTTACCTCCCAGAATTTCTCGAAGTTGCTTTTCTCTTTTCCGTAAAGCTTAAGGAGCACTATTCCCCTCATGCTCTCGGCGACAAAGGCGTTAAGCTTGCCTATGGTCCTTCGAATTTCCCTGTACACCAGCCGAAGCTTCATCCGGAAAATGGAAACCGTGAAAGCAAGAAACACCGTAAGCCCGACGATTATAAGCGTGAGCCCGACGTTCATCCTGAACATGATCACCAGGGTGCCGATTATGATTATGATGTCCTTTATGAAATGTATGAGAACGGAGGTGTACATCTCGTTTATGGCGTTTACGTCGTTTGTGACCCGGGTGGTTATTCTGCCCACGGGGTTTCGGTCGAAGTACTGCTGGGGAAGGGAGAGTATGTGGGAGAGGGTGTGGTTTCGCATGTCATGCATTATTTTTTGGCCCGAGCAGTGAAGAATGTAGGTAAAGGCCCAGGTGAAGACGAAAATTCCGATCACGGATAAAACCACGTAGAGGGCCAGGGTCCCGAGCCTTTTTGTCTGTTTTGAGCGAAGAAGCGACACCTCCTCCTTGCCGAGGGAGCCGAGGTCTGAGTGAGGCACAAACGCAATCCCCTGGGCCATCTCGAACAGGGAGGCGTTTCGGGCTATTATTCCCAGAACCTCCTGTTTTTGGTCCCCTTCGAATTCCCCGGGGTCGACCACGATGTATTTTATCTCGGAGAACTCAATGCCCGAGCGCTCGATTCTGTCTTTTTCCGAAGAAGAGAGCTTTGAAAAATCGACCAGGAACCCTCCTTCCGCAAGGGCAAGCGTGGCTTCTGTCCCGAGTCCCGAGAGCATCCGCTCCGTTTCTTTTTCTCCCTCCGCCCTGCTCCAGGTGGGATAGATATAGTCGTCGACCGCGACTTTGATGAGATAGGGAACCGTGATTTCAAGTGCCGCGGTAGCCATCATCAGAATAAGCGACAGGGCGAAGTAACCGCGGTACTTTCCCAGAAATCCCAGAATCCACCTCAGTATCTTAAGATCGTAAGTTGATTTTCTGCTTCTCTCCAAGTCGCTCATCTGTTTTCCTTAGGCCGACTGCAGTTTTTCAAGCGCATAGTAAACTCCGCGTTGCTCCACGAGTTCCCCCCGTCCCCCGCTTTCGATTATCTGTCCGTCTTTCATGACCGCAATTCGCGAGAGCCCCGTTACTGAGGATATCCTGTTTGAGATTATCACCACCGTGCGCCCGCGCATTGCCTCTATTACGTTTGTTATGACGGTGTTCTCCGTCTGCGGATCAAGGGAGGAAAGCACGTCATCGAGTATCAGGACCTCGGGATTGAGCACCAGGGCTCTCGCTATGGCCAGGCGTTGTCTCTGCCCTCCCGAGAGGCTGAGTCCCCGTTCTCCCACCACGGTATCGAATCCTTGCTGAAATTCCGTTATCTGTTCGTATATCCCCGCCGTTTTGGCGGCCTGTTCTACCTGCTCGCGGGTTATGTTCGGGTTTATGAAGGTGATGTTGTCATAAACCGTTCCACTGAACACGGTTATTTCCTGCGGCACGTAAACGATGGTCTCCTGGAGGCTTTTTCTCGATATGCCCCCTATGTTGATCCCGTCGATCGCTATTGCGCCCGATCCGGGCTCGTGGATTTTCATGAGCAGCTTCATCAGCGTGGTTTTTCCGGAGCCCACAAGCCCTGTTATTCCCAGGGTCGCTCCGCGGGGTATGTGGAGGTCAACATCGCGCAGAGCCGGGGTGGAGCCGTAGGAGAAGGAAACCCCGGAGAATTTTATGTCTCCCTTGAGTTCATAATCTTTCTCCCCTGCCTGGGCTGCGTTTTTTGACTCGACCGCGAAAATGTCGTTCAGCCGGTTTATCGAGGCGTTTCCCCTTTTTAGAAGATCGATTGCCCACCCCATGGCCATCATGGGCCAAACGAGCATCATGAGGTAGATGAGTATGGCGGAGAACTCCCCCAAGGTTATTTCGGTGCCGATCGCTCCTGCTCCGCCGAAGAAAAGAAACAGGGCCATTGCTAGCGAGGGCACGAAGTATATAAACGGCTGGAAGGCCGCCCGGATTTTCACGAGGCGTACGTTTTTTTCAAGGTAATCCGCGCTCGCGCGGTCAAAATCCCGTCCCTCGGCCCCCTCAAGACCGAACGCCTTTACCACCTTGATTCCCGAGACCGGCTTCCTCGCGCTTTCGGTGAGTTCCGAGAAGGAATCCTGGGAGCGCTGGAACCTTTCCTCTATCATGTTTCCGAACTTGTATACGAAGACGGCAAGCGCGGGAAACGGCAAAAACGCATAGAAGGCCATCTCCGGCGAAATGTAAATCATCGCGCCGAAGATGAAGAAAAACAGGAATAATCCGTCGTACGCTATGAGTAGCCCGAGGCCGCAGGAGAACTTGAGGGTTTCTATGTCGTTTACAGTGTGCGCCATCAGGTCGCCGACCTTTCTTCCCGAGAAAAAGTCAAAATTAAGCTTCTGGAGGTGGTCGAAGAAGTCGTTTCTGAGCGAATACTCTATTTTTCTCGCCCCGCCCATTATGAAATACCGCCAGCCGAGGCGGAAAAACGCCATGAAAAGCCCGAGGCCGAGTATGTAGAGCGAGTACTTGGTTATGAGGGAAAAATCCGCGCTCTGCAGGGTAAGCTCGTCTATTATCCACTGGATTACTATGGGGACCGAAAGCTGGGCCATGTCCACCAGAGTAAGGGAGGCGATACCCGTTAGAAATGAGTACCTGTAGTGCAGAATGAGGGAGGAGATGCTTGTTTTTTTTACCAACTGTATACGTTAAATAATTTTTCCGGACCGAAAAACCCGGCGGCTGCCCGGCCACGGTCCTGATTAGGATAAAAAGCGAATTCTAAAATCTGGGCGGCGCGTGCGGCCGCCGGGAATCATTATACAGTGAAAAACCCGGAGAAGGTAATCCGCTGTGTGTGGGCGGCTTTTGCCCGCACGGAGGTGGATAGGGTATTTTTTTCGGGCGGAGGCAAAGAGCGTGGAAGATATTTCCTACAAGGTTCCCGCGGGAGTTGCGACTGAGCAGAGGGTTATAAAAAAAAGCAGGTTCGTGGCTACCGTTGGCAGGGCCGCCACAAGGCGGGAAGCCGAAGACTTCATAGAGAGCGTGAGGAACCTTCATCCTGCGGCGAGCCATAACTGCTATGCGTTTCTGGCTTGCGCTCCCGGAGGGGACAATATCGGCTTCGGCGACGACGGGGAGGTCTCGGGAACTGCGGGGCGGCCCATGCTCACTCTTTTGGAGCACAGCGGCATAGGGGAGATAGCGGCAGTAGTGAGCCGGTATTTCGGAGGGGTGAAGCTTGGTCCCGGCGGGCTTCTGAGAGCGTACACGGACTGTCTGCGAGCGGCCCTCGGGGAACTTGAGCTAAGAGAGCACGTTCCCGTGCGGGAGGGACACCTGGTCTTTTCCTACGCCCATGAAAACTCGATACGGGTCCTGTTTGAAAAAGCGGGAGTTACCATAACGAGCGTCGAGCGCGCGGAGGATGTCCGCTTCGGTTTCGCGGCGCCCATTAACGTCGCCGGGAGCCTTGAGGAGAAAGTTGCCTCTCTTACCAGGGGGAAATCCGAGCTTGTGTGGACGTAGGGAATGGAGGGTGTTCCCGGGAGTGGCTTTCTGTTCAGCCGCGCGGTCAAAGTCGGTATACTAACTTCAATCAATTTCGCAGGTGGAGGCGGTTATGAATGTTTACGAGTGCGTAAGATCCCTCAGTTCCGTAAGAAGCTACATAGACGGGGAAGTTCCGGACGAAGTCATCATGGAAGTCATGGAGGCGGGCAGGCTGTCTCCGAGTGCCCACAATAATCAGCCTTGGGAATTTGTTCTCATAAGGGATCCGGCGATACTCCGGGAAATGGGAAGATACTGCACCAGCGGGAGCTTCATAGTCCAGGTGGCTTTTGCGGTGGTGCTTCTGGTGGATCCGCAAAGCAAGTGGCACCAGATCGACGGCACCAGGGCGGCGCAGAACATGGTTTTAGTGGCATGGAGCCACGGACTCGGATCCTGCTGGATAGGAAGGATAGAAAAAGAAGAGCTTAAAAAGCATCTAGGAGTGCCGGATGAACTGGATGTCCTTACGGTGCTCCCGTTCGGTTACTTTGACAAAAGGCGGGTTGCTACCGGGAAGCTGAGGAAAAGTCCGGACGAGGTCTTTCATCTGGACGGTTACGGAAAAAGGATTCCGCAGTAAGAGGCTCTCGGAGCTTTCCGCGCGGCGGACAGAAAAGCGTATCGACGAAGGGTTTCCAATGAAAAAGTATTTTGTCGAGTTCATAGGCACTTTACAAGCTCATCCACTCAGACGAATCACTTCGCGGCGCAGAGCATTAGGGACTTGGTGGGATGAATCTCAAGAGGCTGGGAAACACTGAGGTTTTCGTTCCCGAGATCGGGCTTGGCACGTGGGGCTACAAGGGAGGAGTCGAACCTCTAAGAGCGGGAATAGAACTCGGGGCGTCGCTCATAGACACCGCCGAGGGCTACTATACGGAAGATATAGTCGGCGAGGCCGTCATGCCCTTCAGGGATGAGGTTATTATAGCCACCAAGGTTTCGGGAAGGAACCTGGCCCACGACAGCGTGCTTAGGTCCTGCGAAGCCAGTCTCGAAAAGCTTCGCACGGACTGCATAGATCTTTACCAGATACACTGGCCGAATCCCCTCTACCCTATAGACGAGACTATGAGCGCGCTTGAGAAACTGGTTGACCGCGGATGCGTGAGCTATGTGGGGGTGAGCAATTTTTCGGTAAGGCAGATGCGCGAGGCACAGCACTATTTTCCCAACTATCCGATAGTCTCAAACCAGGTGCTCTACAACCTCAGATCAAGGGATATAGAAAAAGAACTGCTTCCCTACTGCCTGGATAACGGCATCACCGTGATGGCCTACACTCCGCTTGACGCCGGAAGGCTCTGCCGGTCCCGCCACGGCAGTGCTTTGTCCCAGATAGCGGCTGAGACGGGCAAAACGAAGGCACAGGTTGCCCTCAACTGGTGTGTCTGCCAGGAGAATGTAATCGCCATTCCAAAGGCGGACTCGGTTGCTAAAACGGTTGATAACTGCGGGGCTTCGGGGTGGAGACTTTCCCCGGAGCAAATTCGCAGACTGGATAAGTATCTCTGAAATCAGGTTTTTGCCATTATGTGATATACTTACCGGGTTAGAACACGGAATTAAGAGGAGGAGAGTGTGCGATGAGTTTCAAAAAAACGCTTTCGCTTTTGGTTTTCTTTTTTGTTTTTTTTTCTTTTACCGACCCCGCTTCGGCGAGCGAACTTGATACGGGTGATACCGCCTGGATACTGACTTCAACCGCGCTTGTTCTTTTCATGACTATTCCCGGTCTTGCGCTTTTCTACGGGGGCCTTGTCGGCAAGAAGAACGTTCTTTCTGTGCTTATGCAGTGTTTTTCGATTACTGCGGTCGTAACGGTTATATGGACCGTTTTCGGTTACAGCATGGCTTTCGACACCACCGGCATGGTAGCGGGAGAAATCGGGACGAACGCCTTTGTGGGAGGTTTTTCAAAGGCCTTCCTAAACGGAGTGGGCGTTGACACTCTTTCGGGAACAATTCCCGAAGTTCTGTTCTTCGCCTTTCAGCTTACCTTCGCGATCATCACTCCAGCACTTATAATCGGATCGTTTGCGGAGAGAATGAAGTTCTCGGCGATGCTTCTGTTTACCGGACTGTGGGTGATATTCTGTTACTTCCCAATCGCGCACATGGTCTGGGGAGGGGAAGGTTCCTTCCTTGGAGACAAGGGGGTGATCGACTTCGCCGGAGGAATAGTAGTTCACATCACGGCGGGTACTGCGGCTCTGGTGGCGGCGGTAATGATCGGCGCTAGAAGGGGCTATCCAAACCAGATTGCACTTCCGCACAACCTCACTCTTACGATGATTGGCACCGCGATGCTCTGGGTCGGATGGTTCGGATTCAATGGTGGAAGCGCTCTCGCGTCGGGGGGACAGGCGGCCATGGCGGTCGTCGTGACCCAGATTTCTCCGTGCGTTGCCGCTCTCACCTGGATATTCCTGGAAAGCGTAAGATCGGGCAAGCCCAGCGCCTTGGGTTTCGCAACGGGAGCCATCGCGGGTCTTGCCGCCATAACTCCCGCGTCGGGCACAGTGGGACCGCTTGGAGCCATAGTCATAGGAGCCGTATCTTCCATACTGGCTTACATAGCGGCCACTTATATAAAGTTCCGTTTCAGCTATGACGATGCGCTTGACGTCGTGGGAGTCCACGGAGTCGGAGGTCTTGTCGGAATCATACTGGTTGCGGTTTTCGCGTCGACGTCTTACGGCGGGTCGATCGCGGACCTAGACATAGGCGCGCAGCTCGGCGTACAGATTTACGGGGGCGTCTTCGCGGTCATCTACACCGCCATAGTGAGCTATATCGTGCTCAAGATTGTTGACATGCTCGTAGGTCTCAGGGTCGATGAGGATGAAGAGAGAATGGGTCTTGACATAACGGATCACGGAGAAGAGGGTTACCACGGCATTTAGAGTGGGAGTTGAGATCTGCGCCCGCATGGTTTATGTATGAGCCTTCCTGAACGGGAAACCATGGTCTGTACCTGCGGGTACTCTATAGGGGACCCATGGGTGGTTCCGAAGCAGAGGTACTCTCTTTTCGGCTGGTTCGTTATGAGTTGCGGGATAAGCTACCCGGCGAAGCGGGTCAACATAGAGTGCGACCACTGCGGGGAGGTTTTCGACGTGATTGAGGGAGACGGGAAATTCCTTGAGGAATATATGCGCCGCAACCGCTGATCACATCTTGTACTTTCCGAAATCCTCAGCCGGTATGTCTTCGAGGATATCGCCCGCGCTTTGATCCTTATCTCCGACCTTTACGCTCAGGGAGGCTTTTATCACCTCTTCGTCAACCATGATGCGACACCCTGTTCTAAGCGCTATCGCTATGGCATCGCTGGGGCGGGAGTCAACCAGGAGCTCCTCTCCGTCTTTTTTTATGCGAAGACGCGCGTAAAAGGTGTTTTCCCGAAGCTCGGTAATCTGGATTTCAGTGACTTCGTAGCCCGTGGCGGCGATTACGTTTTTCAGAAGATCGTGGGTGAGGGGTCTCGGTCTCGGAGTTTTTTTGATCTCCATGGCTATCGCGCTTGCCTCTTCAAATCCCACCCAGAGCGGAAGACTTCTCTCTCCCTCCTCGTCGTTTAGAATGACTACGGGCATGTCGGTAAACGGGTCGGCAACTATGCAGGAAACCTTCATCTCAAGAAACATTTTCTCTCCTCCCTTTAATTCGGATATTGTCCTCTAAGCGAATTCGCAAGTCCCTCGGTTATCCTTACGTCCACCATCTCTCCGATAAGCTCCTTCCCCCCGGGGAAATTGACTATCCTGTTATGCTCCGTTCTCCCGGAGAGCCAAGAGGAGTCGTTTCTGCTTTCCTCCTCAACCAGCACCCTCTCGGACTCTCCCACCCTCTCAATGTTTTTCGCGAGGGTAATTTCCCGCTGGTATTCCTGAAGTCGCGCGAGCCTCTCGCCGGCTGTCGAGTCTTCCACCCTTTCATCTGACTTCCAAAGCTCCTCCCCAACCGTTCCGGGACGCGGCGAGTACTTAAACGAGAAGGAACTGTCGAACCCAACTTCCCCGACAAGGCTCATCGTCTGCTCGAAGTCATCTTCGGTTTCCCCAGGGAACCCTACTATTATATCAGAAGATACCGCTATGTCCGGCATGGCGTCGCGGAGCCTGTTCACCGAGTCTGTGTACCAGCTTCTGGTGTAGGTCCTGTTCATGAGCCGAAGCACCCTGTCCGAGCCCGACTGCACGGGCAGGTGGATGTGGCTGCACACCTTCGGCACCTCGGCCATGGCCTCCACCATCTTCTTCGTTATGTCTCTCGGGTAAGAGGTCGTGAACCTTATTCTCTCAAGACCCTCAAGTTCCCCGAGGGCGCGCAGCAGGTCCCCGAACTTGAGCCCTCCAAGCTTCCAGGAGTTAACCGTCTGTCCTATCAGGGTTATCTCCTTCACGCCTTTTGCGATCAGGTACCGTGCTTCAGTGATTATGTCCTCAACCGGCCTGTTTACTTCCGACCCTCTCACGGTGGGCACTATGCAGTAAGCGCATTTTTTGTTGCACCCCTGCTGTATGGACACAAACGCGGTGGGTTTTCCTTCCTGGTGGTATGGAAGGACATCAAATGGCTCCTCCACGTCGAAGGACGTTTCGACGGGCCTTGATTTTTTCTCCCTTATTTCTTCTATGAGCCGCGGGAGTCCGGGTATCGCCCGGGGCCCGAGCACGAAATCAAGGTGTGGCATCCTGCGGATCAGTTCTTCTCCGTAGAGCTGTGCCACGCACCCCGACACCCCTACTATAAGCTCCGGGTTTTTCGCCTTAAGGTGTTTGAATCTCCCCAGGCTGCTGAGCGCCTTCTGGTCGGCTTTTTCCCTTATGGCGCAGGTGTTAACGATTACTATGTCCGCTTCCTTCGGGTTGGCGGTGATGCTGGCTCCCAGCGCGTTCTGTATCCTGTCCGAGTCGTACTCGTTCATCTGGCAGCCGTAGGTTTCGAGGTAAAGGGTGTCGGTTTTCATGATGAACTGAAATCGTAACGCATGCCAATATAAGTATCAAGTAAGGCAAGGGAAGAGACTTTTGGGGAACAATCGTCGGTTGGGCCGAACTGAATGGCGTATTTTGATTATTCTTCCGCACTCATTAAAATACAATTAGAATGCTCTGATTCATGGGCGTCAAAGTATGATCTTTTCTCTCCCGGTTCTCTTAGCGGGATTCGGAACTCTGGTTCACGGAAAAAACGGAAATGACGGACAACAAGCTGGAATCTGACTCTCCTGGCCTCGCAAGCAGAAAAGGGATATTCGCCTGGATGGCCGACATAACCCCGGAGCAGTGGAAGATCTTCGGGGTGACCTTTTCGGGATGGACATTCGGCGCTATGGACATTCTGCTTTTCACCTTCGCGGCAGTAAGCATCGCGGAAGTTTTCAGTTTATCTCCCAAAGCTGTCGGGGGGATTTTTTCAGTAGTGCTTTTTTCTACCGCTTTCGGCGGGATTCTTTTCGGTATAGTTTCGGATTATGCCGGAAGGGTAAAGGCCATTACCCTGACTATACTTTGCTACTCTTTTTTCGCCGGTCTCAGCGCATTTTCTCCCAACATTATATTTCTTATCGTGTGCAGCGTGCTTTTGGGCCTCGGCATGGGAGGCCAGTGGGCTTCGGGAAAAACGCTTGTCGCGGAAACGTGGCCGAAGGAACACAGGGGAAAGGCTATCGGTATGGTGCAGAGCGGATGGTCAGTCGGTTACCTATTGATCGCGCTTCTTGCCGCCTTGATACTCCCACGTTTCGAAGTTGAACTGGGATGGAGAATACTTTTTCTTGTTGGGGCAGTCCCGCTGCTTCTGATTTTCTACATAAGGCGCAATCTGGCTGAACCGGAGATATGGCGGAAGACCTCCCGGATGAGAAAAGAGAAGAAACTCGATGCCGGGGGTCAGGAGTTTACCCTGAACCAGATATTCAAGGGAGAGCTTCTGCGTTACACAGTAATGTCCACCTTTCTTACGAGCTTTTGCATGATCGCTTACTGGGGTCTGATGTTCTGGGTTCCTCAGTTTCTTGCAAGACCCATGGAAGAGGGGGGAGTCGGATTCGGGATGGAGGGATTTATATGGATAGTGCCGCTTAGCCTTGGGGCTTTCTTTGGATGTAACACTTTCGGCTGGATAAGCGACAGGTTAGGGAGACGGCCAGTCTTCATCTCGTACCTGCTGATAATGGCCGTGCTGGTTTATTTCTTCGGACACGCAACCACCGTTAAACAGGTCCTTATACTCGGTCTGCTGGTAGGGTTCTTCGGGACTGGTTTCTATTCGGGATTCGGGGCAATATTCTCCGAACTGTTCCCGACCAGAGCGAGAGCCACCGCCCAGGGTTTCTGCTATAACGTAGGAAGGGGGGTGGCGGCTTTCACACCGCCTCTCGTGGGCTACGTGGCGGAAATTCAAGGTTACGGCCCGGCGCTTGTTACCATTTCGGTTTTTGCCCTCGCCGGTGCGTTTGTCGCTTTTATCCTTCCTGAAACGAAAGGCAAAGAACTTGATATATAGAGGAATCGGAGCTTTTGCTCTCGCCTTGCATATTTTCTCCCCCGTCGCAACAGAGTTTTGTGTTTGAACTTTTGCGCCCGCAAAGTCCATATGGAATTCAGATCCGGGGAATTTAACTCACTAGGCGCTCCATGGTGGCTCCCGAGGAGGAAGAAGCGCAAATTGGGTAAATATGACAGGGAAGGCAGGTTGAAAAACAAAGGAGGAGCAAACAGGCCGGAGATTAACGTGGGCAGGCACCGCAGCTTCATATCACCCTCTTCGGCTGCGCCCTGGGAGGTTCATATGAAGAAAGCAAAAGCGGACAACCCGCATGCTATAAAAGAAGATAATTCCATTTGCTATTAACAAGCGGTATTTACATATGAAAAGGTTATCGGCATATTAACTTATCTATAATTATAAAGAAATTTATAGTTAGCTTTAATCTGTTTGGCACTTTCTTGTAGATTTAGCAGGTTGGTTTCTTCAGAAAATCTAACCTCAATAGGCAGTTGTGTCTTAGATATGAATAATAAGAATCGATGGATATTCTTTGGGGTGGTGGTATCTATTTTGTCAGCGGTGTCTTTCACTCCTCTGGTAATCCCCTATGGAGTGGCGGAGCCATATTTTCTGGGACTTCCTAGGACTCTCTGGGCTGGGTTGGGAATATCACTCTGCATATATGTGCTGCTTGTTTTGGCAATGCTTACGTCCGGTGACCAAGGGTAGTCTGCTTATATAAGAGGAAGAAATAGACATGAACAGGGGAATGGCATTTGTTGCAGTTGCACTGGTATATCTTGCAGTGTTGATATCCCTTGCTGTCATAGGAAACAGGAAAAACAAAGGGGATGAGTACCAATTCCTTCTCGCGGGCGGCAGTCTTGGAACTATAATTGGCTTCTTAACCTTTTTTGCTACCCTCTATAGTACATTCATATTGATAGGGATGCCCAATTTCTTCCGCGTACACGGCGTGGGAACATGGATATTCCTTGGCGTTACCGATATGGCTTTAGCCGTTTTCACGCTTTGGCTCTCACTCAAATTAAGGGAAAGGATCGCTTCAACGGATTTTCGGAGCATATCGGACCTGCTGCGTGAAACTTTTAGTTCCCGTGGAGTTTTCGTGTATATTCTGGGCCTTGTCATATTTCTCGTTCCCTACATAGCAATTCAAATAAAGGGAGCGTCAGGCATTCTGGCCCACATTGTTCCCTATGAAGTTCCCCAGTGGGGTTGGGCTGTCATTATACTGTTTCTTATGTATCTCTACTCTTCCATAGGAGGACTCAGGGGTATTATGTACTGTGATTCACTTCAGGGAATTGTGCTGTTTACCGTTATATGGATAATGGCATTCATTGTTTTGGATAACTTTGGAGGTCTTGGAAAATTAGTTCAGGCCGTAGCGGCGGAGGAACCTGCGCTGTTATCTACTCCAGGCCCCAAGGGGTTGTTATCGGTTCAGTGGCTTATTGCGGGATTTATATCAATTGTGCTGCTACCTGTGTCGCAACCTCAGTTGACCTCGAGGCTCAGCATTCTGAAGGGTTTGAACGAGAGACGCAAAATTCCGGTTTTGCATGCGTCTTTCACCTTTCTGCTTCTTATAGCAGGGCTTATAATTGGTTTATACGGTGCAATTGCAATACCGGCTAAAACGGGTCCGGAGTTCATTGGCAAACTGATACTTGAACAGAATCCTGTTGTGGGTGCCGTTGCCTTGATAGGCATCCTGGCGGCAGCTATGTCCACATCCGATTCTCAGTTTTTCGCTCTTGGATCTGAAATCAACAATGCTCTTGGCAAGTTTAGCAGGAAGTTAAAAGTATCTCCTATTGTTTTCGTGAAGATGGTTATACTGGTATTTTGCGTAGCTTCTTTCGTTGTTGCTATGAAGAGCTCTCAGGGAATTATATCTCTTGCTGTTGCGGGATTCATGGGTACTGCTCTCATGGCACCTATGATTCTTACCTCAATTCTGTGCAAAGGAAGAAGCTTCGGCACCTTAATCCCAGCTGTTACGGCTGTCAGCTTAATTGTGTTTTTAATGTCGCTTTTTGGACTCGTACCGAAAATGATAATGGGTTTACGCACGGATTTGATACTGCTTTCCATCAATACGCTGATTACGGTTTCAGTGGTTTTAATCGAACTGAAAAAAACAGATAAAACATCCCAGCAGCTGTCTTGAAATTATTAAAAGGCTGTCCCGCCTGAATTACTTAATTGAGGAATCAGAAGACCAGTGGCAAGGACCTTGACATATTGCGGCTTCTGATTTTTGTATCTTATGTGTGAAAAAATTCTTGAGCTTTCCGAGTCTTTTCCCTCCACAACCGGGGTTTACATAATGAAAGGCTCGAGCGGCGCCCCTGTTTACATAGGCAAGGCTAAAAATCTCCGCGCCCGCGTAATGTCCTATTTCCAGAGGGGAAGCGATAGAGGACAGATTCCCTACCTCGTAAAAGAAGTCGACTCTATCGACTACGTGGTTACCGAAGGGGAGAGCGAAGCCCTTTTCATCGAAAATTCACTTATAAAGCGCCACAAGCCTAAGTACAACATACGGCTTAAGGACGACAAGACTTTCTCTTCCCTTCGTCTCTCCGTGGGAGATAAGTTCCCCAGGCTTTCGCGCACGAGGAGAATACGGGATGACGGGGCGCTTTACTTCGGTCCGTTTGCCTCCGGGAAATTTCTGAAAAACACCGTAAGCCTCGTCCACAGGCTGTTTCCCCTGAGGGACTGCACGCAGGCCAAGTTCGAAAGACACAGGACCCGCCCCTGCCTTAACTACTTCATGAAGCTTTGCTCGGGACCGTGCGCGGGCAAGATCTCTGAGGAGGAGTACGGAGAGCTCGTGCGTCAGGCGACGTCGTTTCTTCGGGGGGAGAGAAAAAAACTCGTGAGAATGATAAGGGAGATGATGGAGAAAGCATCGGAGGAGGGCAGGTATGAAAATGCGGCCTATTACCGCGATCAGCTCGTGAGCCTGCGGGAAAACGCCGAGATAGAAAAGGTTACTTCCTCAAGGTTTGAAGACATGGACGTAGTGGGTTTTTACCGGGACTCGCAGCAGTATGAGTTTACCGTTCTGCTCTCGAGGGGAGGTTCCGTGGTCGACAAGCTCGATTTCTCCGTAAGGAGTCCCCACGGCGATGAGGCAGAGTGTGTGAGGGAGTTTCTCGGCAGGTTTTATTTCTCAGACCACTACGTTCCCAAAAGAATACTGCTCCCCCTTCCCATAAGGGACCGCGATGGGTACTCGGAGTGGCTTGCCGGGAAAAGAGGGAAGCGGGTTTACCTCGAAACTCCCAGCAGGGGGCCCAAAAGCGAGCTTGTGCGCTTCGCGATGAAAAACGCGCGGGAGAGTTTCTCGAGAAAAGCCGAAGAAAAAGCCAAGCAGGGCACACTTCTTCGAGGCATAAGAAAGTCGGCCGGAATAAAACGGATTCCCTATGCAATAGAATGTTTTGACATATCGAACATCCAGGGGCGCCAGACAGTTGCTTCGCTTGTGAGGTTCCGAAACGCGAGGCCTGAGCGGGACAGGTACAGAAGGTACAGGATCACGGCCACTTCGGGCCAGGATGATTTCCGGTCGATGTACGAGGTTGTCTACAGAAGAGCCCTTCGGGCTGCCGAGGACAACTGGGAGCTTCCGGATCTTATTCTTATAGACGGGGGCAAGGGACAGCTGAATGCCGCCCATGCGGCGCTTCGGGATTGCGGTGTGGAAAACGAAGTTGATCTTGCCTCGATAGCGAAGACTGAAGGACGAACAGGAATTGACAGGATTTACGCACACGGAAAGGGTGAGCCCTGCGATTTCTCTTCCAACAAAAAGGGCATCTACTTCTTGATGAGAGTAAGGGACGAGGCTCACCGTTTTGCGATTACGTATCACAGGGAATTGAGGAAGGACAAGACTTTGACTTCGCAGATGGACGGCGTTCCGGGCATAGGGAAAAAAAGGAAGCTCCTGCTTCTTAACCACTTCGGAAGCGTGGAGAAGATAAAAGGGGCGACCGCCGAGGAACTTGCCTCCGTCAAGGGAATGACAAGGCAGGCCGCGCGTAACATAAAGGAGTTTCTGCGCTAGTATGACCTGCGGATTTGCCCGGCTGGACCCTGCGGCTGAAGTCTTATCCAGCTAATCCTGAAGACAGAATTCGAGTATGGCCTTTCCCGCGTGAAGTTTGTTCTCGGCCTGAGTGAAGGCGATGCAGCTTGGACCGTCCATTACTCCCGCGGTTATCTCTTCTCCTCTGTGAGCCGGAAGACAGTGCATTATAAGGGGCTTTTTGCGGCAGGAGGAAAGAAGTTTCTTGTTTACCTGAAAAGGCCTGAAAACCTCGGTGCCCTTTCCCTCCTCCCCCATGCTTATCCAGACGTCGGTATAGATCACGTCGGCGTTTCTTACTGCGGAGGCGGGGTCGTGGGTGACTTCAATTTCCGAGTTTCCGTGTTCCGTGGCCTCGTCCATAATCGTCGGGTTGGGCTCATATCCCGGGGGAACTGCAATTGAAAGGTCAAAGCCCATTATCGCAGAGGCGGCCACGAAGGAATTGGCGATATTGTTTCCGTCGCCGAGAAAAGCAAGCTTGAACTTCTCGGGACTTATTCCCTGCTCCGAGATTGAAAAAAGATCGGAGATTATCTGCGTTGGATGTTCAAGGTCTGTAAGGGCGTTTATCACGGGGACTGTCGAGTTCTCCGCGAGTTCAGAGGCTTTTTCCTGTCCGTAGGTTCTTATTATTATCCCGTCAAGGTAAGAGGAAAGGATCTTCGCCGTGTCGGCTATGGTCTCCCCTCTTCCAAGCTGGGTATCCGCCGGATTCATGTAAATCGCCTGGGCGCCCAGATCGAAAAGGCCTGCTTCAAAGGAAAGCCTCGTTCTGGTCGACTGTTTTTCAAAAAGAAGACCTACCGACATGCCCTCAAGGCTTCTGGGGCTTTCACCCTGTTTTTTAAGTTCCTTGAGTTCGCCTGCGCGGCGGATTATTTCCCTGATCTCGTTTTTTTCAAGGTCTGAGACAGCAAGAAGATTCCTACCCACTAGAAACTACCTCCTCAATAGATTTCATTATTACGGCGATGGCAAAGTCAATCTCTTCCTCGTTTGTGTTAAGCGGAGGGAGAATCCGAAACACGCGCTCAACAGTAAGGATAACCAGAAGCCCGTTTTTAACTGAAACCGAAAAACAGTTCTGCGCGAAATCCTTGTCTGAGAACTCAACCCCGATTATAAGCCCTTTTCCCCTTACGTCCTTTATGTACTTAGGATGCTTTTGCCGTATCTCTTCAAGCTTCTCGAGGAAATAGTCTCCGAGCTTGCCCGCTCTCTCGGGCAGGTTTTCTTCGAGTATCGTTTCGATCGTGGCGCAGGCCGCCCCGGCGGCCAGGGGGTTCCCGCCGAAAGTGCTTCCGTGGGCCCCGGGAGTGAAGTGTTTTGCCACGTCTTCTGTGGCCAGAACCGCTCCGCACGGCACACCGCCGCCCAGGGCCTTTGCGAGTGCGACTATGTCTGGCTTTACATCCTCGTGCTCGTAGGCGAACAGTTTTCCCGTCCTCCCCATTCCGACCTGGATTTCATCGAGTATGAGCAGCATGTCGTTTTTCCCGCATATCTCCCTTACTTGCTTTAGGTATCCAGCCGGCGGAACGATGACACCGTTTTCTCCCTGCACCGGTTCGAGAATCACTGCACAGGGGTCCGTCTCGGCGGCTAGGCGGGCGATCGCGTCGGGGTCCGCGTAGGGAGCGAAGTGAAATCCCTCAAGAAAAGGAGAAAATCCCTCCCTGTATTTTTCAGATCCCGTGGCGCTAAGAGCCCCGAAGGTCCTTCCGTGAAATGCCCCTTCGGTTGAGATGATTGCGAATCTCCCGCCGTTTTGCGCTCCCCACCTCCTTGCGAGCTTTATCGAGCCTTCAACTGCTTCTGTTCCGCTGTTGCAGAAAAAAACCCTGTTGGCAAAGGAGTTTGATATGAGCATCTCCGCGAGTGCGCTCTGGTTCTCTATGTTAAACAGGTTCGAAGTGTGAATCAGGGTTGCAGCTTGGGATGTTATGGCGTCTTTGATCTTCGGGTGGCAGTGCCCGAGGTTGTTAACCGCTATTCCGGTTGTGTAGTCAAGATATTTTTTGCCTTCCGTGTCCCAGAGCCACGAACCGCTACCCTTCTTCATTGTTATGGGAAGACGGCTGTAGGTCTCCATCAGGTATTTTGCCCGCGGATCTTCCATTTCCCCTGACCTCAAAGGGTTATCTCCGTTCCTATTCCGGAATCGGTAAGAAGTTCGAGTATCAAAGCCCTTTTTATTGTCCCGTTTATTATGTGCACCTTGCCGACTCCTTCTTCCAGGGCCTCAAGCGCGCACATCACCTTCGGGATCATTCCGCTGTTTATCGTTCCGTTGCGGATAAATTTTGCGGCCTGTTTTTTCGTTACAGAAGATATGAGTTTATCTTTTTTGTCGAGGATACCGTCCACGTTTGTCAGCAGTATGAGCTTTGCGGCGCGAAGCGCACCGGCTATTTTTCCCGCCGCATGGTCCGCGTTTATGTTATAGGTGGTTCCGTCTTCCCCAGCGCCTATGGGGGCTATTATCGGGATTATGTCTTTGCCTTCAAGCATTTTGATTACCTCGGGATTGACCTCAAGAACCTCTCCCACATACCCCAGGTCCGAGTCCTCGGGAATGTCTATCTTGTGTGTGGCGGCGAATTTCTGCAGGTCGAATTTTTTCGCTTTTATGAGCTTTCCTTCCTTCCCCGAAAGTCCTACCGTTTCCATCTGGTGTTTATTTATCGACGTTACGATCTGCTGGTTTATTTTTCCGACGAGCACCATCTCGACCACTTCCATTACCCGCTCGTCGGTAACTCGAAGCCCGGCGACGAAGTCGGATTCTATTCCCAGCTTGTCGAGATGCTCTTGGATCTGTGGGCCGCCCCCGTGCACCACCACCGGTTTTATCCCGACGTACTTCATGAGCGTCAGGTCGCGCACAAAATTCGCGAGATCTTCGTTGGCAACGCTCCCCCCGTACTTGACCACTACGGTTTTGCCGTGAAACGCCTCTATGTACGGAAGGGCTTCAACCAGTATTTCCGCCCTTTGGGCTGAACTGTTCATGAAAAACTCCTTTCTGCGAAAAAAAACATTATATAGCAACCGGGGTTTTTATTACAACACTCAGGGATAATCATATATGAGAATTCGGATTTCGGGGCCGAAAAGAAGACAGCAGTATCCGGGATTGAAAAATTTTCTAAAGACGCGA
The DNA here is from genome assembly GCA_022819805.1 of Candidatus Dadabacteria bacterium. Lineage (GTDB taxonomy): Bacteria > Desulfobacterota_D > UBA1144 > Nemesobacterales > Nemesobacteraceae > Nemesobacter. The sequence goes on from JAJEGO010000032.1 coordinate 21,700, forward strand.
AAACGCCTAGGGGGTGGAGAAGGAATTTCCGCCTGGGAATTCTCGTTTCACCCACCGCTACTGCGGGCACTCATAATCGCCCTGGGGCGCAATTGCCGGTGCGTCAGCTCTTGTGCCGGTAGGTCAGTTGAACTCCGAAGATTCTGCCTTTCGCAAGCGGTGAGAACGTGCCGCCAAGAGGTGCCGACAGAGGTGGAAGGCCCAAGGTGCTGGGCAGCGTGCTGTCGCCCCCATGCTTGACTTCGTCAAGCAGGTTCTTGCCGTAAAGACCGATTGAGAACCGGCCGTTTGCGGGGATTATGTCAATTCCCGCGTCGAGGATGTTCTGCTCCAGGATATAGCCTCTGTTGTCATCGGTGAAGTATGACTTGTCACGATAAGCGTAGCTTATTCGGGACGTCATCCGCCCCCAACTGGCTGCTCCCGTGTCGTGGGTAAGTCCCACGCTGTAAGTCCACTTCGCGGCGCGGGGAAGCTCTAAATCTAGATCTTTTACGTCAAGATCTCCGTCTCGATTAAGGTCCGCTTTTACTTTGGTGTACTCGGGATTGACGTACCCTACGGAACCGGTCAGGAACAGGTTCTCCGCTATGGCGAACAGGCCGTCAAGCTCAAAGCCGTAAGTCTCGACATCGGCGGTGTTGTCGATCAACTGAACTATACCGAGTGCTGGATCGGGAAAGTTAATTTCCCTTTGCACGTCATCAATCATGTTGTAGAAAACCGCTCCGTATAGACGGCCGCGGTCTTTTGTGACCTTGAATCCGGTCTCGAAGCTGTCGATCGTCTCTTCATCGTACGGTCCTGGGGAGTGGTCGGACGAAAGGTTGCGGAGGTTGTAGCCTCCGGAGCGGAATCCTCTGGTCCAGTGTCCGTAAACGTTGGCTTCGCCGCTTATGTAATAAGTGGCCCCGACCTTGGGGGACCAGCTGTGCCATGTCTCCTCATCTATGAAATCAAACTCGCAGGCGGGACCTTCAACGATATTGCAAGACGGTAGCGGCGCAAGGGGACTGCTGGTGGGAATCAAAGCTATTTCGCCCTCTCTTTTGTCACGCGTGTACCGCGCACCCGCGGTGAGCGTCAGATGGCTTGTGAGATCATAGTCCAGAGAGAGGAAGAGGCCCAGAGTTTCAACGTCGTAGTTTCCGCCTCCGAACTGGGACACGTCTGTCCCTGGCGGGAAGGGAAGACCCGATGCCGCAATAGCGTCGGTAAGCAGAGAGCGGTGCTCGTGGTAGTTGATCTTGTTGCTAAAGTAGTAGACTCCCGTAGTCGCATTGAGTCTTTCAAGAAATCTGCCTGTGTAGCGCAGCTCGTTACTCCACTGCCTGTAATTGCTCCATGCCTGCGCGCTCATTAGTTCAAGCGGCGAGGCGTCGAGGTCAACTGACGAGAAGGTTTTTGAATCGCGCCAGCCGAAAATGTTTGTTATCGTGCCGTCGCCGAAACCCACGTCCCAGTCCATCTGGGCGGCGAAGAAATGAGCTTCGTTTTCTCTTTTGCCTTCATTATTGATGCTGAAGTCGTGGCTGTCGCGGTCAAAGTTAGCCGCCGCGTTTGAGACGCCGAATCCGTTTGTGTGGTTCTGTGCTGCGGGGCCGTCGCCGTCGATGCTGTCGTACTGGTATCGGAGTACCAGGCTCAGGTCGTCTGTGGGCTCCCAGACGAGCACCGGCCGCACCATTCGGACGTCTAGGTCGCCGAAAGCTTCGCCGGTGTGGAGGTTCTTGAACCAGCCGTTATCCTGGTTGGTGTACGCGGTTATCCTGGCGCTAACGGTTTCGCCCAGAGGGCCTCCCACCGTGCCCATGTAGTAGCTGTTGAGATTCTCTCCTCCCCCCTCAAAAGAGGTGCGAAAGGATACCTCCAGAGTGTCTCCGGGTTTCTTCGTGTTGATGAGTATCGCGCCCCCGGTCACGTTGCGCCCGAAAAGCGTTCCCTGCGGACCTCTAAGCACCTCGATGCTCTCGATATCAAGCGTGTCGAACAGGGCGCCGCCGATGTTGGCCCCGAAGTACACGCCGTCGACGAACACTCCCACGGTCGGGTCAACGGACGGTATGGAACTGTTTATCCCAAGGCCGCGGATCGAGAAGTTGGCGATTCCTCCCACGGTGCCGATGTCGTCAAGCGCGACGTTGGGCATCTTTACAGCCAGACTTTCAAGGTTCCTTACCTTAAGGGTGTCAATCTCTTCGGAGCTGAAATGCGTTACCGAGAGCGGAACGTTCTGAATCGGCTCCTCACGCTTTCGCGCCGTGACCGTAATCTTTTCAAGCAAAACGCTGCTTACGCCGAACGCATCTTGGGCGTTCGCCGAGACGCCGCTTATAAGAATAAGAACCGCGCCCACGGCGAAAGTTCCCAAGAGCGCCTTTAACCTGGATTTAAATTCTCTGCGAACCATTGAGATGTTTCCCCCCTTTTTTTCGATAGCATGACCTGCAGTTTACCGTTACGGCCCGTTGGCTTTTTTGGCATTCCTCTAAAATTCCCATTATAGCATGAATTAGATCGGAATTGCAGGACTTTTAAGGACTGTTCCCCGTGGAGGTTTTTGTCGTCTAGAGGAGTCCCAAGGCTTTTTTCTGCTGTTTTCCTGTTTTTCTTACCCTTACACGGAACCGGAGTTCGACTTCGGCTCCGTCCCCGTAAAAACTTCCCGAAACGGGGGCGATGAGTCCGTGGGTGGCGCCGCTTGCGACCGCGACGTGGCGGTCTGAAACCGCAAGACCCGAAGAGGGATCGTAGCCTCTCCATCCTCCTCCCGGTATGTAGACCTCTGCCCAGGCGTGAAGCTCGTCCCCTTTTTTTCTTCTTGCGCTGAGCGCGTAGCCGCTTACGTGCCTGCACGCAAGACCGACCGAGCGGCATACGGCCGCGAAAAGCTCCACAAGGTCCCTGCAGGACCCTCTTTTTTCCCTGAGGGTTCTCTCCGCGGACCAGGGTCCGCCCTGCTCCCTCGCAACATGGGGGAAGTTGTCGTGTATGTGCTCGCAAAGCGAGAGAGCAAAATCCGTGGTCCTCCCCATGGTTTGCGAGAGGATCGTTTCTCGAAGCTGCGAGACCGCCAGGGCTGTTTTTTTGCTCACCGCCAGGTACGGGCGAAGGGCCGCCTTCTGCTCGCGAGGATACTCCATCGGCAGATCAAGGAACCTTACGTCGGAAACTATGAAGTCAAAAGGGTTTTCCCGAAGCGTTTCGACGACGCAGCTGGTATCGATTGTGAGACTGTCGCACTCGTCCGTAAACCAGAGCGTAACGGTGGTGTTTCCGTCAAGATCCGAGTTCACGCTTCTTCCCGCCTCCGGGGGATCGGTCTTGAGCGAGAACATATGGGTCATCTGCCCCCCGCCGTCTCTCGGGCGAAGCCTCACGATGTGCGGGGCCAGCACCACTTTTCTTCCGTAGGAGTAAGTTGTGTTGTGATCTATGCTAAGGAGCACTTTTTGGGCTTCCGTTAAGAACCTTCTTTACCCATTCGGCGGGCATTTCCTCGGCCGATTTTCTGAGTCTCTCCTGCCACCACTCGGATATGTCGGCAAGCTCGTTTTCGGTGAAACTGTACTGCTCTAGGCAGAAGGAATTGGTCCTGTAGACGATCACGTCTATCGGGAAATCGACGTCTATGGCGTTTATACGACTTGAATCAAACGCCAGGTACGCGATGCGAAGCGCAGTGTCGAGATTCGTGTCGTATGTAAGGGTCCTTTTTATGATAGGTTTTCCGTATTTCGACTCCCCTATTATTACGTAGGGGGAAGTGATTCCCACGTTGATCCAGTTTCCCTGGGGATAGACGAGGAAAAGCTGCGGCTCGGGGTCGTTTTCGAACTGCCCTCCTATTATGGAGTACATGTTAAACGGGAAGCCCGAGTCGGAAAGTGCCTCCCCGTCTTCTTCCTTTACCCTTCTAAGTTGTTTTGAGAACAGGTTCACGGCCTTGTAGAGACGATCAAGAGGTTCTTCTGTATGCTCAAGCGCCTCGTCAAGGTAGGTGATCGTCTTGTCTCTGGCGGAGCGAAGCCCCGAGGTCATGAGAAAAAAGGAGTTATCCCCGGCCCTGTGGGAGGTGACCTTCTTTGCCCGTATGGCCTCGTTTCCAGTTATTATGAGGTTATCGGCAAGCCCGATTATTCCTTCTTTTAGTCTCATTCCCACGCAGAAAGTCATTTCGCTGCTCCTTCTCAGATGTCGTCAAAGCCCCGAAGAGCGCTGTCTTCTACGCTGTAGCTGAAGTAATCGTCGTATATGCGGTTTCCGACATCATTTATGTGGGACTGGAAACTTTTTAGGTATTCGTGCATCCCGTGCTTTATTACCTCCTCCACGCTTATGAACTGCAGATCTGAGAGAAGTCTTCCCATTTGTTTTTCGGTCTCGTTGTTGTAGGAGCCCGCAGGGCTGTTCGATATGCAGTGAAGGGACTCATCCGCCCGCGCGACGCAGTAGATTATAGAGCGGGGAAACTGGTTATCAAGGATGAGAAAGTTAAGCACGTTGCCGATTGATATCTGCTGGTGCTTTGCCTTATAGGTCTCAAGGGCGCTTGTTGATTTAAGAAGCGCTATCCACTGCATATTGTCTATCGACGTTCCCACAAGTTCTGCTTTCGGAAGCAGGGTGTAGTACTTCACGTCAAGGATTCTGGAGGTGTTGTCTGCTCGCTCCATCTGCTTTCCGAGTTCCGAGAAATGCCACGCCTCGCCGTGGGATATGCTTATGTACCCGGATCCGTGAAAAAGAAGGCTCTGCACTTTCGCCACTTCGCAGAACTTCCCGGGATTGTCGAGCAGTTTCTGTTTTGCCTCGTCGCTGTTCAGCCTGTGGTAGAAGCGGTTTATCAGAAGCCACATCTCGGAGGAGATTATTTCCCTCACGGAACTTGCGTTCTCGCGGGCGCGGTTAACGCAGGAGATAATGGAGTTGGGGTTATTGCGGTCAAGGACCATGAAGTTTATTACGTTCTCCCGGGTCGTGCTGTCATAGAGGCTTCTGAAAAGCTCCATGTCTCCCGTCACCTTTACTATGGGGTCCCATTCCTGCTCGACGGAGTCATGGGTGTCGATAGCGAGGCCGAGGTTTACGCTTATGAGCCTCGCGGTGTTCCCGGCGCGCTCGGCGTAGCGGCTCATCCAGTATATAGATTCTGCGACGCGGCTTAGGATTTTCCGCCTCCTTTGCCCTTGGCGTTCTTTGCGGGAGCAAGCACCCATGTGTCCTTGCTTCCGCCGCCCTGGGACGAATTGACTATCATCGAATCTTTGCGCAGCGCCACCCTAGTCAGGCCTCCGGGCAGGACGAATATCTCCTTTCCGCAGAGAATGAAGGGTCTCAGATCAACGTGGCGTCCCTCGAAGTGATCGTCCACTATCACGGGGGCCCTGGAGAGGGACATGGTCTTCTGGGCTATGTAGTTTCTGGGATCCGCTTTTATGTTTTTTTTGGCTTGGGCGAGTTCTTCCTTGGTGGCCTTGGGCCCGAACACTATCCCGTATCCTCCAGATTCGTTTGCGGGTTTTACGACCAGCTTCTCTATATTGTCGAGCACGTACTTTCTGGCCTCGTCCTCCTCGCAGATATACGTCGGCACGTTCGGGATCACGGGATCTTCCCCGAGGTAGTACTTTATTATCTTCTCCACGTAGGCGTATATTATCTTGTCGTCGGCCACCCCTCCTCCGGGGGCGTTAGCTATGGCGACGTTTCCGGCCTTGTATGCGCTGAAAAGCCCCGGGACTCCCAGCACGGAATCCGGGCGGAACACCTGGGGGTCGAGGAAGTTGTCGTCTATCCTTCTGTATATGACGTCCACTTTTTCAAGTCCTTTGGTGGTTTTTAGGTAAACGAAATTGTCGACTACCATGAGATCCCTCCCCTCGACGAGCTCTATTCCCATCTCCTTTGCCAGAAACGAGTGCTCGAAGTAGGCCGAGTTATAGATACCCGGGGTGAGGAGCACCACCTTGGGGTTAGCTGCTCTGTCAGAGAGCAGGTACTGGAGGGTGTCATGGAGGCGGAGCCCGTAATCGCTTATGGGCATTATCTCGACGGTGCCGAACACCTTGGGGAACGTGCGTTTCAGCAGTTCGCGGTTCTCAAGCACATACGAAACGCCGGAGGGGGAGCGCAGATTGTCTTCCAGGATGTAGAAGTTTCCGTCCGAATGTCTTATCAGGTCCGTTCCCGTGATGTGACACCAGATATTCCTAGGCGGGGAAAAACCCACACAGTCGAGGCGAAACTCTCTGCTCGAGAGGATAAGTTCCTTGGGGATCACCTTGTCCCTAAGGATCTTGCGGTCGTTGTATATGTCGTCTATGAAGAGGTTAAGCGCGTGGATTCTCTGCTTCAGGCCTCTCTCGACCACCTCCCAGTCCTCGGCCGACACTATTCTCGGGATTATGTCGAAGGGGAAGATGTTTTCCTCAGAAGCCTTCTTTTGTTCTGAGTAGAGGGTGAAGGTGACTCCCATTTCGAACAGGTTCATCTCGGCCGCTTTCTGCCTTTCTATGAGTTCTCCGTCTGAAAGGCTTTCTATCCTGTCGGTTAAAAAGCGAGTCCACTCGTACGGGGTGGAGTTATCCTTGAAAACCTCGTCGTAAAAGCCTTCTGTGTCGTAGTTTTTGAAATTCATCTCGGTTCCAAGGAATTTTTCCTGAAGAATCTAACTAAAAGACTTGAGCATGACAAAAGGTTTTCGGGTAACGAATGTTATTCGTGTAAGTGTTGTAAAGGAAATTGATAATTTTTTAGTGGAGGAGAAGTGCTATGATAGCTAAGCGCGCATTCTTGCTTTCCAAGGCTCACCAGTTCAAATTGGAAAATGTTCAAGATTTTTATGATGAGAAGCAGCAACTCAATGTCGTTGTACGATCCGGTCAGGTCCGTCCTGTAGTCTCCGAGAACAACGCCTCTCCGACACAGTTCAAGACCTATGCTGCACCGGGTGATGATTGCCCAGACCCTGAAGACGAAGGATGTTACTAGTCATCACAAATAAGTTTGATCTTGCTTGTGACTTTTTCATTCTGCGTCTAAAAGAGCGAAGTATTCCATTCTTGCGGTTAAATACCGAAGACTACGGAAATTCCTTCCAGATAAATATATCTTTGGCAGGGTATGACGCCTCATATGAAATCAATTTCGCTGATGGGCGATTGGTGACGAACGCAGATATAAAAGCCGTATATTTTCGTCAGCCTGTTTCCCCTGATGCGCCTCATGATCTTGCCGAGTCAGATAAAGAATTTTCTCGACGAGAAGCCAGAGAGATACTACGGTCGCTATGGCGTTTAATTAACCACGGAAAATGGTTTAATCATCCTAAGGAGTTGTGGCTTGCATCAAACAAAATAGAACAGCTTACCATTGCGCAAAGACTCGGTTTTAAAATCCCGGATACATGTGTATCCATGTCCGAGTTGACTGTGCGTAATTTTATTGAAAGCCATGAAGGACAAGTTGTCTGCAAAGCTGTCAAGCATGGATTTTTACGCCAAGGGCTTGATGTGCAAATAGCAACTACGCAACGCGTTGGGTCAGAGTTTTTAAATCAATTTGGAAATTATGCGCAGGTACCAATGATTTTTCAGGAAGAGATTCATAAAGCTTTTGATGTTAGAGTAACAGTCGTCGGGGATAACGTTTTCGCTACGGCCATCCACTCACAGCAGCACCCCCAGACCATAGTTGACTGGAGGTTATTGGACCTGCAAGAATTTGACATTGAGCATGAGGCGATCAAAATGCCTGCGCATTTAGATGAATTGTGTAAGCAAATTACTAGGTATTTCAATTTGAAGTATTCCGCCATTGACCTGATTAAGACAGTTCAAGGGGAATATTTCTTTTTAGAACTTAATCCGAATGGCGAATGGGCGTGGATTGAGCAAAAGACGGGATATCCGATCCGAGACGCCATTATTGATTGTTTGAGGGTTTAGATATGATTCCATCCATAAATGAGATTCGTGAGAAGATAAAGTCTAATGATGATGCTACTTTGAGGCATTCTCTTCTTCTTGTTA
>JAJEGO010000055.1 GCA_022819805.1 Candidatus Dadabacteria bacterium
CTAGTTCCTTTACCTTGTCGAGTATATCTTCGGCATGGGACGAGGTATCCATCTTCCTCCAGATATGCGCTATCCTGCCGCCTTTCTCTATAAGGAAGGTGACCCTGCGGGCAACCAAGGGAACTAATCTCCACCTTACCCCGTACAGATCCACTATCTTCCTTTTTTTGTCGCTCAGCAGCGGGAAATTGAGAGAAAATTTATCTCTGAACTTCTCATGGGACTTTATCCCGTCTGTGCTAACCCCCAAAACCTGTACCCCGAGGGACGCAAGTTCCTGCTCCGCATTGCGAAGCGAGCAAGCCTCCCTAATACAGCCGGTAGTGTTGTCCTTAGGGTAAAAGTAAAGCACCACAGCCCCTTTCGAATAAAAATCGCTCAGCCTTACTTTCTCAGCGCCGTAGGTTTCAGCTTCAAAATCAGGAGCCTGACTCCCTATCTCAAGATTTTTACCCATCTCTAGCCCTCTTTATTATTGCATCATACTTGATAACGGGCAGAACGAAAATGAAGAGAGGAAAAATATCAAGAACTTTTTGGTGAACAAAGCATATAGTTCCAATTTTTTGTTACAATATTTCAGAGCTGTGATAAAGTCTAAGACTTAATAGTTCTAGTGTTAAGAATCATCATGGAGGGATAGGTTTATGAAACACAGAATCGGTATTTTCATATTGGTTATTGCCGGGAGCCTGTTGATTTATGCGTCAGCTCATGCCTCGGGTTCCGCTGCTGCGGGCCAGGGCATGAGTCCCAAAAGCGCTTATACGCAGGGCAAGGCGATCACTTTCAGCAAACTTGTATGCTCATCTTGTCCCCTGCAGAAGGGGGATTTGGACCGGGACCGTGCAATGAGCCTGAAAAACAGTCTCGAGGCGCGCAACATGTCGGAGAAACCCGGCACACCTGATGACGAGAACATACAGGTGCTCTGCCCGGGCAGTAACGCCGCCGCATGCGAAGATGGGGTGGACGAACAGGAACTCGTTAACTACTACTTGACGCGTCGTTACAAACTGTAGCGGTATCGGTTTTTAAATGAAAAAAGAGAGGAAACTAACTATGAAAAGATTTTACTTGGTTGCTGTTGCCGCGGTTGCATTTGTTCTTAGCTACGGAGCGTCCGCGTTTGCAAGCGGCTCTGCATGGCTTCCTGCGCCCGGAGAGGGTTCCGTTACCCTGTCTTACGTGTGGCAGAACGCCGATGAATTCTATAAAGGGTCCGTAAAGGGAGATACCCCCGCAGGAGAAGATCTCACTCAGCATACAGTCTGGGTTAATGGAAAGTACGGGGTTTGTGATTCAGTCGCGGTAGACTTCCAGGCAGGTTTGGCCAGAGGTTCTTTTATCACCGGCGACATGATACCAGCAAAGGAAGAAGAGGAAAACGGCCTGGCCGACATTAACCTGGGGGTAACCTGGCGTATCGTAGACGAAGTGGTTAGTTCGGGGCCAAGTATCGCTGTTCGCCTCGGGGGAACAAAATCCGGAAGCTACGATACCGGTTATATAAACTCAATCGGAGACGGTGCGGATGGTTTCGAATTCTCCGGGATAATAGGCAAATACATTACTGACCGGATAGCCCTGTCAGCTGAAGCAGGTTATCGCTACCGCGATGAAATTCCGAACAATATGTTCTTGAACTTATCCGGTGGCATATTGCTCATGGACAAACTCGGTGTAAGCGTGAACTACGGGTTCACAAACGCAGAATCCGGACTGGATGTCGGCGGTCCCGGTTTTGCGCCCGACCGTTTCCCTGAAACTGAGGAAGATATCCACGTGCTTGGTCCCGCGTTGAGTCTGGCCCTGTCGGATCAGGTAAGTTTGGGAGCTTCATACGGAAGAGTCATTGACGGTCGCAATACCGCGGCATCTGATATCTTCAGCGTATCTCTCGGTTACTCATTCTAAAAAGGTCTCAGGTTTATCCTTGTTCCTGAGTCTGGAAACTGGGGAGCTTCGGATCAGGGACGGTTAAGCCTCCAGTCGTATTCGTAATCCACCGCTCCGTTGAAGTTCTTCAGGCGTTCCGCAAGTTCTTTGTCGGCGTAACGGGCAAGGTGTTTTATAACGCCTTGCTTGTTGTTGCCGAAGTCCTCCACGTACCAATCGTAGATACTGGAGATGATGATGAAATCATCTTCCATGAAATCCACCCCCCGCTTGTCGTTTACGTACTTGCGTGCGCCGGTATCAAGCAGTGCCTTGGTGTTTTTGGCCGTAAACGCTGTCCCGATGAGATCAGGACAGCTGTAACTGGCGCAACTCAAGCCGTAGTGAATAAGGTTATCCTTCCAGATAGGGCGGAGGATATCATTCTCGATATTGTCCAAAGTCAGACCCTGACCGACTACCCTGGCACGGACTTCATTCCAAGGACCTGAGCATTCTGAACCCGCAGCGCGGTCTCCGCATATGTTGCGTATGGAATCAACCGGAAAAGCATCCACTACCACTTTTACCGTCAGGGCGTTGTAGAAATTGATCCAGTAAGCTTTCTGCTCCGCCCGGGAACAGGTTCTGGGGTCAAGTTCCTGCAAGTAGTCCAAGTACTTGGCCAGCTTTGAGGTGTCTTTCGCGTTTGCCTTAAGCGAAGCGTAGTCAAACTTGTTAATACCGGAGCTGTGGACACGCAAATAAGCGGTCAGGATATCTTGCCAGGCACCGTGGTCGACCTGTTTTACGCTGGTTTCATCACTGGTTTGCCAAAACGAAGTCGATTTTAACTTTGTGGGCCCGGCATCTGTGTTGCCGACGAACAGCACTGCGGCAATCATGATTACGGCAACGAAGCCCACTCGCACTCCGTATCCGGTTCCAGCGTGAACTGCACTCATGATTTTTCTCATCGCATTACAGGTATATAATGTGGAAAAAAGCCGTCGCTCGTGTTATAAACTCTTGCATTATAGCAGGTTACAACTTCACCGCTTTAAAACCAAGTCGTTTCGCTCTTTCGGGGCCTCTATTCTCCATGTTCTGCGCACTTCCGGAGGAACAGCTGCTTACTTCTGACTCAAAACCCGCTCTGGTAACCCTTCGGTGTCTGAGATGAGATCCACGCCAGGTGTGCGCGGGCAGTCCGGTGCTGCAGTGCGGCGATGGGTGGACATAGTAGGATTCTGGTGCGCGTTGGGTTACGGCGCCTTGGCATTCCTTGCCCGCCAACCCGGAGAGCCCGAACTGTCCTTATTCTTTCTCCTGGTTTTATGGACTGGCCTGCCGGTATTCGGTCTCTACCTCTATATTTCTCGGAGCGGAGAGCAGTTCCCGCTTGGTCGCATCTTCTTCTGGGCCACGGTGTTTAGGGTTTGCGGCCTGGTCGGCGGACCCTTTTTCGAAGATGATTTCTACAGATACCTTTGGGACGGTTACCGTTTTGCGACAATAGGAACGCCTTACGGCCTTGCGCCAGAAGCATTTTTTGTTGACTCCGGAGTTCCGGCAGTTTTTCACGGGATTCTTGACCGCATTAACAACCCCGAACTGCCGACTATCTACGCCCCGACCACTCAGTTCGTCTTTCTGTTCGGCTACTGGCTGTACCCGGGCAGCGTCACGGCGCTGCAATCGATTCTGATTGTCGTTGACCTGGCAACCGTAGCGCTGCTTCTGCGTCTGGCACCTGTCGGAAACGTCATGCTCTACGCGTGGTGTCCGCTGGTCATAAAGGAGATTGCCTTCACCGCGCACCCCGACGGGGTCGGTGTCTGTCTGCTCTTGGCAGCAATAGTGCTTGCCAGAAACCATCGATGGCGAAGCACCGCCGTATGCTTGGGTCTGGCCATGGGTGCCAAGGTGTTCGCGCTCGTGCTGGTACCGCTGATACTGCTTCGTGCCCGGATTAGGTACTGGGTCCTCTCCGCGGCAATGGTTCTGGCGTTGTACGCGCCGTTTGTCCTGAGCGGGGGAACCGATATGGAATCACTTGGGGTATTCGCGCGGGAGTGGGAGTTCAATTCGGCGCTCTTCGGCCTGCTTACAACCGCCTTGGGAGCCTTTGAGAGCAAGCTGATACTCGGTCTGGCGTTCGCCGCTTTCTGGATATTCTACGCCGCGCGTTACCGTAGGAACAGAGCAGATACGATACCACGAGGCGACTGGCTTTATGGAGCACTGCTCGTGGTGTCGCCGGTTATCAATCCCTGGTATCTGCTCTGGCTTCTGCCTTTTGCGGCGATATTTCCGAGCGCCTGGGCGTGGACGGCTTCGCTTGCGGTTCTGATAAGCTACGCGACCGGGCTTAACCTGAACGAATACGCCATGCAACCGTACCAGCAAGTAGTATGGGCGCGGCCGCTGGAATTTGCCCTGATCCTGCTGGCGCTGGGCTACGACCTGTTCCGGCACCGTAGATCTTCAAACATTTTATAACGCCTCAAGCGCCTGAGCGAACAAGAGGTTTCTTAATTACTTGGTTATGACTCTCCCATGAACCCGGATTCTCCATTAACAGACACAAACGCAGGTCCCAAGAAATTATTCAAAAAATATTGTACAATCTTCTTCTGGCGGAGATAAAAATGGAACTCTATATATCAATGAAGGCTGAGAATATAAATCCAACTATGTTCAAACACGTGACAATGGATATGCCTTCACCCCAGAACAACGGCTACTTCATCGCGGAATACAGGGAGGCCCAGGAAGAGAAAATACTCATCCTCCACCAGTATTCCTCAATACTTGAAAAAAAACTCCAAAAAGTCGGGTATTTTCTTGTGGAAAAATTCAACAACGGGATAATCGTCAAGAAAAAAGTTGATGAATCAAGAAACTACATGGACGAATGGGAAGAATGGGTGGAGTTTTCAAATGCTTTGCTTGAAGAATTCGAATCTTTTTTCGATGAGGTCTGATAATCGAAACAAGAAGAGTTGACCGAAAATCCCAAATTCCCGGACCGCGGCGCAAACGCAAACACTCCCGTCAAACAAAAATGCAGGAAAAAATAAACTATAAAAACACCCTTAACCTTCCAAGAACTGATTTCCCGATGAAGGCCAACCTGCAGCAAAAAGAGCCCATAATCCAGAAATCCTGGGAGAAGGAGAATCTCTTCGCAAAAATCTGCGAGAAGAACCGCAGCCACGAAAAATTCCTTTTCCACGACGGGCCCCCTTACGCGAACGGTCCCATTCACCTGGGGCATCTGCTTAACAAGGTCCTAAAAGACTTGGTAGTAAGGTCAAAGATGATGGAAGGATTTAACGTGGAATTCGTTCCCGGCTGGGATTGCCACGGTCTTCCGATAGAGCACAAAGTTCTGAAAGAACTCGGAGAAGACGCGGCTGCGATGCCGGCACTTTCAATCAGGCGCAGCTGCAGCAAATACGCGAGAAAATACGTAAAAACGCAGTCAAAGCAGATGATCCGTCTCGGCACAATCGGAGATTACGAAAAACCCTATCTGACGATGACCCCCGATTATGAAGCCGGGGTGCTGGAAGCGTTCTCACGACTGCTTGAAAAAGGACTTGTCTACAGGGATCTGAAACCTGTTCACTGGTCAATCGAAAACCGCACCGCCCTTGCCGAGGCCGAGCTTGAATACCACGAAAAAGAAGATAAAAGCGTCTACGTGCTGTTTGAAATCGATGACCCCTCGGCACTGCCCCGATCCCTCAACGCTGAGAAGACAGAAAAGGTGCACCTCATAATATGGACCACAACGCCCTGGACCCTTCCGGCGAATCTGGCCGTTGCCGTGGCGCCGAAGGGAAGATACGGTCTCTACAGAGCCCCGGACGGTAGAAATCTCATTGTCGGAGAAGCCCTTTGCGAAGAAGTTTTCGATAAATCCGGAATAGAAGATTACGAGAAAATCGGTTCCTGCCCAGGAGAGGAGTTCTCAGAACGGGGAGTGTCATGCGTCCATCCGTTTATTGACAGAAAATCAGTTCTGGTCACGGCCGATTACGTGACTTTCTCAACCGGCACGGGGTGTGTTCATACGGCCCCGGGTCACGGCGATGAAGACTACAGAACCGGCCTTCAGGAGGGACTCGACATTTACTGTCCCGTTAGGGAAGACGGTACTTTTGATGATACGGTGCCGGAGTGGATAAGGGGAAAAGGGGTATGGGAAAGCAATAAAATAATAACGCAGAGACTTGCCGAGAGCGGAAACCTTTTTCACTCGGAACCCTACGTCCACAGTTATCCGCATGACTGGCGAAGCAAGACGCCTACAATATTCAGAGCGACAGATCAGTGGTTCATACACATGGACAAACCGTTTGGCAAAACCGGAAAGACCCTGAGAGAAGCCGCCATTGAGGCGGTCGGGAAAAACATTGACTTCTATCCCGATTGGGGCAGGAGCCGCCTTGGCGGAATGCTTGATTCAAGGCCGGACTGGTGCATATCGAGACAGAGATCATGGGGACTTCCGCTTCCGTACTTTACGGACGCAGAGGGAAGGGTGGTCATGACTGTGAAAATGGTTGTCGCTGTTGCCGAAAAAATAAGAGAGAAAGGTTCTGACGTCTGGTTTTTCTCCGAACCACACCAGCTTCTTGATAACTATGATCCGCAAGACGATCCGGAAACCCCGGACTGGCTTACTTCAAAAGAGGATTTAGAAAACCTTCTAAAAGGCGGTGATGTCTTTGACGTGTGGTTTGAATCGGGCTCGTCCTGGAACTCGGTCCTCAACTCAAGAAATCTCGGGTACCCGGCGGATATGTATCTTGAGGGTTCGGACCAGCACAGGGGGTGGTTTCAGTCCTCGCTCCTTGTAGCTCTGGGAGCAACCGGAGAGCCTCCCTTCCGTGCGCTTTTTACTCATGGGTTCATGGTGGACTCCCGGGGCAGAAAAATGAGCAAGTCCGGCGGCAACGCAATTGAGGTTGAAGATATACTGAGTAAATACGGGGCGGATATATGCAGATGGTGGGTAAGTTCGCTTAGCTACTCAAATGATATAAAAGTCGACTGGGAGTTTTTCGACATTGCTGCGGATGAATACAGAAAAATAAGGAACACAATCCGTTTTCTGCTTGGAAACTTAAATGACTTTGACCCGGCACAGGACAGCATTGAATTCGAAGAGGATGACAGGTGCTCGATTGACTACTGGGCGCACTGCGAGTTCACAAGATTCGCGGAGGAGACCGAAGACGCATACTCCGGGTTTCGCTACAAGCAGGCAAGCGACCTTATATTCTCGTTCTGCTCAAACGAGATGAGCGCGGTTTACCTCGTATGCATAAAAGACAGACTTTACTGCGAGAGGGGGGACAGCAGGAAAAGAAGGCGCACCCAGACCGTCATGTACCGGATAGCCGAAGGAATCATAAAGCTTCTGGCTCCCATACTGGTTCACACCTCCTATGAAGCCTGGAAGTCCCTTGCAGGGGATCAGGACGCGAACGTGCACCTTAAGAGGTTTCCCCGGATCAAAAGAGTGCAGGCCGAAGGGGTATGGAGCGACATCATGGACATAAGGAAGCGGTGTCTCAAGGCCCTTGAGGAAGCGAGGGGTGAGGGGGGCATAAACAATCCCCTTGACGCGTCTGTCCGCGTAACGGTTAAGAAGGAGCTTTTAGGCGAAATAAGGAAATTTGAAGAGGAGCTTGAAGACCTCTGCGGAGTGAGCAGGTTAAGGGTCGCGGAAGGAGACGGAATCAGCGTGGAACTTACTGATATCTCTCAGAAACCAAGATGCGAGCGCTCATGGAAGAGGGGTGAAACTGTGAAGAAAAGGAAGAACGGAAGTTTCCTTAGCGAGCGGGACGCGCTTGCGCTCGGGATCTAGCCCGTCTGTCGCGCCGAGGAAGCCTTCGCCCGGCGAATCTATCCGGGAGGCCAGGTTAGTCTTCTTCCGCCGAGTATGTGTATGTGCAGATGAAAGACGCTCTGTCCCGCGTCCTCGTTCGTATTCACCACAAGCCTGTATCCGCTTTCGCTAAGACCGAGAGTTGCCGCTATCTCAGAAGCCTTGACCATAAGGTGTCCCAGAACCGCCTGATCTTCAGGTACAACGGTCGCCATTGAAATTATTTCCTTTTTCGGTATCAGGAGAACATGAGCGGGAGCTTGGGGATTTATGTCCTTAAACGCGATGCAGGTGTCATCCTCGTAGACTATGTCAGCCAGAATTTCCCGGTTTATTACCTGCGTGAAAATCGTACTCATACTTGATTGTCCATTAACTCCGCGGCCATGTCAAAATTCAGGCGGCCGGGAGCGAGAATCTGAACGCTGGAGTACCCAGCAAAAAATGTCCTTCTCCTCTGCGGAGAAAAAAAGCGCCGCGCCACTGTGAAAACGCAGACTTCAGCAAGAAACGAAAAATTTAGTGCAAATGGATGCGCTTGCGTAGTTAAAGATAAGCATATAGAGCAAGGGTTTTGGGACGGGCAAGAATATTTCTTGGGAATAACATACAATGCTAGCCAAGTTTCAACGCTTGTTGGGAAGGGGGGTGTTTTTCTTGGAAAGTTTTTTAGGTCGTGGATCTTTAGCAAAGAAAGATTTAACTACCTGATCCATCGTTGCAGAAATCGGTTCTACGATCTTGGACTTCTTTGGCATAGCTATTTAATTTCACTCTTGCGTTGTCCCTATCGTTTTTACAGCGTATCCATATCCACCAGCAGCACCCAAAGCTGCGGCAAGTAGATAGGTTATAATTTTTTCGGCCAAGGGAACATGTCCAAGCCAAACCAGAAATCCAGAGAATATCGCTAGAATTACAATAAGAGCAACTACAAACCATTTGGCTTTTGTTGATTCTGACTGAGAAGCGTTTCTAATCTCTTGTCTATCTTTCCTTTGAGCTTCAATGGAAGCTAAAGCTACTTCTTTTTGATTGTCTTGATGCTTGGCTCTTACCTCGTCCCTATGCTTGCGAACTTCAAGTTCTTGTTTTCTAAGTCCTATAAAATCTTTTATGAGTTCGACTTCGGCTTTCTCGTGAGGAAGCAAGCCACCTGGTTTTTCTTCGCCGTTAGACATCTTTCACAGGATATTTGGGAAACTCCCAATGAACTTTGAACAGGCCAAAACCACCGGAATCGATGCGTGGCGGTAGGAACTCGATTGACTCAATTTCAGACGTGTCACTTTCGAGTATTGTTAAAAGGGCTTCGGGAGTAACTACTTGTTGGCTAGATGGCCATTTTCCAAAAAAGCTTTTTTTATTTTTGTCCACTATAGCAACCTCCTTACCTTAACGCAAGTTAAACTATCAAAGCCGGCCCCGGTTGTCAATTACTTTTTCCTCAGTCAGTTCTCTATATTTGAGCCTTTTACCTAGCATGGATTGAACTACACCTGATATTTGCTCCATAGTAGACTCCTGCCTTCCGTTGTGCCTTCCGACATACTCATCTACATATCTCTGAAGGTGCTTTTCGGACATTTGGTGATAGACACCGACATAGCCACGCTTCATAATAGACCAGAACGACTCAACCCCGTTAGTATGTGCTTGGTCTTTTATGTGCTCGCCTACGGAATGATTCACCGATTCATGCTTATAGTTTTTCTTGGCAAGCCCCTTGTACCCTGCATTCTGGTCTGTATATACTGTGGAACCTTCCTTGACTGCTCCTTGAACCATGTTTTGAAGAGTAATACTTGAAACAGGTTTGGTGACCTTTGCCTTAATCTTCTTGGTTTTGCGAGATTTAACGGCAACTACAGGTGTTTTATCCTGTGGACCCGCTCCTATCATGCGAGGCTTCTTTGAAGTGTGCATATTAGCATACTTGCCACCCATATAAGTCTCGTCCGCTTCTATGGGAGAATCCAGTTTGGTTTCCGCTTGGTCTTCGTAAACCTTGCGGATTCTGTGAGCTAGGAACCAAGCTGTCTTCTGCGTAACATCTATGTCTCTTGCCAGTTTGTAACTTGAGACACATTTTAGATTTGTAGTAATCAGGAAAACAGCCAGCAGCCACTTGTTAAGGGGGATATTGCTTTCGGCAAGAACGCTCTTTGTCCTTACGCTGAAATGCTTGCGACAATCTTTACACCTATAAGGTGCAGGTTTCTCATTCTTTACCTCAACGGTTCTAATACTTCCGCAGTGTGGGCAGTGCCGTCCCGCTTTTCCCCATCTTTCTTTCTCAAAATACAGCCTCGCAGACTGCTCATCTGGGAACTTCTTGAAGAACTTATAGAAGCTCACCTTCTCTGTCTTTTTCTTTCTCATAATATTTATATTCTATATGGAAACCGCAAAAATATCAAGGGGTTACGACAAAAAACAACAAAAAAAACTGGGAAAAAAGACGGGAAAAAACCGTAAGTTCTTGTCAAGCGAAATGTGGTATAATTTCCGAGGAAATTGCTCTGGGGATTGATTGCATGAACAAACTAACCCGTGCTCAAAAAGAAACATCCTTATTCGACAAACTTGAATCGGTAAAATCTTGGTCGGTTCCAATCGATGACATTTTTTCAAATTTAGAAGAACGACTTGATGCCACTCATTTCGATCCTAGTGTTAAAAGCTCTGTTGATAAATTAAGTGAATCTGGCATTGAATTAAAGCCATTATCAAATTTTGCGTCTGTAACATTGCGAGGACAATTCACCCGAATATGGGCGAAAGATCGTGAGCATGGAATCCCTTACCTAAATGCAACAGACCTTCTTAGTTTGTTGGCCCTCGGAGTTCCATCAGGGGGAACTCGATATCTGTCACGTGCAACTGAAACAAACATCGAAAATCTTGTCATTCGTGAAGGATGGCTTTTGATGACTTGCTCAGGCACAATTGGCCGAGTTTTTTATGTTCCTAATCGTCTCGATGGTTGGGTGGCTACCCATGATTTAATTAGAATAGTTCCCAAAAAGATCAATTTGGCAGGATATCTGTATGTTTGTCTCACTATTCCAGCTGTTCAATCACAAATTCTAAGCTATACACATGGGGGACAAATAGATCATGTTACAGATGAGCAAGTCTCCCGTGTCCTTGTTCCATCTCTTTCTAAGGACAAAATAAAAAGCATCAATAATAAGGTAATAAAAGCTCTTAATTCCAGAGAAACCGCAATAGAAACCTTGATGAATGTGTGGCAAGAAAAATGAGCGAGAATATAGTTTATCTTGTCCCTCCCGGGAAAATCAGATGCTACATAACTGGAAAATTCCGAACAGATAAACCAGAAGAGCACGTACGGCAGCGCTGGGCCAGAAGCCTAGTAGAAGAATATGGATATCCCAAGACAGATATTGGGATAGAAGTAACAATCAGAATGGGTCGAGCGCGAAAGAGCGCGGATATCGTTATTTTTCGGCATGGAGCAAAACACACGCAGTCAGAAGCGTTAGTCATTATTGAAGCAAAACGAGCGGACAAGAAACCATCAGATAAAGATGATGGCGAAGAAGAACTGAAAAGTTATATGGCGGCAAGTCCGGTATGTCGGTTTGGCCTTTGGGTTGGTAGCGAACGAAGAGCTTTTGACAGAGAACCTGGAAGTGGAGATATAAGTCGAATTGGAGATATCCCGAAATTTGGAGATAACGAGCCAGAACGTCCATCCAGAGAAGATTTGGTTCCTGCACATGAGCTTAAATCTGTATTTCGACGATGTCATAACTATATCTATGCGAATGAGGGAATACAGAAAGCCGAGGCTTTCCACGAACTTCTCAAGCTATTTTTCTGCAAAACATTTGATGAAGAGGAGAGTGGAGAAGAACTGATTTTTTCTGTTCACCCAAAAGAACGCATATCAGAAAGTGGTCAACGCAAACTCATTGAAGAGCGCTTAGAACCACTTTTCCGGAAAGTATTAACCCGGTATCCGTTTATTTTTGAGTCCGGCGAAAAGATAAAACTTGAGCCTCGTGTGGCCGCCTACATTGTCAATGAATTGCAATATCTATCGTTGCTTGAAACCGCAACTGATGTGAAAGGTGAAGCATACGAAGAACTTGTTGGGGAAAATTTGCGAGGCGATCGTGGAGAGTATTTTACCCCTCGAAATGTTTGCGATATGGCCGTCAGAATAATAATGGAACTCTATCCTCGAAGTGAACTTACCTCATTGAAGATACTCGATTGTTGTTGTGGAACTGGGGGATTCTTGGTTTCGTGGCTAAATAACCTATTTATGGTGGTGAGAACGCAAGAAGAGGAGCGTCCAACCAGAAAGCAATCTTCTGAAGAAAGGGCTCGTCAACGAGTAAAAAATGCTTGCAATCTTAATATGTTTGGATTGGACATCAATCCTTTCCTTGTCCGTACTTGTCAAATGAATCTTGTGCTACATGGAGATGGATCATCCAACGTATTCCGAACAGACTCAGTTCGATCTCCAGGAGAATGGGATGAAAACTCTAGGCAAAACATTCGATATGAAAAAGCAGACGTTGTTTTCACAAATCCACCATTTGGGGGAGACGCAAAGATAGATGATGCTCACATACTAGATCAATACGAACTATCAACGTGGGGAACTAAGAATCAAAGAGGGTCATTACCAGCAGAACAAATTTTTGTGGAAGCAGCGCTGAAGTTTGTCAAACCCGGAGGATATTTAGCTATCGTTTTGACTGATGGGATTTTGAACAATCCGAGCTTGCGCTTTATACGCTCATGGTTACTTAGGCGCTCGCGTCTTATTGCTTCCATTGATCTCCCGAAAACAACATTCGCGGCAAGTGGTGGTATAAATAATCCAAGTGTTCTTATTGTTCAAAAGTTCAAAAGAATCGAGGCCGTCCAAGCGGAACAAGGTGTCATTGACAAGGACTATAAGGTATTTATGGCAATACCAAAAACAGCCGGAATTGATAATCGCTCCAACCCTATATATCTTCGTCATCCGGATGGCAGAGAACAAGTTGACGAGAAAGGGGATAAAATGCGCGATGATGAGATTGCCGTTGTTCCTGCCGCATTCAAGAAATGGCTTCATACTTATGGCTAGCCAAGTGTTCGTAAGTAAGTCTCTTCCCTACACGACCTTTTATAGTAGTTTCTATCCGATCGTATGATGTACAGTTTCATGAAATCTTGGCTAGCATTATATGTTATTCCAAAAGGATTTAAAGGCTTTGTTCATAGTTCGACCGCTCCTTCACTGGTTACTTTGTTTACAATAGGTCTCATCCAGGTGGGTACGTACCGGATGTTCTGTGACAGATCCAGCTTCACGTAGTTGGGAAGTGTGCGCCTCAGAATTGGAACGACACTTGGGTCCTTGGACGCATAGGGTCCCAGCCACCGCAACGCCTGAATCACCGGTACTCCATGCGTTCCTGTCCAGCGCATGATTCTCGGGGATGCGTGGCGAAACTGGACTTTTCTCCTGCTGATTTCTACTGTTCTTGAATGACCATCCGTGTAGTAAACGGGTTGTGCGGGTACCGAGTTAGTCAGGCCAAGAAGATTTGCGTATACCGACCCGCTGCGCATTATTCTGACACTGTCTCGTCTCGCTATTGCGTCAATCGCGGAATACAGATCAACTGTCGCGGCGCGTTTGAGAAAGTTGCTGTATCTCGGAACATCGTACAGGCCGCGTATTCTCCTGCGCACCCGTCCGGCTTTCGCCAGGCGGGACAACGCCTGATCAACCGCCGCGCGGTTTCCAATATCCAGGAAATCCTTCGGCGTGAACACCCAGCCCGCTTTTTGCTCCAGAGTCCTCTTCATTATTTTGTCGGCAATAGCGGCCATCCGATAATCTCCTTCTGGCTATTATTTGTCAGAAGATTAATGTATTTTTCTTTCACTGCCAACAGCTTTTGAATATTTTACTCCCAGATATGTTGTTTCTTTTTTGTCAGAAAAATACTATATATTCCTGACATTTTCAAAAGAATTCACCAGATTCTCAGATGTTGGGTTTGCTATACCCCCGTCAACCTGGGTTTTCGCGGGGACTTCGTTCCGAAGGATGCAGATGGCGCCACTCTCGGCGAAGCCCCGCCCAGATTCCGAAAAGCATTACGATGAAAAGGATCGTAAGCGGAAAACTCAAGAGAACGACTGCCGCTTGGAATGATCTCAGTCCGCCCGCGAGCATAAGCACCGCTGGTATAACTCCGCCGACAAAGCACCAGAACTCGCGCTGGGGCACAGGTGTGTCCATCTTGCCTCCTGCCGTTATGGAGTCAACGGCCAGAGAACCCGAATCAAGCGAGACGACGAGGAAGGAAAACAGCATGAC
The DNA here is from genome assembly GCA_022819805.1 of Candidatus Dadabacteria bacterium. Classification (GTDB taxonomy): domain Bacteria; phylum Desulfobacterota_D; class UBA1144; order Nemesobacterales; family Nemesobacteraceae; genus Nemesobacter. Next base: position 14,148 of record JAJEGO010000055.1, read on the forward strand.
GACGATTAAGAGGGATGACAGTTGTGGTTGCGGGAGCTCCTCCAGCATTTTGAACAACGCAAGTTCATTGCGCCCCGAGCCGACCGCTTCGACCACCCCCGCGTAACCGTCGAAGAGAAACTGAAAAACTGCCGAGCCTCCAAGAGAGTTCATCCATAGCACGCAGAAAACGGTCGGCAGTATGAGCACGAAAAACAGAAACTCCCGCACGGTCCTGCCCCTTGAAATACGCGCGATGAACATTCCTACAAAAGGTGCGTAGCAGAACCACCAGGCCCAGTAAAAAATGGTCCAGTCGTGTATGAAGGCAGTGTCCTCACGTCCTGTCCAGAGGCTAAAAGACGTCATGTTGACCAGATAGCTTGCGGACGAGGTCAGACAGTGGCGGAAGATGTCAAGCGTCGGCCCGGCCGAGATGAGAAAAAGCATAAGCCCCACCGCGAGGATTATGTTAAACCGGCTCAGGCGGCCGATTCCGGTATTTATACCGGTGAGAAGCGCCGTCATGGCTGTCAGCATTACCAGGGCGATCAGACCCACCCTGAGAATACTGGAAGGGGGAATTTCAAACAGGTAGTCAATTCCCCCCGTTATCTGCTCGGTTCCAAGACCAATGGAGACTGCAAGACCGAACAGGGTGGAGAATACGACAAGGGTTTCAATCAGGTGCCCCGCCCATCCCCAGACGCGGTTGCCCAGAACGGGATAGAAAACCGAGCGCAGAGAGAAAGGCATATGCATGTTGTGGGAGAAAAGGGCCATTGAAAGGCCCGCGACGGCGAATATCGCCCATCCATGGAGTCCCCAGTGAAAAATGGACCCGGCCATGGCGACTGTGAAAGCGGCTTCGGTGTCCGAAGGGTCTGCGCCGAGAGGAGGGTTCTGAAAGTGATATACGGGTTCCACCACCCCGAAAAAGATAAATCCCGCGCTTACCGAAGTCGCGAAGATCATCGCGAACCAGCTTGCATACGAGTAGTCCGGCTTCGCGTCCCGCCCGCCCAGGCGCACCTTGGCAAAAGGGGAGAGCATAAGCAGCAGGCAGAAAAGCAAGATAATGTTGGCGGCGCTCATGAACCACCAGTAAAACCAGGTCGTGAGCAGGTTCCGGGCGCTTTCGAAGACCTCGGCCGTTTTTTCCTGAAAGACCGTCCCGGCAATGATGAAGGCGATGATTAGCAGAGCGGAAACAAGGAATGACGGGGCGTGGAAATCAAGCCTTAGTATCTTGATATTTTCCCGCCCGCGCAGGTAGGGGCGTCCCTTGTGAATTTTCTGTGCATGCGCCGGCTTTTTTTCTCGTTCCATTTTACAGAAACAGGACAAACCGCCGCGTTCGCGCTAGAAAACCGTTCTCTCCACGTATCAGCGCTTCTGGCTTCTGAGCCCTCTCCATATGCTTACCGTCATCAGGATAAGCAGAACAGAGAACGGAAGTCCGGCTATGAGCGAGGCTGCCTGCAGTGATTTAAGACCTCCTCCTAGAAGCAGTGCAATGGCGACTGCGCCCTCAAGGCTGCACCAGAACACCCGCTGGGAGGCGGGAGCGTCAAGTTTTCCTCCGGACGAAGTTATGTCGATCACCAGAGAACCCGAATCCGATGAAGTGATAAAGAAGATTACGAGAAGAACGACGCTCGCGAAGGAAAGCACCTGCGTCATAGGCATCTGCTCGAGCATCCTGAACAGCGCGAGTTCGGGCTTCCACTGCGTGATTATCTCCGTAACGCCCGTGTAGCCCTCGAAGAGAAGCTGATGGATGGCAGTGCCGCCGAAAACGCTCATCCAGAGCAGGCAGCAAAGAGTCGGCAAAACTAGGACGCAGATAAGAAATTCGCGTACGGTCCTGCCCCTTGAAATGCGGGCGATGAACATTCCTACAAAAGGCGTCCATGATATCCACCAGGCCCAGTAAAAAGTAGTCCAGCCGTGCAGAAAACCCGTATCCTCTCTCCCTACCCAGTTGCTGAGAGGTACAGCCTTTACAAAATAGTCCGCGAGTCCCGCGAAGAGGCTGCTCAGTATGTACTGCGTCGGTCCCGCGACGAAAACAAACAGAAGCAGGAGGAGGGCAAGCGTGATGGTGACCTGACTCAGACGTTTGATCCCCACGTTAAGTCCGCTTAGCACCGAAAGCGTGGCGAAGAAAGTGGTCAGGGCTATGAAGAGAACGTGGGCCATGTCCGTTGCCGGAACTCCGAACAGATAGTTTAAACCCGCCACGGCCTGCTTTGCCCCGAGTCCGAGCGATGTGGCAAGACCGAACAGCGTGGCGAATATGGCCAGCGTATCTATTATATGCCCGCTCCATCCCCACACGCGTTCTCCGAGAAGAGGGTAGAATACCGAGCGGACAGTAAGCGGCAGTCCCTTGTTGTAGGCGAAAAAAGCGAGACCGAGGCCCACGGTTCCGTAGAACGCCCACGGGACCAGTCCCCAGTGAAAGGTTGACGCGGATATGGCGATGGCCTGGGTCGCCTCGGAGTCGGAGGGATCAATTCCCAGAGGAGGATTCAGCAGGTAATAGACAGGTTCGAGCACTCCGTAGAAAAGCAGGCCTATGGCGACTCCCGCCGTGAAGATCATGGAGAGCCAGGTAATCCTTGAGTACTCCGGGCGAGCGTGAGTGCCGCCCAGGCGCACATCTCCAAGGCGAGACAGGATCAGGAGGAGACAGAACAAAAAGCATATGGATCCGGCGCTCATGAAAAGCCAGTCAAACTGGGTGGTAATCGAGACGCGAAGCGCTCCCAGCACCTCCGCCGCCTTTTCCTGGAAAATCAGCGCTCCGATCGTGAAAATGAGTACTGAAATGCCGGATGCGACAAATACCGGGACATTTATGTCAAGGCCGAATATCTGCAGATTGCCCTGTCCGGCCGGATGTTCATGAACCTGTTTCATTTATGTCTCCTTCTGCTTTTTTATCATTCGTAAAGAGTGAAGTAGTAACCCACGTTAACGTTAAAGCGCTTGTGCCACTCGTTGTTTCCGCTGGCGCCGAAATCATTTACCCCATAGAAACTACTGTAATCATCTCCCTCAGCACCGACGAAGTAATTGCCGTCGCTTAGGCCGAGCTCGGTGTAAACATAAAGGGATCCCCAGTACCACATAGTCCCGAAAGTCCAGAGGGTGCTGTCGTTAAGATCGCCTTTTTTGTTCATGATGGAACTCCACTCCACATAGGGCGTAACGCCGTCAAGCCACGAGACATCCAGGCCGTTGTACCTGAG
>JAJEGO010000007.1 GCA_022819805.1 Candidatus Dadabacteria bacterium
TTAGTTCAATCTAAGCTGTGAATTTAATAGGCTGCAACGAAGGAGAGAATTGGTAATCGAAAATCGGATGATATTTTCAATTCTTGACAACACCCATGCGCACGTATATAAAGCTTCTGAAGGTTGGAGGTTCTTTTTTTACTCTGTTTGCTTGGGATTTCTGCGTTTCCGGCCTGCGCCGGACTCAAGGCGTCTTCTGAAAGCACATGGGAAGGATAGAGCAAAAATTCCGCGAACTTGGGGAGCAGAACAAAGCGGCTTTAATCTGCTATGTTACCGCCGGCGACCCGGATATCGATTTTACCGAGCAGCTCATTGACCGCATGGCGGCAAGCGGTGTCGACATGGTCGAAATCGGCATTCCCTTTTCTGATCCCATGGCGGACGGGCCTGTAATTCAGGCGGCTTCGGAGCGGGCCCTTGCTAATTCGACATCCCTCTCCGACGTCCTCTCCCTCGTCAGAAGGATAAGGTCCCGTTCGGACATTCCCGTGATACTTTTCGGTTACTACAACCCTTTTTTCTCGTACGGCACCGAGCGCTTCGCCCGTGACGCCCGCGAGGCGGGGGCGGACGGGGTTCTGGTCGTTGACCTTCCGCCCGAGGAAGCCGGGGAGCTGAGCGTCCATGTCGAGCGGGAAGGGCTTGACCGCATTTTTCTTCTCGCCCCGACGAGTACCGAGGAAAGGATAGAAATGGTGTCGGAAAACGCCTCTGGGTTTATTTACGTGGTCTCGGTCACCGGGGTCACGGGAGCGCGCCCAGACATGGACTACGATCTCGAGGATCTCGTGGGGAGAATCAAGCGTTGCTCGGAGCTTCCCGTCGGAGTGGGGTTCGGAGTGTCTTCGGCGCGCCAGGCAGCCGCGATAGCATCTTTTTCCGACGCGGTTATAGTCGGAAGCGCCCTTGTGAGAATAATCGAGGGCGCCGGGGAGGAAAGACAGGGGGTGCTGGGGAAGGTTTCAAGCTTCACGGAGGAGCTTAGCGCGGCCTGCCGCAGATAGGCGCCCTGCGTTCAGCATACCATGAGTACGAACGGGGAAAGAAGATATATGTTTATCGGAGAAGTCGATGTTCTCCTGATGAGCCTTTTCAAAAACAGGGGTCAGGTAATAGAGCTTGATTCTCCTGATGACGCGTTTAATCAGAAGGGAGTTTTTACGCTTATAGTAGTAAACAGCGAGCTCTCAAGCAAAGAATTTCTGAGATCTCTTGCTCGCAGTTATCCCACGAGCCCAATAGTCGTTTCCGCTGACGGCGAGCAACGCAAGGACGGCTATATAGCGAGATACGTGAGGTTCGATGAGGTTGCCGACAGCCAGATATCTTTTGAGGAAAAGCTCGCGAGATCAGATATCTCCGTGAGGCTTATAAGAGAGGTTCATCGCGACGCGAAAAAGGTTCTCATACTTGTTCACAACCAACCCGACCCGGACGCGATCGCAAGCGCCATGGCCCTCCGGACCCTTCTTAGAAGAAACAGAAAAACGGCGACCATAGGTTATCTCGGGGAGAAGATTTCAAGACCCGAGAACGTGGCTATGGTGGAGCTTATGAACATTGACCTGCAGGTGATTTCCCACGAAGACATAAAGAACTTCGATTCCATGGCGCTTGTCGATGTGCAGCCTTCTTATTTCCGGGGGGAGATTACAGATATTGATACGGTGATCGATCATCATCCGAGGACTCCCGAGTGCGACGCGAAATTCACCGAGATAAGTTCCGAGGAAGGCGCTACGGCGACGATCATGACCCGGTTTCTAAGAGCCGCCCAGATAGAAATTTCCGCTAAACTCTCAACCGCGCTTCTCTACGGCATAAAAACCGACACCATGATTCTGAACAGGGGCGCCGACCTTGACGATCTGGAAGCGTTTACCTACCTCTACAATCGCGCCGATCTCGGTCTGCTAAGAAAAATAGAGTCCAAAACCCTGTATTCAGAAGAGATCAAGTGTTACGGCGATGCGCTTTCGAAACACTGGATAAGCGACGGAATAATTTTCATGAACCTTGGAAGGATAGAAAAGGAGTACCTGATTTCCCAGCTGGCGGATATGGGGATGAAGGTGGGAGGGGTTGAATGGTCGGTAGCTTTCGGAATCATTTCCGGTTCCCATCTGGTCATGTCCGTCAGAAACAGCGGGTCTGTCAAAAGCGCCGGTCGTCTCCTTTTCGAGCTTTTCGACGAAATCGGAAGCGCCGGGGGACACAGATCCTACTCTAGGGCCGTGATTCCCATGAGCGAGGTAAAGCAACTTATAGGAAAGACCTCGCGTAAAAACATAGAGCAGTGGATCGACAGAGTGTTCCGGACGGCGACCGCTCAGAACGCCTAAATACGAAAAACAATTCTCTTTCCCCCCCCCCCCCCGGCCTCGGTTTTTTCCTATCCGCTTTTAAAGCTATATTAATCGAAGCGGTTTAATGCTATAGAGGCGGGTTTCCCAAGAGAAAATGAAACTTAAAACGGCAATTCTGGGAGTTACGGGCTACGTCGGCCAGCAACTTCTCTCTCTTCTTGTACGGCACCCGAATGTGGACCTTCGGCTGCTTACGTCTGAGAAATTCTCGGGTAAAAGGGCTGATGAAGCGTTTCCGCATCTCTCGGGTTACGCGGATCTCTCCCTTGTTTCCGTATCGAAAATTTCCTACTCCCAACCGCTTGATATTGTGTTTTCCTGCCTTCCCGGGGGAACTTCCTCTGTTTTCGTGCGGAAATTTCTTGAGGAAGGGGTGAGGGTAATCGACTTAAGCCCGGATTTAAGATTTTCTGACCCCGACGACTATTCCCGGGCTCACGGCGCGGCGCCGAGGTTCCCGGAGCTTCTCTCCCGCGCGGTCTACGGCCTGAGCGAACTTAACCGCGAGAAGATAAAAGACGCCTCTTTAGTCGCTAACGCGGGCTGCTACTCGACCTGCGTTTCACTCGGCATGGCGCCTTTCCTCAGGACTCATGATACGGAGGACGATGTCATAGTGGACATCAAGTCCTCTTATTCGACTTCGGGGCGGGCCCCAAAGCCCGAGAGCCACTACACAGAAGTAAAGGAGGATGTGTCCGCCCGGGGCGCGGGAGGAGATGACCAGAAACATGAAATCCTTCGGGTGCTATCGGATTTTTTTGGCGTGGAGAAAAATCTTCTTTTCTTTAATACCCGCGTTCCGGTCAAAAGAGGGATAATGGCCACCTCGTACCTCAAGCTTCGCTCGAAGGTCTCACCTGATGAGATAAAGGAACTATACACCAGGTTTTACGAAGAAGATGTTTTTGTCCGGGTCTGCGACGGGCCGCCCGGGATGGCGTCTGTTTCAGGCTCCAATTACATCTCTTTGGGGTTCTGCGAGCGTGAAGGGCACCTTGTCGTCGTATCGGTTCTTGACAATCTCATGAAAGGAGCGGCAGGCCAGGCGGTTCAGAACATGAACATCGTCTTCGGTTTTCCCGAGGATGAAGGACTCGGCCAAGTTCCCCTTTTCCCGTGACGGGGCGATGAGAAACTACAGCGAAATACTTTATTCGAACCTCGGGCGAAATTCCCAAAAAGCCGCCGTCTGGTACGAGGGAGAAACATACAGTTACGCGCAGTTCTGCGGCTTTGTTGACGGTTTTTCCTCCTTTCTCTTGAGACAGGGGGTATTGCCGGGAGAGAAGGTATGCGTTTTTCTGCCTAATTCGCTTTCGCTTGCGGTATCCGTTTTCTCGGTCGCTAGACTCGGGGCCGCCTGCGTTCCGGTTGACAGTGCCTGCGGAACCGAGGAAATAAGACATTGCCTTGAGTTCTCAAAACCCGCCCTGATCGTTACGGACCAATCCCTAGCTAAAACCATAGCCGCGGTTTCAGGCGACATAAAAACCGTTTCCGTAACCCGGGATGATTTTGCGGGTGACGCCCCTGCGGATCCGCCCGGGAATTCTCCTTTTGACAAAGCCATCTATCTTTTCTCCACGGGTTCCACCGGAAAGCCGAAGTGCGTTGCTAGGAGCCACGGCAACATGATTGCCCTCGCCCGGAATCACACGGCCACCATAAATTGGGATAGCGGGGACAGGATTCTTTTCTCGATTCCGATATCGCATACCTACGGTCTTGGAAACTTCGTAAGCGCCGTAAGCGTCGGGGCGTGCTGTTATTTTCTTCCTGGGTTTACAAGAAAGGAGGTTCTCGGGGTGCTTGAGAAAGAGCAGATAACCATCTTTCCCGCCGTCCCGTTCATGCTTGAGACCCTGGCGCGAAGCGCGAGGCGGGGAGACTACGATTTCCCGCGGCTAAAGCATGTTATCTCAGCCGGGGCTCCCTTGTCTGAGGAAACGTTTCTCTCCTTCCACCGTACCTTCGGCGTTTATCCCCGCCAGCTCTACGGTTCCTCAGAAACCGGGGTTATGACGATCAATATCGCGGAGGACATAGTGGAGAAGTGTCTTTCTGTGGGAGTGCCGGTTGAAAACGTAGTTGTCAGGGTGGTCTCTGAAACCGGTAGAGAGCTTCCGGTCGGGCAGACCGGCGAGATCATAATAAAGAGTCCTTCCATGACGGATGGTTACGTCGATTTTCCGGAAGAAACCGAGAGGGTTTTCGTTGACGGTTTTTACCATACCGGGGATCTCGGAATGTTCGATAGTGACGGGTATCTTTTCATTCGCGGAAGAAAGAAGCTTTTCATCAACATCTCGGGGAACAAGGTTGACCCGTTCGAGGTTGAGAACCTGCTTATGACTCATGAGGGAATAACGGAAGCCGCAGTGATAGGAGTCCCCGGTTCCGGGGGCAGGGAAGAGGTAAAGGCCTTTATCGTCGCAGGTGAACTCACAAGAAAGGATGTCATTGATTTCTGCAGGGGGAAAATTTCTGACCACAAGATTCCCAAGAAGATCGAGTTTGTAGATACGCTTCCGAGAAGCCCCGCGGGCAAGGTGTTGAGGGAGAGACTCAAGTGACTGAGCGAAAAGAAGTTCTAGGGGAGAAAATAAGGCGGCTTGTTGTCGGCAAGTTCAATCTTGACATTGAGCCCCGCGATATATCAGCCGAGCAGTCGCTGATTGAGTTCGGAGTCGGCGTTGACTCCGTATCGACCCTCGAGTTCATTATGGAGCTTGAGGAGGAGTTTGGGGTCTCGATTGACGAGTCCGAAGTCGACCCCGGGGTTCTTGAAACTGTTGAGAGCCTTTCTGAATTTATAATATCAATCGGGCCTGTCGGTAAGGACAGAACTTAGAAAAGCGTCGGCGTCTTTGTGAGCGGAGGATCTATATAATTCCGCCATCCTCTTTGATCGTTACTAGGATCTTTACGTATTCACGCAACCTTGAGCTAGACCGGATCAACCCGAATTTCACCTCCTCAAAAGCAGGTGAAGTTCGGGTCGAAGAAATGGCAACCCGGTTTTGCTTTTATCCCAAAGCTGAGCGTCTTTTAAATGAAACTGCCAAAAACAGGACTGACATAACTAGAAACAGGTTGAATAAGCCGCCTTGAGTTGTATTTCGGGTTCCCGAGATCGCGCACCCTCCGTCATCTGTAGTCTCCATTTCTGTAGTCTCCATCTCCGGTGTTTCCGTTTCTGGTGTCTCCGATCCTAAGTAGAGTCCGGAACCAAAGATGAAGGTTTGACTGGGGTTAAAGGGATTAGGAAAGGGTTCGACATAGCCCAACTTGGGCGAGGAACCGCCGGCGCCGCCGCCGGGGGCTTCGTCTCCCTCTATATTTGGATCGTCCCAATCATAATTGACAAAGCGCTCGTCTTCCTCTGTCTTCTTTGACGCTTCTATGAGCCTTTCAATGATGTCAACTAGGGTCGGGTTCTGGCCTCGCAGCAGATTTGTCTGCTCAATATTTCTGTTTCCTCCGTTAAAGATCACGTTGCCTTCGTCATCCATGATCCAGATGTAGGTCGATACGTGTCTCCAAGGTCCATCCTCGGCCCTGAAGAGCTTCCGTGTTTTTGCTAGATCGATTTGGGAGTTCGTCAAGGCGCTTTCGAAGAAATCAATAGCCCCTTTCACGAACATTTTCAGTTCCTCTCTGGTATCGACCTCTTCGGCTGTTATGGAGGGAGTTATTGTATCGGCGCCGGGCAATTGGTCATAGGGAATATCCACTACCTCGGGCTGCAGGTCGAAACCGCCGATCAGGATATAAGGCTGCATTGTGAAGGGATCGGTAAACGGGATCGCGTAGCTTCTCTTCTCCCCGTCGTTGTAATAGTCGACAAACCCTCCAATCGGGGCTTGCGCGCTTAGAAAACCCTGTCCAACTGGGTTTCCTTTACTGTCTTCAAGCATAGACCAGTCCTCATCCTCAAGTTCCCTGTTGACCGTGTGGGTTTGTACGCCGCCGCTGCCCGTAAGAAGAACAAGGTAGGTGGAACCGTCATTCCAGTCCCCCATCTGATTTCTGAACTCGTCAACGAGTTCGGTTGCTTCTGCAAAGGTCGTGACGCCCTGCAGGTGAGCTGCCGCGTGCCCTACAAAAGTTTGTAAGGTGAAATCATTGGTTACATCCGAGGCGGTTGTAGTTAGAGGTATAGGTGAAATATCTGTATGAGGATCACCTTGATGTGCAAAGGCCGGAAACGTGTAGGAAAAAACGCCGAGCAGCCCCATCACGGAACAGAAAAAAGCCATTAGCCTTAAATTTTTCATAATATTCTCCTTTTTGCGTAAATCAGGTGAATTTTGAATTCGCCTAAGCATTTTTCCATATGGTAATTGCCCCTATAACTAGCCACTTCCTCCATCATATTTATTAAGGAACCATTCTTTTCGGTTGACAGATTACCGACGTCAACCGAACATCGCAGGCTGTGGAAGCTCCATACGGTCTAGAAGGGATTTTATTCTCCCGCTTAACTGTTTGTCAAGGAAAAATTAGGTTATTTCAGGGTATTACGGAACGTTTGGTCCTAACTAGCCACTTCCTGCTCCACTCGGGTGAATGGAATTCTCAAACCTTCCCCACATGAGTTCGGCTGATCAATTGCCTGCTTCCACGGGAAGAGATGTCACCGGGATAAGATGGCTCTGGAAATTTAAAGTACTATACTGCGGGTTTGAGGAAGCGATACAGGGTTTATTGAGCGTGGAGCTGAAAATATTTCCGCTAGCCCGAGAGATAAATCTACTTTTTGTATAGGTTGGTTATCGGAAAGCGGCGGTCTTTTCCGAAAGCAAGCGACGTTATCTTTACCCCAGGAGCGCTTTGCCTTCTTTTGTATTCGTTTGTGTTAACCATCCTGATTACTCTCCGCACGACGCTTTTCTTCTCCCCAAGCTTTACTATCTCGTCAATTCCGAGGCCGTCTTCCACGTAGGCCTTCAGTATCCTGTCGAGCGTGTCGTATTCGGGAAGCGAGTCTGTATCTTTCTGGTTGGGGCGAAGCTCGGCTGAAGGGGGCTTTTCAATTACCGATTTCGGTATCATCTGTTTTCCTCGCAGACGGTTGTAATAGTGGGAAAGTTCGTAAACCATGGCCTTGGGTACGTCCTTTATCACCGCGAACCCCCCGGACATGTCCCCGTAAAGCGTTGAGTAGCCCACCGCCAGTTCGCTTTTGTTCGAGGTGGCGAGCACCAGCCATCCGAACTTGTTTGAAAGCGCCATGAGAATATTTCCTCTTATTCTCGCTTGGATGTTTTCTTCCGTCACGTCGGCTTCCATTCCTGAGAAAAACTCAGCAAACATTCCCTCGTAGCACCTGAAAACGTCTTCTATGGGAATGCTGAGGAGTTCCACTCCGAGGTTGCGCGCGAGTTTTTTCGCGTCGGTGACGCTTCCCTTGGAACTGTACATTGAAGGCATGGAAACTCCGACGACTTTTGAGGGTCCGACGGCTTCTGCGGCGATAGCGGCCGTAAGCGAGGAATCTATCCCGCCGCTTAAACCGAGCACCACCTTTTTAAAACCGTTTTTCCTTATGTAATCCCCGGTGCCAAGGACAAGCGCCGAGAAAGCGCCTTTTAGGGGATCTTCCGAGAGATCAACCTGTTTTCCCGGGATTTTTGCCTTCCGCTTCGTCTTCGGGGGCTTAAGAGTAAACGACTCCAGCTGGTTCTCTTCAAAGGAAAGCTCGTATCTTGTTTTCCTTATGGTCGGCGTGTTGAGTCTTGATTTGTACACCCTTTCCGTGTTCACGTCACAGACGAGCAGATCCTCCTCGAAGTTGGGCGCGGTGGCGACGATATCTCCCTTTTCGTCTATGAACATGCTGTTTCCGTCAAACACCAGCTCATCCTGCCCCCCGACCATGTTGCAGTAGGCTATTATGGAGTTATAGTCAACCGCCCTCGTGGCGAGCATTCTCTCCCTGGCCAGGGGTTTTCCCATGTAGTAGGGGGATGCGGAGAGATTGAATATGATTTGGGCGTTTCCTAGCAGGACCTGGCTTCTTATCGGTTCCCCGGGGTACCATACATCCTCGCAGATCGTGACCCCGAAAGTCATCTTATTCATTGAGTACACGGGAAACCGTCTTTCTGACTGGAAGTAGCGGTTCTCGTCGAACACTCCGTAGTTAGGGAGACGGAGTTTGTGATATACGTCAACTACTTCTCCTCTCTGAATTACGGCCGCAGAGTTGAATATGTCGTCTTTTTTGTCTACGAATCCCACTATGACGACCATGTTGTCCCGGCAGTGTTTCTTTATTTCGTCAAGTGCCCGGATGTTGTCGTCGATGAATTCGGTTTTGAGAAGAAGGTCTTCGGGGGGATAGCCCGTTACGACGAGTTCGGGGAAGCACAGAATATCTATATCGAGACCCCGCGCCGCCTCGATCGCTTCTGTTATTTTCTTTGTGTTTCCGGTTATGTCCCCCACGCTCGGGTTAAGCTGGGAGAGCCCGGCCCGCAACTGTTTCATCTGAAAATTATACTTGCAACCGCGGGATATTTCGAGAACTCTGCGGTTTTCGGGTCGCGGCGCAGCGAGTTGTTAGCTGTGGAAAGGAGAAGTGTTAAAGGTAGCTGACGGGAATTGCGGTAATGTCTTCTGACAGCGCAACGTCCTGTTCAATGAAGCAGAAAACCGCTCCGTGCCCAACTTCTTTGCCCAGTTTTTCAAGCAGGCGGAAATGCTTGAAATCCCTAGGTGACGGCGTCGCCGTTTTTTTGAACTCCACGGGATGAAGACTGTCGCCTGTTTCAATCACAAGATCGATTTCCTTCTGGTCAAGGTCTCGATAGTAATAAAAATACGGTTTGACTCCGTTGTGGTAATAACTCTTTAGAATCTCGGAAAACAGGTATGTCTTGAGAATAGCGCCTGACATGGCCCCGGCCTCAAGAGAATCCGGCGTCGTCCACTTGGTGAGATAAGCGCACAGTCCGGTATCAAGAAAATACAGTTTCGGGGATTTCACAAGGCGTTTGGTCACGTTGCGATGATAGGGTTTTAACAGGTACACAAGGCCCGATATTTCGAGAACCGAAAGCCACGATTTGGCCGTTTTGTTGTCAATTGCTGTGTCTCTTGCCAGATCCGCGTAATTAAGCAGTTGTCCAGTCCTTGCGGCGACCGCTCCCAAGAAACTGTAAAACAAGGTTTCATCCGAAATCGACAGAACATCCTTCACGTCTCGTCGAATATAGGTTTGAATGTAGGATTGGTAAAAAAGGTTACGTACGGAGTCTGTCGCTTCAACGACTCTTGGGAACATCCCTTGCCAAATCCGCTTATACGTCTCGGTTAGGGTCTTGGGATTTTCAATTGCGCTTTTCGCGTCGCCAACCCAACCGGGTGACGGAAGAAAAGGCGTCAGCCTCTCCCAGTGCTCGTCAGTTTCCGCTTGGGACAACCCTAAAAGATCTATTGTAGCGACCCGGCCGGCCAGGCTTTCGGTAATATCTTTTATAAGGTGAAATTTCCGGGAACCGACAAGCCAGAACAATCCATTGGTTTTCTCCCTATCCACAATTATCTTGATATGGCTGAACAAGTTCGGTGCGTACTGCACTTCGTCAATGATCAGCGGCGGCTTGTGAGTTTGCACGAACAGCCCCGGATCGTTCTGGGCTAGTGTACGGGCTTCTAGATTGTCCAGAGTCACGTAGTTTCTGTCTCTCTCCGCGCACATTTCGAGAAGAGTCGTTTTACCTGCCTGTCGCGGCCCGGTCACCAGAAGGACCGGGAAATTGTCGTTAACCTCTTTTATAATGCTGGCCAGCGTGCGTTGATACATGATTAAATCTCATTAATTACGGATTATTATTCCAATATAAACGAAAAAATGGGATATGACAATATTGATCTCATTAATTATGGATTTAGATTCCATAATTAACGGGATTAACTTAGCTTAAAGGCAACATAGGGTATTTTCTAAAGCTTTATTTGCAGAAGGTTTAATACGTTATCCCATCTGCGCTGATTCCTGCTAGGCAATTCTGAAAGACAGGTAAACGATGTTCGCGGCAAAGTGAAAGAAGACGCTTGACCATATGGTCCCGGTTCTCATGTAGAGGTATCCCATTAGCAGAGACGGAAAAAACGTAAGGGCGTTCTGTCCGCAGGCACCCCCGCCGGTAAACACGCAGATCACAAGAAGGTGAGCCACGGCGAAAAGGACGCTTGACGCGACAATCGCGCCCCACCCGCCGCCGAGCGTTCTCTGAAGATACCCTCTGAAGAAAAACTCCTCGGGAAACGCGATGGCCACAAGATGGGTGAACACGAAAAGTGCCGTCGGTTCGATGAACTTAACCGTTTTTCCCAGGTAGGTGGAGAAAAGATAGAGGCAGGCAAGGTACAAAAAAAGCACGGCAATAGAAATTGCCCCGCCCCGCAGCAGCCCCCGCGGATCAAACCTCAAGACGTTTGACGAAGCACGGTCAAGCAGAAACGGAACCCAGAGCATGATTCCTGCCGAGAGCAGAAGGGCATACTCGCGGCTGATCGCGGTTTTTGAGATGATTATCGCCGCTATAACCGCCGCGTAGGCGGCAAGTGGTATCGCGAGATTTTTCGAAAGAATCTGTTTCACGGGGGATTTTTCTCTTGAGTCTCGGTTCCGACTATAATACTTGAATATCGCGGAAAAAGGGGCACTGCGTCTTTATGGAAATCTCGGAAATAAAAAAACATCTCAGCGCAGAGATAGTCGGAGAGAAGCTTTTTGTCTATGACGAGGTGGGTTCCACAAACGATCTTCTCCGTGAACTCATGGGAGATGGTCTGGCCGCAGACGGGACGGTCGTGGTTTCCGATTCGCAGACTGCGGGCAGGGGGCGGCTCGGGCGAAAGTGGGTTTCTCCCGCAGGAAGAAATCTCTACCTCTCAGCCTTGTTTTGCCCGGAGATCTCCCCGCAGAGATCTTCCGTTTTCACCTTTCTTGCGTCCTGCGCCCTTGTCGAGGTTTTCTCGGGTTACGGAGTCGACGCCACGATAAAATGGCCGAACGATATTCTCGTTGACGGAAAGAAAATCTCGGGAGTGCTTACGGAACTTGGCACGTCAGCCGGCTCGGTTGATTATCTCGTGATCGGAATCGGGGTCAACCTTAATTTGCCGGAGGAATTCATACACCGTGAGATGGATGATATTTCGGAGAAGACCACCTCTCTTTCGATACTCCTCGGAGAGAAAGTTAGCAGGGAGAGGTTCTGCGCTGAGCTTATCGGTGCCCTTGACCGGCTCTACGGGGAGTTTCGCCGCCGCGGGACGCAGGCAATTGTGGATATGTGGATAGAGAGGTGGGGATTTTTGGGAAAGGAGATATCGGTTGACGTTTCGGGAGAGGTTATCAGCGGGTTGGTGGAGCGTGTTGACGGAAACGGATTTCTTTACCTGAGAACGGATAAAGGAGATCTTCGCAGGGTGGTTACGGGAGATACGGTTTTTTAGAGAACCCCGATTATCTCGCGGTGGAGTCTGCGCATCAAATCCATCCACTCGTTTACAGCCTTCTCGGTTTCGTCGCTCACGTCTTTTTTTATGACTATTCCGTAGACCCTAGGCTCCACGGCGCACTTTCCGTATCTCTCCGCGACCATGGAGCCGAACCTGTAGAGTATCTCAAGGGCCTTTCTGTCCTTTCCCTCAAATCTGCTCACAAGGACCATTTCGGAGGAAAAACCCTCGAATATCCTGTTCCACAGAGTCGCGCTTGACTCCATGTGGAAAGAGAGGATTATGCTTTCCGGGTCTTTTTTCTCTTGGCTGTTATTGGCGGGGTCCATGATCTACGGTTGTTTATTATAACCACGGGCCGTACGTATGCGGAGTTCGGGATTTATGTTATAATTACGGGACGGCGTCAGAAGAGGTTGCTTGCGCCGCATCAGTTCTCGCTTTGTTTTTTCATAACGACACAACAGGCGGACAGGTTATATGAGTTTTAGGAAATTTCCCGAAAAAAACGGGCTTTACGATCCTGCATTTGAGCACGATTCCTGTGGGATAGGATTCGTCGTTAACGTGAAGGGCGTAAGGTCAAATTCCATAATCCGCGATGCCATAACCGTGCTCAAAAACCTCGAGCACCGCGGGGCCTGCGGATGCGAGCCGAACACGGGAGACGGGGCCGGGATATTGTTCCAAAAACCCCACGCGTTTTTCGTCGAGGCTTTGGGAGCCGAGGGAATCACTCTCCCGGCGGAGGAGGATTACGGAGTCGGAATGATATTTCTCTCCCCCGATCCGTCCGTCGAGAAGAAAACGAAAAAGAGATTTGAGAATATAGTTAGCGAGGAAGGGCAGACCGTTTTAGGATGGCGGGATGTTCCGACCGACAACTCCTCTCTGGGTGCGACGGCGCTTGGGTGCGAGCCCGGGATAAGGCAGATATTCATCGGTCGCGGGGACAGAACCCCGGCCGGAGACGATTTCGAGAGAAGGCTCTACATAATAAGAAAGCGTGCGGAGGCGGAAATAAAAACTGCGGGACGCGACGAGCATTTCTACGTCCCGAGCCTCTCATCGAGGACCATAGTTTACAAGGGAATGCTTGTCACCTGGCAGCTTGAGCCCTATTTTCTGGACCTTACGTCCGATTTAATGGAAAGCGCTATAGCACTTGTGCACTCCCGTTTCAGCACGAACACGTTCCCCAGCTGGGACAGGGCTCACCCCTACAGGTACGTGATACACAACGGGGAGATAAACACCCTTCGGGGGAACATAAACTGGATGCACTCAAGGCAGGCCGTCTTGGAATCGGAGTTCTACGGCGACGACATAGAAAAGATCTTCCCCGTGATAGCTCCCGAGGGGAGTGACTCCGCCTCCTTTGATAACGCCATGGAATTTCTGTGTCTCTCAGGTTATTCAATAGAGCACGCGGTGATGATGATGATTCCCGAGCCGTGGTCAAAGCACGAGAGCATGTCAGCTGAGAAAAAGGATTTCTACAGGTTCCACAGTTGTCTTATGGAACCCTGGGACGGTCCCGCTTCCATAGCGTTTACCGACGGTGAGAAAGTGGGAGCGGTGCTTGACAGAAACGGGCTTCGTCCCACGAGATACTACGTCACCAAGGATGACACCGTGATACTGGGCTCCGAAGTGGGAGTGCTTGACATACCGCCTGAGAGAGTGAGCTACAAGGGGCGCCTGCTTCCGGGAAGGATGCTTCTGATAGACACTCAAGAGGGCCGCATCGTCGGTGACACAGAACTTAAGAAAAGACTTTCGACGGAAAAGCCCTACGGAAAATGGCTCAAGGAGAACATGGAGAGTTTCTCCGGGATTATGCAAGGAGAGCCCGCCGAGACTCCGCCCGAGTACGATCCCGAAACGCTTCTTGCGAGGCAGAGGGTATTCGGCTACACGTTCGAGGACCTGCGCATTCTTCTGGGTCCGATGTCGAAAAACGCGGTCGAGCCCGTGGGTGCTATGGGAATCGATACCCCGCTTGCGGCACTGTCTGACGAATCGAAGCTTCTTTATAACTATTTCAAGCAGATGTTCGCCCAGGTCACAAACCCCGCTATCGACGCCATAAGAGAGGAACTTATAACCGGAACCATGGTTACGCTGGGGACGACGGCCAACATACTGCGTCCCGAGGCGAGGAGTTGCGAAAAATTAGAACTTGAGACCCCGTTTCTCACAAACCCGGAGATAGAGAAGCTGAAAACCCTCCGCGGGGAGAAGTTCCGCTGCGAGGTGGTCCCCACCCTTTTTGATCCCGAAAAGGGGACCGAGGGACTTGAGGAGGCGCTCACGCGGATGTTTGCCCGCGCTGATGAACTCATAAAAAAAGGCGCCAACATACTGGTTCTCTCGGACAGGGGCTTTGATGCTGAAAACGCTCCCATTCCCGCCTTGCTCGCGGTCTCGGGGCTTCACCACCACCTGATAAGAAACGGAAACAGGATGCGCGCGGCGCTCGTAGTTGAATCGGGCGAGCCGAGAGAGACCCACCACATGGCGCTTCTTATAGGTTACGGAGCAAGCGCGGTCGCTCCCTACATGGCCTACGAGACCTTAAACGGCATGATTCACCAGAACATGCTTGTGGATATGTCTTACGAGGAAGCGGTCTCGGGGTACGTGAAAAGTCTTGTAAAGGGCATAGTGAAAATAATGTCCAAGATAGGCATCTCCACGGTGCAGAGCTACCACGGGGCCCAGATATTCGAAGCGCTCGGGCTTAACACCGAGTTTGTCGGGAAGTACTTCACCTGGACGGCCTCCAGGATACAGGGAGTGGGAATCGACGTCATAGCCGAGGAGTCGGTAAAACGCCACTCTAGGGCCTACGCCGAAAGGGATGTTGAAACAGCGACGCTTGAAACCGGGGGGGTTTACAGATGGAGACCCGACGGAGAGCGCCATATGTACCATCCGCGCACCGTGCACAAGCTGCAGGAAGCCTGCCAGACGGGAAGCTACGAGAAATTCAAGGAGTACACGAAGCTTGCAAACGACGAGGAAAAAGAGCATTTCACGCTTCGCGGCCTGATGGAGCTTAAGTACTCGGACAATCCGGTGCCGCTTGACGAGGTGGAATCGGTCGAGAGCATATGCAGAAGGTTTAAGACAGGGGCCATGTCCTATGGGGCGATAAGCAAGGAGGCCCACGAAAGCCTCGCGGTCGCGATGAACCGCATAGGCGGCAAGAGCAACACGGGCGAAGGGGGAGAAGATCCCGACAGGTACACCCCCGATCCGGACGGGGACCTCAGGAGAAGTTCCATAAAACAGGTTGCCTCGGGCCGTTTCGGCGTAACGAGCGAATACTTGGTGAACTCGGACGAGATACAGATAAAGATAGCCCAGGGGGCAAAGCCGGGGGAAGGGGGACAGCTTCCGGGAAGAAAGGTCTATCCGTGGATAGCCAAGGTGAGATTCTCGACTCCGGGAGTGGGGCTCATATCGCCG
Organism: Candidatus Dadabacteria bacterium; assembly: GCA_022819805.1. Taxonomy (GTDB): domain Bacteria; phylum Desulfobacterota_D; class UBA1144; order Nemesobacterales; family Nemesobacteraceae; genus Nemesobacter. The sequence goes on from JAJEGO010000007.1 coordinate 15,324, forward strand.
CCCCCGCACCACGACATCTACTCGATCGAGGATCTGGCGCAGCTTATCTACGATCTTAAAAACGCTAACAAGCACGCGAGGATAAACGTCAAGCTGGTTTCCGAGGTCGGTGTCGGCACCATAGCCGCGGGAGTGGCGAAGGGGCACGCGGACGTGATACTCATAAGCGGAACCTCGGGGGGGACGGGAGCGTCTCCGCAAAGCAGCATACACCATGCGGGACTTCCCTGGGAGCTGGGAATAGCAGAAACGCACCAGACGCTTGTTCTTAACAACCTGAGAAGCAGGGTGGTTCTCGAGACCGACGGTCAGATGAAAACCGGAAGGGATGTCGCCATCGCGGCCCTCTTGGGCGCCGAGGAATACGGTTTTTCAACGGCTCCACTAATAGTTCTAGGATGCATAATGATGAGGGTCTGCCATCTTGATACCTGTCCCGTCGGAGTCGCCACGCAGAACCCCGAGCTTAGAAAGAAATACACGGGAGACCCGGCGCACGTGGTCGATTTCATGCATTTTGTCGCCGCGGAGTTCCGCGAGATAATGGCGAAGATGGGTTTCCGGACCGTAAACGAGATGATAGGCAGAACGGATTGCCTTGAGATGAGAAAGTCGCTTGATCACTGGAAGGCCAAGGGCATAGATCTGAGCAGTATCCTCTTCCGTCCCGAAGTTCCCGAGGATTGGGGAACCTACTGCCAGATAGAACAGGATCACGGTATACAGAACTCCCTTGACGAAACTGCCCTGATGGACATATGCCGCCCGACGATTGAGCGGGGCGAGCGGGTCACCGCCGCTGTTCCCATAAAAAACGTGAACAGGACCGTGGGAACCATAGTCGGAAGCGAGCTTACGAGAAGGTACGGCCTTGAGGGACTCGAGGAGGATACCATAAGGCTTCATTTCTCGGGTTCTGCGGGCCAGAGCTTCGGTGCCTTCGTTCCCAAGAGCATGACCCTTGTTCTTGAGGGTGACTCAAACGACTATACGGGGAAAGGGCTTTCCGGGGGGAAAATGATCATCTATCCGCCGAAGGAGTCCACTTTTGTCGCCGAGGAGAATATCATAATCGGAAACGTCGCATTTTACGGCGCCACCGGAGGGGAGGCCTACGTGAGGGGCGTTGCCGGGGAGAGGTTCTGCGTGAGGAACAGCGGAGTCCGCGCCGTGGTGGAGGCGGTCGGGGATCACTGCTGTGAATACATGACCGGGGGCCGCGTTGCGGTGCTGGGTCCGACCGGGAGGAATTTCGCGGCCGGAATGTCAGGCGGCATAGCGTACGTTTACGACCCCGAAGGGGATTTCCACGGAAGATGCAATACCGAATCCGTGTTCCTTGAATTCGCGGAGGAAGATGATGAAGCGGAGCTTTTGGGGATGATAAGAAACCACCTTGAGTACACGGGAAGCGAGGTAGCGCAGCAGATATTGGAGAACTGGTCCGGGAACCTCCCAAGATTCGTGAAAGTGATACCGAAAGATTACAAGAGAATGCTTGAGCACATAAACCGCGCGCAACAGAGCGGTCTTTCGGGCGACGAAGCCCTTATGGCGGCTTTTGAAGAAAACAAAAGAGATCTGGCGCGCGTAAGCGGAAACTGATACGGAAGCTTTAACGGAGGAGAAGGTATTCAATGGGTGATCCCACAGGTTTTATGAATTACGGAAGAAAGCTTGGGCCTGACAGGGATCCTGCCCGGAGAATCGGCGACTGGGATGAGTTCCACGGTCATCTTCCGGTAGAAGAGCTTGCCACTCAGGGAGCAAGGTGCATGGACTGCGGGGTTCCCTTCTGCCAGACGGGCCAGATAATCGGCGGGCTGACAGCAGGATGTCCCATAAACAACCTTATACCCGAGTGGAACGACCTGGTTTACTCAGGCCTGTGGAGAGAGGCTCTCGAGAGGCTTCACAAGACGAACAATTTTCCTGAATTCACGGGTCGGATATGTCCCGCCCCTTGTGAGGGTTCGTGCGTTCTGGGCATAAACGAACCCGCGGTTACCATAAAGAGCATAGAGTGCGCCATAGTTGACAGGGGTTTTGAGGAAGGATGGATAACTCCCGAGCCCCCCGAAGTCAGAACCGGGAGGAAGGTTGCCGTGATAGGTTCGGGACCCGCGGGACTTGCTTGCGCCGCGCAGCTTAACAAGGCGGGGCATCTGGTCACTGTGTTTGAAAGGGACGACCGCATCGGCGGGCTGCTCATGTACGGAATTCCAAACCCACACCTTGACAAGAAGATAGTGGACCGCCGCGTCAATATACTGGCGGAGGAGGGGGTTGAGTTCGTTACCAACACGGAAGTGGGAGTGGATATTGACGGAAACGAACTCAGAAAAAGTTTTGACGCGGTGGTGATATGCACCGGAGCGACGAAACCCAGGGATCTTCCGATTGAGGGGAGAGACCTTGAGGGAATACACTTCGCGATGCAGTTTCTCAAGGCAAACACAAAGAGCCTTCTTGACAGTGGCCTTGACGACGGCCGCTACATTTCCGCGGCGGGTAAAGATGTGATAATTCTCGGAGGCGGCGATACCGGAACCGACTGCGTAGCGACCTCCATGAGGCATGAATGCAGGAGCCTTCTTCAGTTTGAAATACTTCCCAAGCCTCCCACCGAGAGAGCTACGGATAACCCGTGGCCGCAATGGCCCAGGGTGTACAGGCTTGATTACGGTCAGCAGGAGGCCATGGCGGTTTTCGGCGAAGACCCGAGAAGGTACCAGGTTCTGACCCAAAAATTCACAGGCGACGGCGAGGGCAGGGTAGCGGAACTTGAGACCGTGCGCATTGAGTGGTACAGGGGGGATGACGGAAGGATGTCGTTTAGGGAAGTGAAAGGTTCTGAGGAGAGGTGGCCGTGCGGACTCGTGCTTCTGGCCCTCGGGTTCCTAGGACCTGAGCAAGAGCTCCTGCAGCAGATGAAAATCCGCACCGACGAGCGCTCAAACGCCATGGCGGAATATGGAAAGTACATGACGAACGTCGAGGGGGTTTTCGCCGCGGGGGACTCGCGCAGGGGACAAAGTCTTGTGGTGTGGGCGATAAACGAGGGAAGAGAAGCCGCTAGGGAGTGTGACAGATATCTAATGGGATCAACCGACCTTCCATGAACACTCTCTGACGTTGCGAGGAGGACTTTCCAAGTGGCTTTTGCCGATCCTAAAGAGCAGTTAAAGGTAATAAAAAGGGGAACTGAGGCGATAATTCCCGAAGAGGAGCTTCTTTTAAAGCTTGAAGCCTCAGCAAAAAGCAATCGGCCTCTCAAGGTAAAGGCGGGGTTCGATCCCACCTCTGCAGACCTGCATCTGGGTCACGGGATAATTCTCAAGAAACTTCGCGATTTTCAGACCTTGGGTCACGAGGTTCTCTTCCTGATAGGGGATTTCACTGCCTATATAGGAGACCCCTCGGGCAGGAGCGAAACCCGCCCGCCAATCTCAAGAGAGGAAATAGTCAAGAACTCAAGGACTTACGAACGCCAGGTTTTTAAGGTTCTTGACAAAAAAAAGACCCAGATTCTTTCAAACTCCCGCTGGCTTGCTAACCTCGGTTCAGAGGAACTTCTCGGGCTTACTTCCCTGGTTAACGTCTCGCGTATACTTGACCGGGACGATTTCTCAAAGAGGTACAAGGAGGGAGTGTCGATTTCTCTTCGGGAGTTCATATATCCCTTGGTGCAGGCATACGACTCCGTGCAGATGCGCTGCGATGTTGAACTTGGTGGCACGGATCAGACCTTCAATATCCTGCTCGGCCGCGATTTCCAGAGACATTACGGGCAGTCTCCGCAGGTGGGAGTTTTTCTTCCGATACTTGAGGGAACGGACGGGGTTAAGAAGATGTCGAAATCCCTCGGGAACTACATAGGTCTTGACGAATCGCCCCGGGATATATACGGAAAGGTGATGTCGATTTCGGATGATCTTATGTGGAGGTACTATCTTCTTCTGAGCGCACAGGATGAAAAGGAGATACGGAAGCTAAAAGCCCGCCACCCCATGGAAGCGAAAAAAGCTCTCGCTTCGGAAATTGTCTCTTGGCTTCACGACTCCCAAAGTGCTCTTGAAGCTGCCAGGGATTTCGAAACCAAGTTTTCAAAGAGATCTTTCCCGGAAGACGCCGCGGAAAAGACTTACGTTTCCAGTTCCCGCAAGGTAGTCGATCTTGTTTTGGAAGTGTCCGACTCCGTTGGTACGAAAGGACAGGCAAAAAGACTTATATCCCAAGGTGGGCTTGAGATAAACGGGGAGAAGTATACCGATCCGAATTCGGAGTTTCCCGGCAGCGCTACTCTCGAACTCAAGATCGGGAAAAAAGAGTTTCTGAGAGTTGCAATTAAGGAAGCGAGTTAGCCTGTAAGCCGAGTTCTGTCAAGCACGGCCATCCATCTGAGATACCTGTTACCAAGATACCTTAAGCGACTACCCGAAAACCAGGGCGGGCAACCCTGACCGGACCGTGATCCGGGCGTTTTCCTATTTGTCTTTCTTCGGGCGGGGTTTGCCTTGCCTCCTCCATCACTTTCGGAGCGGTGGTCTCTTACACCACCTTTTCACCCTTGCCGGAACGCCTGCGGCGCCCAGGCGGTATACTTTCTGTTGCACTTTCCGTTGTCTCGCGACACCTGGTAATTAACCAGCGCCCTGCCCTGCGAAGCTCGGACTTTCCTCCCGCGGACGAACCGCAGGCGACCGCGCGGCCAACTCGCTAATCATTAAAATATCTATCTATCGCCTCATTCGCAAGAGCGTCGGCCTCGGCGTTATTCTCTCTGGGGACATACTCTATTTCGAGTGTCGCTAGCAAAGAAGCGAGTTTTTTTGCTTCTGAGTGCAGGATTCTAAGCTTCGGGTCTTTTACTTTCCAGAGCCCGTTCATCTGGTTTGCGACGAGCTGAGAGTCTGTATTGACTTTTGCTTCTGAGATTTCTTCTGCAAGGAGATGACCGAGAGATGTAATGAGTGCCTTGTACTCAGCCTCGTTGTTCGTTCCCCTGCCGATGTACTCTCTTATCTCCTTTCTGCTTCCGTCTGGACGAACTATGAGAACCCCGATGCCGGATTCTCCCGGGTTTCCCCTCGATGCTCCGTCTACGTAGACTTCGGTTATTTTTCCGGGGGACATGTTCTTAAGTGGATAACCTTTTGGACGGTTACGGATTAGTGTAAAGAATCTTCTTGCAGCTCGGGCACTGAACCAGCTTTGTCCGCTTCAGTATTTCATTGTAAAGCTGAGGGGGGATGTTTATGTTGCAGCTTGTGCATTTCTCGTTTTCGGCAAGCGCAAGTGCTCTGCCGTTTCTCTCGAAGATTTTTTCGTAAAGCGGAAGTATTTTTGGATCTATCTTGGATAAGATTTCACTTTTTTCCTTCTCTGCCGGTTTGCGGGAGATCTCGAGCTCTTCAATCTTTTTTTCTTTTTCCGCGATCTGTTGCGCGTATTGTTCTTCTAGGGAGGAGTAGTTTTCCTTTTCCTCGGCAAGCGCCGCCTCGGTCTCTTCGATCTCCGCCATTACCGAGATCGTCCGGTCCTCTATTTCGAGGTTTTCCTTTCTGGTGTCGGTTATTTCCTTTTGAAGAGCCTCGTATTCCTTGTGGGTTTTTATGGCAAAGAGCCTTTCTTCGGATTTTTTTATGGACTCCTGATTGGAGCTAAGCGAGGACTCAAGGCCGTCTCTTTGCGTTCTTAGTTCCGAAAGGCTCGTTTCCTTCAGATTTATTGATTCTTCTTTTTCCAGGAGGTCTTTTTTAAGGTCGTCGATTTCGTTTGGATATCTTGTGAGTCCTTCAGTTAACTCTCTTATTCTTAAGTCAACCGTCTGAAGCTTCTGCAGGCTTTCAATGTGTTCTTGCATGGTTTCTTACTTCGGACAAACCGGTCCTAACGTGTCTGTTAGGGGGAAAAGTAATTATTATTGCGCTTTTAAAGGGAGTTGCTTTGGCTTTCTCTGTATTGACCCACATAGCCTTTATTCTCAATTCTGGGCCCACCCGGACTCGAACCAGGGACCGACGGATTATGAGTCCGCTGCTCTAACCAACTGAGCTATGGGCCCTATAAAACTAGGCAACAGAATATAGTTAATCGAATTTTTTTGTCAAATTATCGGTCTGAAAAGTGCAAAAAACAAATTTTACGCCTTCTTCATTCAGCGGAAGACAAGAAGATTTCCGCTTTGAGCATCCCACGACCCCCTTACCTTGAATACCGATGAAAGGAGTTTTTCGGAAAACACCCGCGACGGTTCTCCCAAGGCGAAAACTCTCCCGTCTTCAAGCACAAGAACCCTGTCGCAGAACCTGCTTGCAAGGTCGAGGTCATGGAGAACGGCCGCAATCCCTCTTCCTTTCCGCGCGAGCGATTTCAGCAGTTCCATGAGGGCGAACTTGTGGTGTATGTCGAGGTGGGAGGAGGGTTCGTCAAGGAAAATAAAATCTGTTTCCTGCACAAGCACCCTAGCGACCGATACCCTCTGCTGTTCTCCTCCTGAGAGCGTCGTCACTTTCCTCTGGGAAAACCCTCCCATGTCCACAAGCGAGAGACAGTCCTCGGCACGCTTTATATCCTCTTTGCTTTCGCTCTCGAAAATCCCTAAGTACGGATACCTTCCCGTAAGCACCACCTCGAGTACGCTCAGGGGAAAATCGAAATACGAGGTCTGGGGGAGAAACGATATTTTCCTGTATAGCTCTTTTGCTTGGTATCGGGAGACGTCCTTTCCGTCAAGCAGAATATTTCCTCCGGAGGGGTGGATTATCCGGGTGAGAAGCCTCAGGAGCGTGGATTTCCCGGCGCCGTTGGGGCCCACTATGCCTAGAAGTTCGTTCGGTTTGATTTCAAAACTTGCGTCGGCGACTATGGTTTTCCCGTTTACGCTGTAACTCAGACCCGATACTTTTACGGATTGTTTTTCTTTCTGCATTCTACGCGATTCCTCTCCCGCTGAAATTTCGCCTCAGCAGAAACACAAAGAAAGGAACTCCAACAAGAGACGTAATTATTCCAAGGCGCAGTTCCTGGGGACCCATGACGGTTCTTGCTATGAGATCGGCTACGGGGAGAAATATAGCTCCCGCGATAAAACTTGCGGGCAAAAGCCGGCGATGGTCCACTCCGATCAGCAGTCTTACTGAGTGCGGAATTATAAGTCCGACGAATCCTACGATACCGCTTACTGCCACGCTTGCTCCAACTATGAGGGAGGAGAGGATTATCAGGTGTTTTGTCGTTTTTTCGATATCAACGCCGATGGTCTTCGCCGTCTCGTAGCCGAGAAGCCTTGCGTTTAAGTTCTTGGCGTAGAAAAGCAATGTGACCGAGGCGGCCAGGACGGGCACTGCGGCCATTGCGAAATGTGTCCAGGTGCGCGAATCGACCCCACCCATTATCCAGAAAAGCATTTCCTTCATGGACCATGCGTTTGATACCGAGAGCACGAAAGTCGTGAGAGAGACAAAAAGCGTACCAAGCGCCACTCCGCAGAGAAGAAGAGTTGTGTTCTCTACAAAACCTCTGTAGCGAGATATTCCGTAAACTGCATATGCCGTGAGCAGTGTGCCGGCAAAAGCGGCAAGAGGGAGCAACAGAAACCACTGCTGATAAATGCCGGTATAGATTGCTAAGACGGCGAAAAACGCTCCTCCGCTTGACCAGCCCAGTATTCCGGGCTCGGCGAGGGGATTTCTGAACATCGCCTGCATTACTGCTCCTACGATTGAGAGCCCTCCGCCTATGGTCGCGGCGAGCAGGACCCTCGGAAGCCGTATGTCCCACACGATAAGCTCCTGTGATTTTTCTACACTCGCTCCGGCGTCTAACCAGAGCAGTTTGCCGGCTATTATGCTGAGTACTTTGTCAAATGGAACGCTTACGGCTCCTAGGGATACGCATGCAAGGATGACTAACACAAGCAGGAAGGAGAGTATTATGTATACGGAAAGCGTTTTCTTACCGGTCGGCATTGTTCTCCGCTCTGAAAATCAGATTCACCAGATCGATTACGGCCTGCGCCGCGTAATGAGACGCGGCGTCAAGATGCTTTCCGGCGACGACTATAATTTTTTTGTCCTTGAAAGCGGGATTTTCAAACATCTGGCCGACAAAATCCGGGTGAGAAGGATTATAACTACTTGTAAGCACCAGGTCAGGATTGCTCTGGATTACGTATTCGGTCGATATGTTGCTGTATCCGCTTAGCCCGAGTCGGGCCGGAAGGTTAATGGCTCCGGAGCTTTCTATTATGTCGTTTACGGTCGTGCGTTTGCCGACCGTGAACCCCGGAGCTCCGTAGAAAAGAACCGTCGGAGGCTCTGCGCGGGGCGGGATCTTTGCTCTGGCCTCGGCGATCTGTCTTTCCATGCTCTCTACGAGGGCTCTTGCCGCGGCATCCTCGCAGACTGCATCTCCCACCATTTTTATGTTCTTTTTTATGCTCTCAAGAGAGACGATTTCATGGAGCACAAGAGCCTTTATCTCTGCCGCCTCAAGATGCGCCCGTATGTTCGGGTTCGTGTGGCCGGCAAGTATAACGAGATCAGGGGATTTTGTTATTACCTGTTCTAGGTTTGCGCGGACTTGGGGAATTCCCCGCGCTTTTTCCACTACGTTTGAGATCAGCGGGTCCGTCGAGAAATAAGTAAGCGCGGCTATCTTTTTTCTGTTGCCGACAATGTCAACGAGTATCTCGTCCGAGGCTAGAGTGAGCGAGATTATGTTCTTGGGGCAAGGTGTTTTTGCCAAGCACACCGCAGGTGCGACGGCCAGAACAATAAGAACCGCCGCAAACAGATTTTTGATGCTCACCTTGAACCCCCGGCTTTTCCTTAAGGGTTCAGAATGACTTTTCCGAACTGCTGGCGGTCTTCGAGAATTTTCTGCGCCGCCGCCGCTTCGCTCAGGTGAAACCTGCTGTGTATAGAAGGTTTAAGAGTTCCTTCACCGGCAAGCTGTGCGACTTTTTCGAAATGTTCCGCCTGGGCGTTAAACACCGTTACTCCGAGTATCGAGAGATCTTTCATGATAAGAGGGCCAATGGCCGCTTCAGCGGCCCCGCCTCCCGCAACGCCGATTAGCAGAAGTTTTCCCTTGGGAGCCAGGTACTGCGTGTTCTCTTTCCACACAGAAGCTCCCACCGGATCGAAGATCATGTTTATTTTGTGTTCTTTAGTAACCTGCTTGAGTTCTTCTCCGAGATCCGAGGAGTTGTAATTTATTGTGACGTCAGCCCCGATATTTTTTGCCTTCTCAAGTTTTTCGTCACTTCCCGCGGTAGCTATCACAAAAGAATCAAAAAGCTTGGCTACCTGGATCGCTGCGCTTCCCGTTCCGCTTCCCGCAGCGTGCACAAGCACGGTTTCTCCCTTGCCGATATTTCCTCTATCGCAAAACGCGTACCATGCCGTAACGTAGCAGGTTGGAAGAGTTGCCGCGTCATCGAAGGAAAGTCCTTCTGGAATCGCTACAACGTTCGATGAAGGTATCTTTATATACTCGGCGAATCCTCCGTGGAGGTTAACCCCGACTATTTCAAGTCCTTTCTCCGAGCGCACTGCCGGCATGACTATGACCCGCTGGCCTGTTTCCACGTCGGATACGTCGTCGCTTTTCTCACAGACAATGCCTGCCACGTCTACTCCTCCGATGTGCGGCAGGGGTACTGGACGGGGGGATTTCCCGCTTCTAAGCCTGAGATCGACGAAGTTTATTGAAGAGGATTTTATCTCTACCAGCACTTCTCCAGGTCCAAGTTCCGGGTTGTTTACTTCCTCGTACTTAAGGACGTCAGTTTCTCCGAATTCATGATAGATAATGGCTTTCATTCTTGCGAACTCCTTTAGAATATTTGTCGGATTAAGGTACTTGGCTTTGAGGGTTTGGCAATATCTCTGGAGCGATCAGAATGCCTAAAGAACGGGGGCGGGGAATAAAAGGCCGCCGAAGAGAAGCCACGCCACGATCAGCGTCCAGATGACGTTCATTCCCTGCGCTATGAGAAACGCGTAGGCTGGGCGGCCCTCCTCCATGCCGACCAAAGTGGAAAGGCGGGTCTCAAGACCTATGCAAACAAAGGCGAGGGCGAACCACCAGCCGCGAAGCCCCTTCATGAGTCCCTTGGTCTGCGAGACAAGATCGTCTCCCACGACGAAGGAAAAAAGAAGCGATGCCGCCATGAAACCCAGAATGAACTTCGGAAAGCGATCCCAGATAACCCTGGCAGACGGCTTTACCCCTTCATCCGCGCCTTGGCGGAATGTCCACCAAAGAGAAAGGGCAAACGCTGCTAGACCCAGCATGGCGTTCTGCGAGAATTTCACCACCACGGCGGCGTTCATCGCCGATTCTCCCACCAGTTCTCCCGCGGCTACCACGGCTCCGGTGGTGTCAATGGTTCCTCCGATCCACGCCCCTCCGATCACCGCGGGAATCTGGAAGTGCTCTACGGCCCAGGGCATGATCAGCATCATGGGGACGGCCACTATGAGGACGAGAGAAGTTACGTAGGAGAGTTTCTTTCTGTCTCCGCCTATAGCCCCGCAGGCGGCGATGGCGGCAGAGACTCCGCAGATGGAAACGGCTGTGGAGAGCATGGCGGCAAACTCGGAATCAACGGCGAATTTCCTGCAGATCCAGTAGCATGCGTACCAGATGACGAGCACAACAAACAGGGCTTGGAGAATCCCCGCCGACCCCGCGGAGAGTATCTTGCCGAACAGGATGCCGGAACCCAGGATGATAAGCCCGATCTTGATGTAGTACTCGGTTCGGATTGCCTCCCGGAAGCGGTTGGGGAAAACGTTGCCGACGAACATTCCGATTAAAAGGGCGAAGATGACGTAGCTTACTCCCCATTCCTTGGCCATTGCGTTTCCAGCGAGAAACTTGGATGCCCACGCAAGGGCGAAGACTATGGGGAAGCCCGCGATGTAGCGGGCGACCGACCCGCCCATCATACGGACGCCGAAGCTTGAGAAAAACAAAAAGACCACTCCCAGCGAGAGGGAAAGAGATATGTTCTCTGCGCTGAAGATCTTGCCCACGGAATCCGGGGTCCACGAAAACCTGGGAAGAGAGAGATAGGGAAAAAGAAGCCCGAGAGCGATAAGAATGAAAGCCGGTCCGAAAACCACCCAATCTTCTGAAAGTCCGTGACTTTCCTCGGGAAAATCTGCGGTTTCGTTTTCCATGCAGCTAAGCTTGACACAAACCCCCGGTTTTTCAACACTTTGCTGCCAACTCACCGACTGGACGGCTGGGAAGTGGTCGTGAGCCGTTCTCCCCTTCGCCAGTTCCAGGGCGCGATGAATTTCCCGGCCCACAGGCCGCGGCCGTTTTCGCGGGCCTCCCGCTCTGCGGAGGCGTACCGGCGCGAGTAGCGCGTGTAGGCGAGAGCGTAACCGTTTCGGACCAGCCAGCTGTTTAAGTCAAGCTCGTTTAGGTAACAGGTTCCGAGAAAGCGTCCGTAACGGTCACGCGTTGCGCCCTCGCACGTAATGGAGTTGTCACCTATTTTTGTTCTAAGAGCCGCGGTTGAAACAAGGCCGCAGTCGTAGCCTTTCCCAGAGGCGTCTTTGCACCGCTGGTTTGTCTCCGGCGCGTCAATTCCTTCGAGTCTGATTCGTTCTCCTGAAATTTTGACCGTGTCGCCGTCCGTTACGTAAGGTTTCCCTGTCAGGGTTTCGGCTCCCGCCGTCGCGGGCCAAAGCAGCAAAAGAAGGCTTAAGCAACATAGTTGTCGAAGCAATCCGCAACCTCGAAACGCAAATCTGCTTGCTGTGCTTCGCGTTTCTTGAGCGTGTCTTGAATCAGGAGCTTTTCTCATTACGTAATCGGCAGTTTCGGGCCTTATTCCTGAGTGCTTCCGCTGTCTTCGGCGGCGAGCTTTTTCGCCGTTTTTCTTTTTCTTCTCTTCTTCTGTTTGATTATTTTTCGCGCTTTTTTTCTTTCAGCGGAGTCTTCTCCGTAAAGCAGCGTCGCGATTTTCTCGGCGAGACTTCTCCTTGCGAGAAACCTGTTTAGCGCTTGGGAGCGCTCCCTCATGACCTTCACGGTAATACCGCTTGGGCGGTGTTGCAGGCGCACGCAGGTGGCCACCTTGTTTGTATTCTGTCCGCCAGGTCCCGAGGATCTTATAAAGGTTTCCTCGATATCCTCTTCCTTTATGCCCAGGCGATTCATTTCCCGTGCAAGAGCCGTCTGTTTTTCCTTTGATACGCCGAAGCTTTTCATGGTGGCGTGGCGGGGATGGATTATCTTACGATCAATTTCAGAAAATCGGATACCGAGACAAGCCCCACGGGTTTTTCCTCTTCGACCACGACAACGCTGTGGACGCCGGTTCCGGCTAACTCCTCGAACACATCTTTTACCGATGCGTCCGGGCCGATGGATATGGCTGGGCTGCTCATTACTTCCTTCACTGTGATACGCCCGGCCTCCTCGTATATTTTTTCAATTTTTCCCTGGTTAAACCACTGTCCGAAGAGTTCGAGGATTTCGGTTCTCGAGAAGGAAACGGTGGTTTTCTTGGCGACGAAGTCGCTTGCGGATATGAATCCCGTGAGCGCCCCGTCGTTGTTAACCACGGGAAGCTGGTCGATCCTGAGCTCAAGCATCCTGCGCGCGCCCTGCTCAAGCGAGTCGTTCTCGTTAACTGTGACCGCGGGGCTGCTCATTATCTCTTTTACTTTCATTTGTGCTTGAAACCTCTTTTTGGGGATATATTAAAGATAAAACAGCCGGGGATTTTTACAAGACGGTCCGACCTTAGCCCCTTTCTTGGAAACGTACTGATATGCGTATATAATTCCCCGCTGTGATGGAAACGCAACGGATTCGCGAGATGATTGAGCAGGGCATTCAGGCGTCGTTTGTCGAGGTTGAGGGGGACGGAACGCATTTTCAGGCAGTCGTCGTGTCCGAACAGTTCAGGGGCAAGCCGCCTATTGAGCGTCACAAGCTTGTTTACGCGGCGCTTGGAGACGCTATGGAATCCGAAATTCACGCCATCTCTATAAAAACCTACACGGACGATCAATGGGAGAAACTTAAAAAGTAAGGAGCGGGACAATGTCGGATATACAGAAGAAAATAGGGCGTCAGATCGAAGAGAGTCCTATTATCCTCTACATGAAGGGATCGAAGGAGGCGCCGCAGTGCGGTTTCTCAGCGCAGGTGGTTAACATTCTTAACTTCTACAGGGTGGATTACGAAACCGTCGATGTTCTTTTGGACCCGGAGGTCCGCCAGGGAATAAAGGATTACTCGCAGTGGCCGACGCTTCCGCAGCTCTACGTTAACGGCAATTTCATAGGTGGATGCGATATATGCACTGATATGCACGTAAACGGGGAACTCGGGGAAATTCTTACGGGAGACGCGGAGAGCTGAGAGGCTTGGGTGGCAGTTTATTCTGCGGTCGGGGCTATTAACATTTTTCGGGGATTCGGTATAATTCGGTTCCCTGATAATTTTTTCACCATAGTTTGGAGGTTCCATGAAACCAAGGCACACCATATCCATAACGGTAGACAATGAAGCCGGAGTACTCTCAAGAATCGCCGGGCTTTTCAGCGCGAGGGATTTTAACATTGAGAGTCTTAACGTCGCGGAAACCCAGGAACCGGGGACGTCCAGAATAACCCTGGTCACAACCGGCGACGAGGCCATAATCCAGCAGATAATCAAAAGGTTTAACAACATGGTCAACGTGATCAAGGTTGTCGACATGACCGAACTTGACCGCGTCGAGAGAGAGATGGTTCTCATCAAGGTTGACGCGAAGGCCGATTCCAAGCCGGAAATCCTGCGGATCGCCGACATATTCCGGGCCAAGGTCGTCGACGTGTCTCCGAGATCCTACACGTTCGAGGTCACAGGGGATGAGCAGAAGATTCAGGCCTTTGTTGAACTTCAAAGACCTTTCGGGATAAAGGAAATCGCGAGAACGGGAACCGTCGCCATGTCCCGGGCGAGCAAGAAGAGCAAGTAAAGGAGGATATAACCGGTGAAAGTTTACTACGATGAGGATATTGACCCGTCTAAGCTTAAGAAAAAGAAGATTGCGATCATAGGCTACGGAAGCCAGGGCCACGCTCATGCCCAGAACCTAAGAGACAGCGGAGTCTCGGTCACGGTCGCGGATATTAAGGACAGTGCCAACTGGAAAAAGGCCAAGGAAGCTGGCTTTAACGTGAAGTCGGTTTCCGCCGCTTCCAAATCCGCGGACATAGTGGTTCTGCTGGCTCCGGACACTTACCAGCCGGCTATATACCATGAGCATGTCGAAAAGAACCTGGTCGCCGGAAACGCGCTTATGTTCAGCCATGGTTTCAACATTCACTACGGACAGATCAAACCGCCCGCGGGCGTGGACGTGTTCATGGTCGCTCCCAAGGCTCCCGGGCACACGGTGAGAGACCAGTACGTCGGAGGCGCCGGGGTGCCGGGACTCGTGGCCGTTCACCAGGACCCGACGGGCAACGCGAAGGATCTTGCTCTTGCTTACGCTCGCGCCATCGGATGCTCTAGGGCGGGCGTGATAGAGACCACTTTCAAGGACGAGACGGAGACCGACCTTTTCGGGGAGCAGTCTGTTCTCTGCGGAGGACTCACGGCCCTCATACTGGCCGGTTATGAGACCCTTGTCGAGGCCGGTTATCCGCCCGAGATGGCTTATTTCGAGTGTTGCCACGAAGTTAAGCTGATAGTTGACCTCATATACGAGGGCGGAATAGCGAACATGCGCTACTCGGTAAGCGATACGGCCAAATTCGGAGATATAACCAGGGGACCGAGGCTCATAAACGACTCCGTAAAACAGGAGATGAAAAAGATAATCGGGGAGATCCAGTCCGGGGAGTTCGCCACGGAATGGATACTTGAAAATCAGGCCGGAAGGCCTACCTACAACGCGCTTTTGAGGCAGGGCGAAGAGCACCCGATTGAGAGCGTCGGGGCCGAGCTCAGGGGAATGATGAGTTCCCTTTTCCAGAAAAGGCTGGTCGATAAAGACAAGAACTGATGGATTTTCGGTTTGTGAGGGTCGAAAGCGAAGGACTCGGCATAATTTCGGTCTCCGCTGCACTTTGTGTTCTCTTCTTGCTTCTGGGTTTTTTCTTTTTATTTGTTGTCTTTGTTCTGCTTGCCACCTTTTTCGTCTTTTTTTTCAGGGACCCCGAAAGAGAACTTCCTCCGCTTGATCCCGGTTCCGTGATTTGTCCTGCGGACGGAAAAGTAATAGATATCTCCGAGGTCTCAGAAGACGACTACCTTAAGCGAAACGCGAGGAGGATAAGTATTTTCCTCTCGATCTTCGACTGCCATATAAACAGGTTTCCCGTTTCCGGCAAAGTTGTCGGGACTACCTATTACCCCGGGAAATTCGGAATGGCTTTTGAGAAAAATTCTTCCGATGCCAATGAGCGGCTCGTGACCCTGATCGAATGCGAGAACGGCGTCAGGGTGGTTATCGTTCAGGTGGCCGGTTTTCTTGCGAGGAGGATCGTATCGCGCGCGAAATTCGGCGACGTGTTGGAAATCGGCGAAAAATTCGGGATGATAAAGTTTGGTTCGAGGGTGGATGTGTACCTGCCCACCGACGTTAAGGTGGGAGTCGAGGTGGGGCAGAAGGTTGTTGCCGGCAGGACGGTTATAGCATGGTTAACGTGAAGAAAAAGAAAAGGAGGAGGTCACCCCGCCCGGGGAGGCTTATTCCGATACTTCCGAGCCTGCTCACGACTCTGGGCCTTACGCTTGGGCTTGCGTCCATCGCGACTTCGATTTCCATTTATGGGGACTACGGCTCCGGCGGTGTTTCCGAGCAGTGGCTTTTCAATCGGTTCTGGTGGGCTGCGGCCTTTATAGGCATGTCGGTACTTGTCGACATGCTCGACGGCAGGATAGCGAGAGCTCTTAACTCAGAAAGCCGCTTCGGCGCGTCCTATGACTCTCTCTGCGACCTTGTATCGTTCGGAGTGGCTCCGGCGGTGCTTCTTTACGTATGGGGACTTTCAGATTACGGAAACCCGGGACTGATGGCGATGCTTTTTTACGTGGTCTGCGCGGCACTTAGGCTTGCGCGTTTCAATGTGCAGTTCACGACAAAGGAAAAGCGTATGTTTACGGGTCTTCCAAGCCCGATGGCCGCGGGGCTTATCCTTTCCCCGATACTGCTTTTCTCCGAGTTTCAGATCACGACCACGCCGCTTATGGAATCTTTTTATCTTTTCTTCGTTCCCATTGTGGGGCTTGTAATGGTGAGCGAGGTTCCCCACAGAAAATTCCCGCGGCTTGCCAGATTCGGACCTTTCAGCACTCTTGTCGCGGGTTCCATAATCATTACGGCGCTTATCACCAACCCCGGAGTGGTCGCAGTCGCTATAACTTACTGCTATTTTCTCCTCGAGCTCGGACATTGCGCCTGGAAGCTCGCCGCGAAGGCAAGATCGCGGGGCAAAGAATCGGAAGCCTTGGCGGGTGATGAATCCTAAGAGTTTTTCTTCAGGCGGCCGGAGCTGATGAACGGGGTTTTCAAATTACTTTTCTTATTCATTTTGATTGCGGGAGTAAGCCTTATGAGCTTGAATGCGCAGACCTTGGAGGGTGTTGACGGGGTAACGAAATACAGTCTTCCCAACGGCATGACCGTGCTTCTTGAGAGAAACGACTCCTCTCCGGTTGTCGCCGTGAACGTGTGGGTGAAGACCGGAAGCGCGTGCGAGGGGGAGGGAGAGTACGGCCTCGCGCACGTGCACGAACACATGCTTTTCAAGGGGACGGAGAGAAGACGCGTCGGAGAAATAGCCGGCATGGTCGAGGCGGGCGGCGGAGACATAAACGCGTTCACATCCTTTGACCAGACGGTTTACTACATCGTAAGCGCCCGGCGCTTTCTGCCCATGGCTCTTGACGTTCTCTCAGACGTTATGGAGAACTCGGCTTTTGATCCCATGGAGCTTGAAAAGGAGCTTGAGGTCGTCCAGGAAGAGATAAGAAGGGGAGAGGATTCCCCCACAAGGGTGCTCAGCCAGAAGCTTTTCTCCACGGCCTTCAGCGTTCATCCCTACGGGCGGCCGATAATAGGAACCAAGCAGAGCGTTGCGAGCTTCACAAGGGACGGGATTCTGGATTTCTACAGAAAGTGGTACTCCCCGGACAACATGATTCTAGTTGTGGTCGGGGATTTTGATCCTGAGGGAATAAAAGACGCGGTGGCCCGGACTTTTGGAAAAATAAAGAAAAGAGAGACTCCTGCGTGTGAACTTCCTTCCGAACCCGAGCAGAAACGCACGAGAACTTTCGTTCTTGGCCGTGACGTAAGCACGGGTTACTTCAGTTTCGCTTTTCACACCCCTTCGGCAAGCCATGTGGACACGCCGACTCTTGACGTGATAAGCGGCATACTCGGCACCGGGGACAGCTCAAGGCTCTACAGAAAGCTAAAAGAGCGCAATGCCACCGTAAACGATATATACGCCTATGCTTACAGCCTCAAGGAAAGCGGCCTCTTTATCGTGGGGGGAGTGCTCGATCCGGGCAAGGTCAAAAAAGCCCCGGGGGAGATAATAGCCGAGATAGAGCTTATAAAAAACGAGCCTGTCGGAGCCGAGGAGCTTGCCCGCGCCAAAACGAACATAGAAAGGGACTTTATCCGCGCAAAGGAGACAATGCAGGGACAGGCGAGAAAGCTCGGGTACTTTGAAATTGAAACGGGAGATCACGGCTACGAGCGTCTCTACCTTGAGAGGGTAAGGAGCGTGACCCCCGAGGACATAATGCGCGTGGCGAAAAAATACTTGGTGGCGAAAAATCTCACCGCGGGAGTGCTGCTTCCAAAAGACAAGACCAAGGGGGTAGGGCGGGATTTAAAAAAGGCCCTTGTTTTTCCCAAGGGAACTTCCAAGAAGGAAGAGAAAAAGGTTTCCCAAGCGCAGGGGGAGCTTAAGAAATACGAGCTTTCAAACGGGATCCGGGTTCTTCTGAAGCGGAATCCCGCGGTTCCGCTTTTCTCCGTCCACGCGGCGTTTCTGGGCGGTCTCAGGTATGAGGACGAAAGCACAAACGGAATCTCAAACTTCGTGGCCCAGATGTTCACCCGGGGCACATCAAGCCGCTCTGCTGAAGATATAGCAGTAGAGATAGAGGGGCTTGGGGGATCTGTTGACGGCTTTTCGGGAAAAAACAGCATTGGAGTGACTCTCTCAGCCTTAAGCGAGAACTTCGAAGGGGCCATGGACATTTTCTCGGACGTGATACTTAACCCTTCTTTTTCCGATGAGGAGATGGAGAGGGGGAGAAGGGAAATCCTGGCCGCCTTGGAAAAACAGGAGGACAGTCTTACTGGAAAGACGGTGAGAAATTTTCTAAGCACTCTCTTTTTAAAGCACCCTTACAGGTTCAACGTTCTGGGAACCGAGGAAAACGTAAGCCGGTTTACCTCGGCCGATGTCAGGAAATTCTACCGAAAAGTCATAAGGCCCGAGAACATGGTTATCTCCGTTGCGGGCGATATTGATGCGGAGAAAACACTCGGCGTGCTTGAAGGGCTGTTCGGCGGCATGAAAAAAGGTGGTTTTAAAAAGATCAGACCTCCTCGCGAATCCGTGCTTTCTGCGGCGAGAGAAAACGTCGAGTTTGAAAAGGAAAAAGCCCAGACCCACATTATCGCGGGCTATCACGCTCCGGGTTTTAGGAGCCGGGATCGCTACGCGTTTGAGGTGCTGAACACTGTGCTTTCCGGTCAGGGAGGAAGACTTTTCATTGAGCTTAGGGACAAAAAAAGTCTCGCATACGCGGTAACCTCGTTTTACGTTCCGGGGATGGAAGGCGGCTATTTCGGGGTCTATATAGGGACCGCTCCGCAGAAGGAAAAAGAGGCGCTCGGGGCAATAAAGGAACAGTTGGAACTCGTTTTAGAGGGTGTAGAGGCGCAGGAGCTTCAGAGGGCGAAAAATTACATAGTCGGAAGTTTCGAGATAGGACTTCAGAGAAATTCCGCCCAGGCGTCCACAGTCGGATTTGACGAGCTTTACGGGATAGGCACTTACGAATACAGGAAATTCCCGGAGAAAATCCTTGCCGTTACGGTGGATGACGTGGCGAGGGTAGCCAAGAAGTACATAAATCCCGATGCGGCCGCGGTTTCCATTCTTAAACCCGAGGAAGATTCTTCAGAAAACAAGCAGTAGGGAACCCGTTTCGCCGCCGGTTCAGGGGGTGGGCTCCGTTTTTTCAGGATTCACGGGGCTGTGAGAATAAAAACGCGTCGTCGGGTAGGCGAGGTCAATGTCGGGATGCTTTTCAAACTCGGCAAGTACGGCCTCCCAGATAGTCTGCTCCGAACCTCTTCTTTTTCTCGGGTTTATTGTGTACCTGATCGAGAAAAGCACTCCGCTGTCCCTTGTCGACATGTAAACAGCAGGGGTGAGGTTCGGTAAATGTATCATGTACTTTTTAGCAACCGCGCGTAGTTGTTCCTCAGCCCGTTCCGGAGAGAATTTGATTTTTTCCCTCACTATTTTTTCCAAAATCTCTCGGGTTTTTCTCCAGTTGCTCTCAAACGTTATGAGAACCTGTATCTCGTTCCATATGTAGTTGAATCCGCCGTGATAATTTGCGGTTTTTTCCCTGAGCACATGGCTGTTGGGAACGTGTATTATCCTGCCCGTGCTCTGCTCCGCTTCAACCCAGTTCTCGATCTCGATCAGACTGAACTGAAACAGCCTCATGTCCACTACGTCGCCCTTGGTTTCACCTATCTGTATGCGGTCCCCTATCACGAAGGGCTTTCTCCAGAGTATGAATAACCAGCCCGCGATATTGGCTAAGGTTTCATGAAGCGCTATGGCCAGACCGGCGCTTGCTATACCCAGATAGGCTCCTATATGACCCAAGCCGCTTATCCACACGCTCCCGACCAGCACTACGGCGAGAAAAACATATACGTATCCGATAATGCGTTTTGAGTAATAGACTGTCTTGGGATCTTTTGTGCTGTTGGTTATGAGAGAGATGAGGATCTTTCTCAGGAGGAACAGGACAGCCACTATAAGAATCGACAGCAGCAGGTTCTCTCCATGTGTTTGATATGCGTTATGATATCCCTTGAAGTAATTGATCACGTTTTCCACAACTTCAAAAATAAACGATCTTGATGAAGAGTTCAAAGAGACAGGAAATTTTAGCCGCCTAGGGTGACGGGATTCCGGTTTTCATTTATTTTATTTTCTTTTCTGTTATTCTGTTTGCGGGCTGCTAGCTCAGCCTGGTAGAGCAGCTGACTCTTAATCAGTCGGTCGTGGGTTCGAATCCCTCGCAGCCCAATTCATTTTGCATCTTACGGTGCTGTCCGGAAGTGCGATTCCGGACACTTGCCGATCTTTGGCTTTAAGGGGCGAGAGTGGCGGAACAGGCAGACGCGCTAGATTTAGGATCTAGTACCTTAGGGTGTGAGGGTTCGACTCCCTCCTCTCGCAGAAACACAGTTTACGTAATTGTGAAGACATGCGCCTGCTAGCGCTTTGTTTAGTCCTGCTTTTCTGTTCCTGCTCCCATGGCGCGGAGAATCTCTACGAGAGATCCTTTCATTCAATGGGTTCAACCGTAGAGCTCAAATTCTATTCCCCGAGCGAAGAGCTTTTCCACCGGGTTGTTGATGCCTGCGTGGAGAGGACCAAGGAAATAGACCGGCTTTTCAGCAACTACAGGGATGACAGCGTCCTTGCGGAGGTAAATGTAAACGCAGGGGTCCGTCCCGTTTCCGTTCCCGGGGAGTTTCTGCGTCTCGTGCGAACCTCGATTCGATACTCCGAACTTACCGACGGAGCTTTTGACATAACTGTCGGCAGCCTCTTTGAACTCTGGCGGGGAGAGACCGCTTCGGGGCGGCTTCCAGAGGAATCCCGTATCCGTGATGCGCTTGGGTGTACGGGTTTTCGGAAAATAAAGATAGACGAGGCCAAATCCCAGATATTCCTTGAGGGAAGCTGCGTCAGGCTCGATTTCGGCGCTATAGGGAAGGGCTACGCGGTTGACGAGATGGTAAGGATCGCTAGGAAAAACGGGATCACGAGAGGACTTGTGAATTTCGGGGGAAACATATACGCGATGGATCCTCCCGCAGGCAAAAAATTCTGGGACGTGGGAGTGAGAAAACCCGGAATCGGCAGTGAAATCATCTCGAAGATTGATCTTGTGAACAAGGGTATCGCGACTTCTGGGGATTATGAGCGTTACTTTGAGTACTCGGGGAAAAGATACTCCCATATAATAGATCCCAGAACGGGTTGGTCTGCTGAGGATGTGACCTCCGTTGTAGCCGTTTCGAGAAACGCTACTGAAGCGGACGTTTTCTCGACCGCCGTCTCGGTTCTTGGTCCGCGAGGCGCGCGGATGTTCGCCCAGAGAGATAAGTCCCTGGGTTTTCTGGTCATTGAGAAAAACGGGGAGAAGAAATCCTGCTTCGGGTCTTATGCGTGCCGCTAGTGTTATTGAGGCGGCTTCGGGTACTCGGGCTTTTTCCTGTAGAGGTAATAGGTTACGAAGATGATCAGGTAAAGAAGAGATACCTGAAGGACGACGAAGGAACCGATTTTGACATAGGCGAATTCGGCGCTTACGTATCTTACGAGCCAGCCGCCGGCTATATCGAGAAAAGCGGAGCCGTACGACGCTACTATCACAAGGAGTTTCTCGGTGGAGCTCCTGTTCGTGAAAAGAAAAAGATGGTTAAGGGTTACAAGTAGAACGGCCATTGAGAAAAAGTGGAAATGAGCTTCCTCGAGCAGCCCAAAATAGCTTCTCGGAGGCCTGAAACTTTCCTCGGACCCCCTGTAATACTCAACCACGCTATCAAAGCTGAACCCTATCTTCAGAAAAAACAGCAGGTTGGTTAACCATAAAAAGAGAAAGAAAATCGTCGTGAGCAAGACGATGAGTTTCAACAGGTCGTTTTTTCTTATGTCTCCTGAGATGAAGAATTTCATTTTTTCTCCCGGATGGATAATTAGGAATCAGTCGGAATGCCAAACATGACTCTGTAGACGGCGAGAATCCTTCTCGTAGCTTGCGAAAAAGATACCGCACTTATCGTGGCTCCGGTAATGTTGGGAACTCCTTTTCCTACTTTCATTCTGTCCATCCTAGTTTTTTCCAGAAACAAGTTTATCCATTTTCCGCTCGGCATGTAATCCGTGGGTTCGAAAAATGCGAGAGTCTCGGCGTGGCGAAGTGTCCCGTCAGGATTTATTACGAACAGTACGGTTTCGGTAAGGGTTCTAAGAGTGTGGGTATCGATAACCGCGTAGCCCGTCTCTTTTCCGCCGGACTTTGCTATGTAGAAGGTGTAGAGTCTTGAATCTACCTCGGCCCTGGCCATTTTGCCTACGTTCTCGGCCTGGAGCTCAGTGAGAAAAACGTGTCTTTTTTCTATTTCTTCCGCTTCGGGGAAAACAAGCCCAAGCGCTTTGCCCTTGGTAAGAAAGACCTTAGCGGATACATCTCCGGCACCATGCAGAAAAAACACAAGCGTTATTAGAAAAAGGATTCTCATAGTCATGATGGAACAAGGGCAACATTCTATCTTGAATATTGCCCTTGTGAAGAGAGAGAAAAGAGAGAGAAAAAAAGAAACATAAACCCGCGCCCGTTTATCGCGGATTTAAGTCCTATATCCTAAAACACATATCCCAATCCAAAGTTAAACTGATTCTTCGCCTCACTCGCTTCGTTATCAAGATTCTGATATTCGGCTTTTATGACCACGTTTGGAATCGGCTTGTAATTTACCCCGATAGTGTACTGGGTCCTTTCATTTGCTAGGTTTCTTTCATACCCGGCGGGAACCTTTTCTTGGGTATCAAATTTTTCATACCGGAAAAAAGGCGCTAGGTACTCCATGTACTTGCTTCCGGAGTTAAGCGCGGAGAAGATGTTGTATGCTCCGAGAACATACCAGCCGGACTGCTCTTCTCCAATGGATGCGTTGCCTTCAAGCTCGTTGAGCTGGTTTATAAGCGCGGCGTCATCAAGGCTTGTCCACACAGACAATGCCCTTAAGTCAAGTCCCGCGTACTGAAACTGCGCGTCCACTTCGTACATCTGGAAGAGCCCGTCTATCGTCTGGCCGTTAACTTCCTCGTCCTGTCCCGTGTTGCCGTAGAACATGGACCCTCCGATTTTAATCCCCGGAATCGGATCGTACTCAAGCCTTCCGACAAAGGCTATGTCGTCGAATCTTGCCCTGTTTCCCTTGATCCGAAGACTCCTGTTGTCCGATGCCTTGAATCCCCGAGCATCGGCGCTCGACATTGCGTAGGCTCTGTAAGAAAGCTCACCGGCACCACCCAGATCAAACGTTCCGTGCGCCCCGGCTCCGGACTCTCTCCATGTACTCGGAATTATCCGCCTCTCCACCTCGGGTCGCCCCACTCCGTAGAACGTCGTCGGCTCGTGAATCTCGTTTACGATTCCGAAAGGAGTCAGGAGAAGACCGCCCCTAAGATTGAACTGATCGCTTATAAGAAAATCGATCAGCGCGAACTCAACCGATGCCGAGCCCGCACTCCCGTCCTTGTTTTTTCCCGTCGTGCCGTGCTCGAACTCTATTTCCGAGTTGAAAACTATGTGGTCGTTGTACTTGTAGCCGTTATAGAGAACCAGTCTCAGGGTATCCGCTATGTCGTGCGAATCCTCTTTTATGTTGCCTACAAGCAATTCACCATATCCTCCGAATGATACTCCCTGGTCAACCCTGTAGACCTTTGAAGCCGCCGGGGCCACACCGAATTCCGCCTCATAGACCGGAGGTTCCGTTACCGAAGCGGATTTAATGGCTTCTATCTCGTCCGCGAGAACCTTTATCTGTTCCTCAAGCTTTTTTATCCTTTCCTCGGAAGCTGTACGCGCGAGTGAAGTCTGCGTGCCAGCGAGTGAAAAAACCAAGAAAGAAATGAAAAGCATTTTCCACCGCCTTGTATAACTAACCATCCATTAACATCCTCCTTTTGGATTTATTAGGCTTGCATAAGTAATAGATATTATGGATATTTAATATCTACGACGCAGATAAATAACATTCTGGAGTGATGATGTCAAGAATTTTTTAAAAAAAATATCTGCGAAGAAAAAAACAAGCTGGATTACCTATCTGATTCTCCCTCTGCTACCGAAGATAAAGCGGAAGATAACGGCGATGAGGATTATTGACAATAAAGGTCTAGAATGGTAGAAAGTACGCTCCCGATTCCCATATGCGGAAATAGTCATAAACCATGCTGAAAAAAAGTCTTTTTCGTATAACCGTTCTCGTACTCTTTCTTTTTCCGGGGCTTTCCTACGCTGGGGAGATAGACAGAATCCTTTCTCTTGTCGACTACATAGGAGGGGATTACTCAAATGCCGTAAAAGATGGGGAGATAATAAACGAATTTGAGTATCAGGAAATGCTGGATTTTTCTTCCGTAGCGGTTGACCTGTGGGAAAAAACGGCTGAGAAGAGGGAAGGAACGGCTGATTTTTCCGAAAAATTCGCACATCTGCGCTCAATCATAGTATCCAAAGGCCCTGTCTCAGAAGTGGAAAGTCTTGCCGGTGAGCTGAAGGGGCGGATCATTTCGGCCTATAACATAGAGCCCTACCCGGCTAAGATTCCGGATTACGAAAGCGGAAAAGAGCTTTACGCAGAGAACTGTTCCTCCTGTCACGGGCTCTCCGGAAGGCCGGACGATGCTTTCTCCAAGACCCTCAATCCTCCTCCCACGGATTTCACAGATCCTGACATAAACCTCGGGCTCTCACCTTTTAAAGTTTACAACACCACTACTTTCGGGATCGAAGGTACCGCCATGACCTCGTTTGAGGAGGTGCTTGACGAAAAACAGAAGTGGGATGTGGCGTTTTACGTTCTCTCGCTTGGGTATCCGGATATTCCAACAGGCGGGAGCGGCTCAGGACTTTCCTCCCAGAACATCTCGGATGACACGAGAGAACTTGAGAATCTCGCTCTGTTGAGCAATGCGGAGATTCTGCTGGATTTGGGAGTCGGGGGTCGTGGCGAGGACGTTCTTTTTTCCCTGAGAACTGCTTACCTTAGGGACGGAATTGCCGGGGATGCTTCGGAAGCTATAGCCTATACGAGGAGGAAACTAGAAGAAGCCATTGTTCTTTACGAGGACGGGAGAAAAGATGAAGCATTCAGGGAGGCTCTTGACGGGTACTTGGGAGGATTTCAGAAAATTGAACCCGCTTTGGTCTCGAAAAAAAGATCGCTTGTTCTTGAGGTTGAGAAGAAAATGGGATTTTTCAGGTCATTGGTGATGTCTGACCGGGACTCCTCCGAGCTTTATGATCTGAAAGCGAGCATAGAGGAGAATCTTCGCGAGTCAGAACGCATCCTAAAAGGCGGCTCATCGCTCGGCAAATACCTGAGTTTCGTTAATTCTTTTGCCATAATACTCAGAGAAGCGCTTGAGGCCCTGCTTATAATCGCGGCCATTATCGCCGCTTTGGCGCATTCAGGTAACCGCGGGATGATAAGATACGTTCACTACGGGTGGGTGCTTGCCATCTTTGCGGGACTGGCGACGTGGGTTGCTGCGAGAACCATAATAGATATCTCGGGGGCCAGGAGGGAGATTGTGGAAGGAGCGACTTCTCTTCTGGCTGCCGCGATTCTTTTTTACATAAGTTACTGGCTTGTCTCAAAGGCGGACGTAAAAAAATGGAAGGAATACGTCCGCTCGAAGACTCAGGGCGCGCTTACCCGCAGAAGCGGCCTCACTCTTGCTTTCGTTTCGTTTCTTGCCGTCTACAGGGAAGCTTTCGAGACGACGCTTTTTTATCAGGCGCTTTTCTATCAGACTGGTTCATCCACGCCACACGTGATCTATGGACTTGTCGCGGGAGTGGCGGTTGTGTTCGTAATAGCTTTTCTTATGTACAGGTTTACCCTCAGGATTCCTCTTAAGTACTTTTTCTCCTTCACGAGCGTTTTCCTCTACCTGCTCTGTTTCATACTTCTCGGCAAGGGAATACTTGAACTCCAGGAGGCGGGAATTATTTCTTCAACTACGGCGCATTTCATTCCTTACATGGATACTCTGGGGATTTATCCCTCTTATGAGACTGCTATCCCCCAAGCTGTCCTCCTTCTCCTTGCCTTTTCGTTGTTTGCACGAAATTACGTCTACCGGGAGAAACATTCATAAGCTGCGAACGGTACTCAAACCATGCAGCGGGTTCTATATCCAGCAAATATAAATGTGCGCTAATCATGAGTCCTACGGTGTTCAAAGAAAAAGGGTATCGATTCTTCTTTTTCTCAAGGGAAGAGCAACGAATGCATATCCATGTAGTATCAAGTGACGGTGAGGCGAAGTTTTGGCTTGAGCCCGAAATTGAGTTAGCAAAGAATTATCGTTATTCTATACATCAACTCAAGGAGATTGAATTACTCGTGGAGGTTCATTACGATGAGCTTATCGCAGCATGGAAGCAGTATTTCGGCAGTTGAGGTAACAAATATCTCTGCTCATGGAGTATGGCTTCTGGCTCACGGAAAAGAGCTGTTTATGTCTTATGATGATTTTCCTTGGTTCAGGGATCAGTCCGTAAAATCAATCATCAATGTTGAAGAACCGTCACCGGGTCATTTCTATTGGCCCGATATTGATGTTGACGTTACGGAAGAAATAATTGAAAATCCTGAAAAATTTCCCCTAAAAGCAAAGAGCAAGTAAAAAAATATATCAACATCCTGGAGAGAAGATCGTTTCCTCTGGGAATTATTTACCGAGAGGTTTTAAACCAAATGAAAATAAACATTGAAGACATTGACAGCACCAGAAAGAAAATCAGGGTTTCCCTTTCTTCAGACCAGGTTGAGGAGAAAAGAAAATCCGTGTTCCGCGACGTGATGGGGGGAGTCAGCGTCAAGGGATTTCGAAAAGGGAAGGTTCCCCGCCACGTGGTGGAGTCGATGTACGGAAAGGAAGTTGATCAGGAAACCGCGTCAAACCTTGTTTCGGAAACCTTGTCAGAAGCCCTTGCGGAGCGCTCGCTTCTGCCGGTGACGCGCCCCGACATTACGGAGATGGATGAGGTCAAAGTCGGTGAGGAGTTTACCTATTCGGCTGAATTCGAGGTGATTCCCGATTTTGAGCTCTCTGATTACAGCTCAATTCCCGTGAAGAAAGTCGTTCGCCAAGTAATGGAGAAAGATATAGACGCCGAGATAGAGAAACTCAGGGAGAGGGCAGCGCAGTCGAGACTTATCGAGGAGGACCGTCCGGCCAAAGACGGCGATTACGTCTTTGTTGACTACAGCGGCACATTTGAAGATGGAGAAACCATAGACGATCTTAACAGGCAGGATGTCAAATTCCTGCTGGGCGAAGAGCAGATTTCCCCCGAATTCGAAGAGAACCTGCTTGGGAAGAAGGCAGGCGAGGAGGTGGAATTCTCAGTTTCCTACCCGGAGGATTTTCTGATACAGGAAGCTGCGGGAAAAACTGTCAGTTTCACCGTAAAGGTAAAAGAGATTCACGACAGGGTGCTTCCCGAGGTAAACGATGATTTCGCCAAGGATTTCGATGTCGAGAGTGTCTCTGAACTGCAGGATGCCATAAAGGAACAGCTTGAGCGTATGCACGAAAACGAGCAGCTTTCCTCCATGAGGGAGCAGATAGTCGACAGTCTTCTCTCGGGCAACCAGTTTGACGTTCCGCCGTCAATGCTTGAGAAGGAAGAAGAGAGTCTAAAGGCGAGATTTGTCTCTGACATGCAGAGGGGCGGAGTTCCGGAACCTGAGATCGGAGAAGATGTAATGCCGAAGTTTACCGAGAAGGCTGCCGAGAGCGTCAGGACCTCGATAATTCTTGCCCGCATCGCGCAGAAGGAGAACGTAAGGGTAACCCGCAAGCAGCTAAACGAACACATAGACCGCCTCGCTGCTTCATACAATCTTCCCCCGGATCAGGTGCACAAGGCTTACGAGCAGCCGGGGACCATGGAGCATCTTGAATCCCAGATTAAAACGCAAGGTGTTTTAGACCTTCTCCTCGAGCAGGCCCAAGTTGAGGAAGTTGAGCCCGAGTCCGAGCAGATTGACAAGGAATAACCCGCTTAGTATAATCGGTTTTTGATGATAACCGATTTCATACCTTACGTTATTGAGCGTACGAGCAGAGGCGATCAGGGCTACGATATTTTCTCAAGGCTCCTTAAGGACAGGATCGTCTTCATAGGTTCCGATATAAACGACGCTGTTGCCAACGTTGTTATCGCCCAGCTTCTTTTCCTTGAATCCGAGAATCCCGAAACGCCTATTTA
>JAJEGO010000041.1 GCA_022819805.1 Candidatus Dadabacteria bacterium
AAGGAGGAAGATGGAACGGTTATCTACGGCGGGGAGCCGGTAGGTTACGTAATAAAGTTTGAGAACGACTACAGAATATACCACGCCGGAGATACAAACATTTTCGGCGATATGAAACTCATATCGGAAATATACAAACCAGAGATGGCAATGCTTCCCATAGGAGACCTCTTCACGATGTCCCCGCTTGAGGCATCATACGCATGCAGGCTGCTTAACGTGAAATGGGTCATTCCAATGCACTACGGAACCTTTCCGCTTCTGGTGGGAACCCCGGATGAGCTGAAAACGCTGACCAAAGACATAGATTCGCTGACGGTTGTTGCCCTGGAACCGGGACAAAGAATTACCTGACCTGCGGAGAACTTTTTTAC
Source organism: Candidatus Dadabacteria bacterium (assembly GCA_022819805.1). GTDB lineage: Bacteria > Desulfobacterota_D > UBA1144 > Nemesobacterales > Nemesobacteraceae > Nemesobacter. The sequence goes on from JAJEGO010000041.1 coordinate 375, forward strand.
CCTCATGGAGAAATAGTTTCACAAACAATATCGAGTCATGAAAAATCCGACAAGATTACTAATTATCGTTGCTCTGCTCCTTGCGGTTTCCTGTGGAGGAAAGCAGGCAATTTACGAAGGAACGGCTGAGCAACTAAACGACGAAGTGCTCGAAGAACTTAACAAGGAAGGCGGCTTCCCCTGGATATTCGGCGGAACAAATTACGACAAAGTATTCGATATACTCAAGGAAATACAGATCCGCTACCCCTATACCAAGTACGCCGCGCTTGCCGAACTGAGAAGCGGTGATGTCTATTTCAAAAAAAGGGACTACACTCTAGCCGCCGAAGAATACGAAAATTTCATAACGAACCACCCAGGCCACGAGGAGCTTGACTACGCAATGTATCGCCTCGGACTCTCCTACTATAAAATGAAAGCTGGAAAAGACAGAAACCACTCAAAACCACTTAGCTCGATAAAGTGGTTTACTTTGCTTAATAAAACCTACCCTGACTCCCCGTATGCTGAGCAAACGCTGGAGAAAATCGAGGAGTCCAGAAAATTACTCGCGGAAAGAGAACTCTATATAGGGAAATTCTACCAAAAGAAAAAAAACTACAAGGCCGCGGCGCAAAGGTACAGAAATATCCTGGAGAACTACTCCGACACTGAATACGCTGAAAAAGCCAGAAAGCTTCTCCTGGAGACTGAGGAAAAGCTATCCGACCAGTCATCCTAACAGCTGGAAAAACCTTTCCCCGGGGCTGCGGGCAAACAATCCGGTACGTGAAATTAACGGCATGATAAATTCACTTGGCAGACGTGCAATTCAACTTGGGGCGCACGCCATGATAAGGCGATATGATTCCGTTTAAACCAAGAAACTGAGATGGTAACGACATACAAGCTGCTGGCATATATGGTCGCAGTTATCTTTCTTGCCTCCTGCGGATCTTCCGATGAAGAGAAGATAAATCTGCTTCTGGACAAAAGGACAAGCGCCTTTGAGCTAAAAGACCCCGGAAAATATTCTGAGTGCATACACGAAGACTACAGGACAGTCTCCGGGGAAGAAGTAATGGACAAAGAGAAGCTGGTAAGCAGGTTCAGCGATCATGTATCCATCATTGACACGGTATCGTTCGGCGAATCTGAAAGATACATATACATCAACGGAACAGACGCGAGGGTAATGATGCTCTCTTCCATTGACGTAAAGATAGACAGCTATTCGATGACGTATAAGGCCAAAGAGATTATTAATTTATCGAAGGTCTTGGGGGAATGGAAAATAACCAAGGAATCTATGCTTAACTTGCTCAGCGGAACTATGATTCTCGAGAACTAAGAACTAGCCGAACTTCTTTTCAATATCTTCCTGCTCCTCCTTGCACTCTATGCAAAGAGTAGTTTCAGGTCTTGCGATCAATCTCTGCTCTGAGATCTCCTCCTCACACACCTCACAGATTCCGTAAGAACCATTTTCAAGCCTCGCAAGCGCGTCGCGTATTTTCCGAAGCAGCTTTCTCTCCCTGTCTCTTTCCCGCAGTTCAAGAACTCTGTTTGACTCGGACATCGCCCTGTCAAGGGGATCCGGGAAAGAGTTGGAGCCCTTACTCATCCTATCAACAGTGTCATATGCAATGCCCAGTATATCGGACATTTTCTGAATAAGGATGGTTCTTACCGTTTCCCTAGTTTCTGCCTTCATAACAAATATTATATATACCCATCCTTTCTTTGTAAATTTGACGAAGCGCAGCAAATACAATTAATTATCTGCCATGCCAAGGATGAAAAGACTCACGATCGAGTTGCCAAGAAATATGGTGGAGTCCGTCTCTGATCTGCTCTTGGGTCTTGGGGCCGGAGCCGTGAGCGAGGAGCAAAAAGAAGGCGGGGAACCATTAGTTCACGCGTATTTTAAGGAAAAAACGGATATTGAGGAAATCATAACAGCCGTAAAGGAGTTCTCGACGCTGTTTGATAAAAATGCCGAAGCAGTACGGTTCACCACTCGATATATCGATGAGCAAGACTGGGAAGGATGGAAATCCTACCTGAAACCCGTAAGGGCCAGTCGTCGAATAGTTATCAGGCCTCCTTGGGAAAAACAATACCAAGCGGAGCGGGGAACCCGGGTAGTTGAAATAAATCCGGGAAACGCTTTTGGTACAGGTCATCACGAAACAACAAGAATATGCGTAAGTTATCTGGATGAGGTTATCGAAAAATCCCCCGGGTGTTCTGTTTTTGATGTCGGGTGCGGAAGCGGTATTCTGGCTATCTGCTCAGTTAAGCTGGGAGCAGATGTCTCGTTCTGCGCGGACACTGACTTAAAGGCCGCAAGAGAAACCATCTCAAATTCCGCAAGAAACAACACTTCCGATAAGGTAAAAGTCTGGTGCGGTTCTGTGGACTGCACACGGATGAGGTTCGACGTGGTCGTTTCCAACACATCCAAGGATACTCTTATATCAATGAAAGACAGTTTAAGAGACAGGCTTCTCCCCCTAGGATATCTCATAGTGTCCGGAATACAGGCAGAGGAAAAACAGGAGGTAGCCGGAATATACGGGAATTCGGGTTATGATATTGTTAGTGGAAAGGTCGAGGGCGGATGGGCCGGACTGCTGCTGAGGTTAAAGAAAATGAGGAAGCCGACGCAATGAGTTCCTTTAGAACCATAGAGTGGAAAAGCAACAGGGTTTTGATGATTGACCAAAGAGAGCTTCCCGGCAAGGAAGTCTATGTTGAATGCGAAACGTTTGAAGAGGTAGCCGACTGCATCAGGAAACTGGTTATCAGGGGAGCTCCGGCGATAGGAATAGCGGCGGCTATGGGAATGGCTCTCGGGGCCAGTAGTATCAGCAACGATTCCCCCTACGAAAAGTTCGAAGAGCGCATGAGGACCATATCGGAGCATCTGGCCATGACGCGACCGACAGCCGTAAATCTGTTCTGGGCTATCGAAAAAATGAACAGGCTGATTTCCGAGAGCAGAGGCAGAGAAGTGGAAGAGATCAAAAATCTTCTCATAAACGAGGCAATTAACATACAGGAAGAAGACCTGAGAACATGTATGCAGATCGGGGATAACGGGGCAGAACTCATAAGAGACAACTCCGTTGTCCTGACGCACTGCAACGCCGGAGGTCTTGCCACCGCAGGTTACGGAACGGCTCTGGGGGTAATAAGGTCGGCAGTTCGCCAAGGCAAGAACATAAGCGTAATATCGTCGGAGACAAGGCCGGTTCTGCAGGGAGCGAGACTCACTACCTGGGAACTTGAGCGGGACGGCATTCCGGTCCGTCTGATAACCGACAGCATGGCCGGACATCTGATGAGCAAGGGAGTTGTGGATTCGGTCGTGGTCGGGGCTGACAGGGTAGCTTCAAACGGGGATACGGCAAACAAAATAGGAACCTATTCCCTGTCCATCCTAGCCAAGCATCACGATATTCCCTTTTACGTAGCGGCCCCCACTTCAACCATAGACAACGAATGCTTAAGCGGAGATGATATCGTCATTGAGCAAAGGAACCCAGAAGAGGTAACGCACATAGACGGAAAACGAATAAGCGCAGAAGTAAACGCAATCAATCCCGCGTTTGATGTTACGCCGGCCGACAATATCGAATGCCTTATAACCGAAGTCGGTCTGTTCAAAAAACCCTACACTAAATCTTTAGGCAGGCTCAAAAAGAGAGATCAGTAATCTCCCCTTTCAATTTCTTCCTGGGCTTCGATGCTCAGCTTCGTAAAAGGCAGGGCAATGAGTCTTTCTTCCCCTATTTTCTCCCCGGTAACCTCGCAGAAACCGTATTCCCCGCTCTCAATCCTCTTTAGAGCATCATCTATCTGATGCAGCTTGCTGCGTTCCCTGTTCGAAAGCGTAAGGGCAAGTTCCCTCTGCCTGTCTTCCGACGCGTGGTCATAAAAATCTCCGACATTGAAACGCAGGTGATCCGATTCCTCTTTCATTGACCTAGTCACGTCTTGAAGCAGTTCCTCTCTCATCTCCTTAAGCATTACGGTCATCTGATTAAGGAACTTCTTGGTATATTTCTTGGGATCAGCTCTCCTTGACCGGGCCTTTGCTGGGGTGGCGGCAGAAGAGCTTTTTTTCGAGGGCTTTTTTTCCGGTTGTTTTTTCTTTGCTCTGGGCACTCTGGTTCCTCTGGTGATCAAAGTTCAGATTTTCTAGGGTGAATTAAGATAAAATCATTATTCTTTTTGTCAATACCGCTTATTACTTAAAGCAGAGCTTTTCATCTTGCCTATTTCTCGCCTCAGTGATAATATAGCTTTCCTGATTGCAATCCTTCCGAAATGAAAAACGGCTCCAACAACAGAGACGCTTGGGCGACCAAGACGGGTCTCATATTAGCCATGGCGGGCAACGCCATAGGTCTTGGCAACTTTCTTAGATTTCCCACGCAGGCCGCGGAAAACGGCGGCGGCGCTTTCATGATTCCCTATTTCATAGCGTTTATCATGATCGGGATCCCTATCATGTGGATGGAATGGGGAATGGGAAGGTACGGAGGGTCTCGCGGGCACGGAACAACCCCTGCGATATTCAATCTTTTCTGGAAAAGTCCCGCTTCAAGAATGCTTGGCGTTATAGGGCTCTGGATACCCCTTGTTGTAACAATCTACTATGTTTACATCGAATCCTGGACCTTGGGATACGCCCTGCACTTTCTCTTGGGAAGCAATCCCAGCCTTGACCCGGGGGCAGTTTCAAACGCTGCGGAATACGTAAAGCCATACAGCAACTTCCTTGCCGATTATCTCGGCGCAGGAGACGGAGTGCTTCTCTCCCCTTCAAAAATGGCTATTACTGCTTTTGTAATCACAATCACCGCAAACTTCTACATCATGCTAAGAGGAATATCCGGAGGCATAGAGATATTCGTCAAGTACGCCCTTCCCATGCTGTTTGTTCTGGCAATAATACTCGTAGTAAAGACTCTGACGCTTAAAACTGATCACGGAACGGCGATCGAGGGCCTTAACTTCCTCTGGAATCCGGACTTTGAAGCCCTCAAAAACCCGCAGGTATGGATAGCGGCGGCCGGACAGATCTTCTTCACGCTGAGCCTGGCTTTCGGGGCAATAGTGGCGTATGCGTCTTACATAAAGATCGACGATGATGTAACGCTAAGCGGTCTGACTTCGGCAACTCTTAACGAAACAGTAGAGGTGATTCTCGGGGGCTCAATAGCCATTCCGGCTGCGGTAGCGTTTTTCGGAGTCGCAAGCGTAGTCACAGTAGCGCAGTCAGGCGCTTTCAGCTTGGGATTCATAAGCCTCCCCGCCGTGTTCAGCAGCATTTCAGGAAGCTTGGGAGGCATTGAGTTAGGGAGAATCTTCGGATTTTTATGGTTTTTTCTCCTGTTTTTCGCCGGCATGACCTCATCCGTAGCTATAGCTTATCCCGTAGTAACCTTCCTTCAGGATGAATTCAGCATCTCAAGACAAAGGGCAGTCGTATACACCATGCTGATAATAATCGTGAGCGTACTGCCCGTGATACTGATAAGCCAAGTTCTTGATGAATGGGATTTCTGGGCCGGCACCATAATGCTTGTCGTATTTGGATTCATCGAAATAGTAATGTTCATGTGGGTATTCGGGTCAGAGAAGGCCTGGAATGAGATAAACTCGGGTGGATTCATAAAAGCACCCCGTGTTTTCTATTACATCCTGAAATACCTGACACCATTTTTCCTTCTGATCCTTATATCGTGGTGGGGATACACCAGTCTGCCTTCAGTAATCGGAGCGAGCAGCTGGAATATATGGTTCGCAAGGTTTTATATTGTAGGGTTGTTTGTTTTTCTGTCGGTTATGGTTTATATTGCCGGCAGGAGGGAAAAATAATGGACTTTGCTGCCGCACTCTTCATGTTCATTTCTTGGGCAAGCGTCTTGTCTCTTCTCTCTTTCTGTCTTATAAAATTCCACAGAAACCCCAAATAATTATCACGGCGCAGGAACAGAGCAAAAGATGTCCTCTGTCCTAGTTGGAAACCGGTCTGTATGCCGCCGGATTAATTCTGTTCCGTTTCTTCATGAAAAACTTCTTCGGCTTTCCCAAGACGGAAAATCCTCACAACATCTTCAAGCTGATGCAGGAAAAAGAAAGTCAGTGTCAGAGATGTGGCGAAAAGAACCAAGGAATTTCCTCCGATTATCGCTATGAGAACTAATGCGGCCGAATAATAGTTTCTTCTCCCCAAGGGACGCATGCGGGCAATCAGCTTTCTCAGGAAGGAGAGTTCCTCGGGATCAATGTGCTTGTCAACTTCGAAGTAGGCAACCAGACTGCCGGAATTCGTGTACTTTATCAGAAAGTAAAACGACCATATTAGAAACAGGATGAAAACGATGATGTTGTAGCTTCCGAGCACTACCGCAACGGTACTTCCTGTCTGAAGGTAATACCCAACAGGAACTCCGATCAGAAAAGAAAGCACGGTAAACTGGTCACTTATGGTATCAACCCACTGCCCTTTCTTCGTCTCCATAAGCTTTATTCTCGCAACCTCTCCGTCACATCTGTCCAAAACGGTTGCCGCCTGCATGAAAAGTGCTCCGATTACCGGATAACCAAGAGCATAAAACGGCCCGCAGAGCACTCCGATCAGGTTGATCAGAACGCTTACCGCGTTAGGTGTAAGAGGCGTCCTTATCAAAAGCTTGCTCAGGGGAAGAGACATCCTGCCGTTTATGTTTCTCGCTATCCATCCCGTGGCAGTTTTACCCACGTGAGAAAAAATGATTCTCTCGGCTTCTTTTCGAGACTCTGCAGTATCAGAAAGACGATACCAATACCCGCTGTCGGCACCAAAGATCCTCATGCGCTGCCGCGTGGCCTCCTGGCCAATCCAGTTATCAAGTCCAGTAGCCGAAAGAACGGCAGGAACTTCCGTGGAATTTACGGAAAAAGCGCCTAAAACGCTACTTCCTCCACCGAAATAACCGCTTACGTAACCTGTCTCCCTGTCCATACCAACAACAGGATCGGCGTCCTGATTAACGAGGACGGAAACCTCTTCCTCGCGGCAATCAGCTGAATTCCGGACAAATTTCTCAAGAGAACCAGAGTTTGTGACAATCAGGGAAGATTCTAGAATAAGCACCCTGCCCGGATCCATCGATACTGACCCTCCAGGCAAGATCCAGTTTATGTCCGATGTAATCCTAGGGTCATCTATAAGAAGGTTTTTCAGGAAACCCGCGTTATCGGTAATTATATGAAACTGCTCAATTCCGACACGTTGGCAATTTATTATAATTCTTTTGAGTTGCGGGACTTGTGCTACCGATTTGCCTGGAAATTCGGACAAATCCTCACCATTTGTTCCCGTGCCAGAACAAAGTACGATAGCATTTTTCATGGCAGATTATTCAGAGGAGTCGACAACCCTCAGAAGACTCGGCACGCGGTATTCCTTCTTCAAGAACCTGTCAGCCTGTTTTCTCGCCCTGAAAAGATCCAGTGGACAGTCTACATCCATCCAGTAAAGCTCGCCTATATCTAGGGGCTTGATCTTATACCCCTTGCTTATAAGCCTGTGTATCGAGGAAATGTACCATTTCCCCTCGGCGCCGGGATTTCTCATCTCCTCCTCAACCGCTCTTTTGAGCAGTTCTACTCCCGTATCCCTGAACACCCTTATGCCGACCGATTCAGCGGAGGTTTCGGCGTTTGATATCTCCTTGCTGATCTTCGTAATCCTGCTGTCGTCGACAACAACTTTCATGTCTTCTCTTTCATATCGGGACCGCTTTTTTATAGGGAGACATATCTTTTCATCCCTTACAGCAAGTGCCTTGTCCAAAACGCCTATCTCGTATACATCGTCGCCGTTCATAACCACCAAATCTTCATCGAATTCGCTTCGAGCTATCCAGAGAGACACAAGGCTGTTTGTGGACTGGTAGAAAGGATTGTAAAGGGTATTGATTCTCATTCCCAAGCCGTCATAGCTTCTTAGGAAATCCTCCACTCTCTCAAAACCGAACCCCACGACGATTACAACTTCGTTTATGCCACAGTCCCTTATAAGGTTTATCTGGTGCTCAAGTATGGATATGTTCCCAATATCAAGAAGACACTTGGGCTTGTCATGAGTGTAGGGATATAGCCTAGTTCCCCTGCCTGCTGCAAGTATTATAGCTTTCATAAATCAGATCTTTAAATAGACGGACATACGCCCGTAGAACTGTAAAGCAGATGTTACAACCTCAGTGAAAAACACGAAGCCCAACACCCTGCTTCCACAACACCCTCCCAAGCCCTAATGTAACTACGGGAGTGGGTTATGTCAAACTACCTCTAGTCCGTAAGTCTTACGCGGGTTCCACCCGAAACAAGGGGAAATTAGCCGTCGGTGGCAAGTTTAAGAGCGTTAATTCCAGATTTTATGCTGCTTATATTGTTCATCTCATCCACGTATATAAGCTTAGGCATATGTGTTTTGCTCTGCTCTTCGTCATAGATTGCAAAATCCGCTATTATCAGGCAGTCACCCTTTCTCGCAAGATGCGCCGCCGCACCATTTACACAAACTGTGTTTGAACCCCTTACGCCTTCAATCACGTAGGTTGAAAAACGGTGACCGTTGGTCAAGTTGAAAATGTGAACCTCTTCATAGGGGAACAGGTCCGCAGCGTCCATTAGATTTCTATCAAGAGTAAGACTCCCCTCATAATCCAGCTCGGCATCGGTTACCGTGACTCTGTGTATCTTGGATTTCAGGAGTATCCTTTGCATTACCAACCTCTCAAAGCACAATATTATCGATAAGCCTGGTCTCGTCCACCCTAACGGCCAAGGCCACCAGATCACCCTCCATGGCTCTGTGCCGGAGTTCAAGGGTTTCCGAGTCTCTTATCTCAATATAATCAATATCATTAATTTGCGCCATACGCAATACCCGATCTGCTTCGGCAAGCAGAATTTGGCAGTCATCGCAACCGTTTTTGAACTCTTTTTCGATCTCCCGAAGGGCTTTGTTCACCGCGGCCGCCCTGATTCTCTGCTCCGCGCCCAAATAAGCGTTTCTTGAACTCATCGCTAGTCCGTCCGGTTCACGCACTATCGGCATTTCCACTATTTCAATGTCCATATCGAAATCCCGTACCATTTTCTGGATAATCTTAAGCTGCTGGTAGTCCTTTCTTCCAAATACGGCAAAATCCGGGCGGACAACGTTAAACAGCTTAAGCACGACCGTTGCCACCCCGTCAAAATGTCCGGGTCTGAAAGGACCGCAGAGGCAGTCCCCCAAGGTTCCCACTGAAACCGTGGTCTGAAAACCGTCGGGATAAATATCACTTATATCCGGATAGAACAGGTAGTCTACGCCGCAACGGACAAGTTTTTCCACGTCGCCTTCGTAGTCCCTTTCATAACGATCAAAGTCCTCGCCGGGCCCAAACTGCGTAGGATTGACAAAAACGCTGGCGACCGTCACATCCGCCCTTCTTACCGATTCCTCAACAAGACTTATATGTCCTTGGTGCAGGGCTCCCATGGTAGGAACAAAGCCGAGTTTTCTGCCCGCTTTTCTGCAGGCATCGGAAACCTTCTTCATGTCGGAAGGGCTTTTGAGCACGGAAAGCGTTCCCGCGCTATCCATAAGACTGCTCCTGCGAGGGGAAAGTCCCTTTTTTTACCTCTTCCACGTATTTCTTTGTTGAATCGGAGATTGCGTCCGCGACCTCCGCATATTTTTTGACAAACTTGGGAAGCGGCTCCGGCGTAAGGCCGATCATGTCGTTTATGACAAGCACCTGTCCGTCGCAATCCGCCCCGGAACCTATTCCGACGGTCGGTATCCCGAGACCCTGGGTAATATCTCTAGCCACCCCCGATAAAACGCTTTCGATAACCACCATGAAAGCGCCTGCCTCTTCACAGGACTTGGCCAAGTCCAGAAGTGCCTCGGGCTCGCCCGGCAGGCCCCCCTGTACCTTGTAACCACCCATTACGTGAACTGACTGCGGACAAAGTCCTATATGGGCGACAACGGGAATTCCCGCTTTCTGGAGGCGGTACACGGTATCCACGTACGCATCATTCACCTCAAGCTTGACCGACTCGGCCCTCCCTTCCTTTAAAAGCCTTCCGGCACTCTCTATAGCGTCTTCGGGAGACTTTTGATAGGAAAGAAAGGGCATATCCGTGCACAGGTGGGCCCGGGTTACCCCTCTTGAAACAATTTTCGTGTGATAAATCATTTCATCCAGCGTAACAGAAAGCGTATCTTCAAGTCCCTGAACCACATTGCCGAGGGAATCCCCGACCAAGACCATGTCCACTCCCGCCGCGTCCACTATCGCGGCAATGGTGGCGTCGTAAGCCGTTATCGTGGCGATCTTCTCACCCCGCTCTTTCATCTTGCGAAAATCAGTTGTTCTCAGCTTATTCATTATCCGACATTGTCCTTCTTTCAAGACTCCCGGAGATCATTCAACGTATATGCTGGCCGAGTATCCCCGCTTTCTCAAAACCACGCGAAGCATCTCGGCGTCTTTCCTTTTCTTGAACCTGCCCACTCTAACCCTGTAATAAGTATTCCCCTCAAAGGCAAAAGATTCCACCCTAGCCTCCTCGTCCGTGACACGGGAAAGTTCTCTTTTGAGTTCATAGGCCTTTGCCTTGTTGCGGAAAGAACCGGCCTGAACAGTGTACAGGGAGATGAAAAGGCTTTCCGACCTCTTCGAAGGCGTAGAGAGGACTTCGACTTTTACATCCGCGACACCGCTTCTAACGAGTCCGATGGACTTCGCGGCCGCATAGGAGAGATCTATCACCCTGCCCTTTATGTGAGGACCCCTGTCATTTATCCGGACCTTTACTCTCTTGCCATTATCAAGATTGGTAACACGCACGACAGTATCAAAAGGAAGTTCCTTGTGAGCGGCGGTATAGGCGTACCTGTCGAATACCTCGCCGCTTGCAGCCCTGTTCCCGTGTTCCTTGTCCCCATACCAAGAAGCTTTGCCGTACTGTACGGTATCCGTTGACCGGGGGCGAGAAGTATCCCGGCTCTCCCATTTCGGCAAACTCGAAAAGGGGGAACAGCTGACCGAAAAAAACACTAGCAAAAGGGCAAATCTGATCCAGATCATAAACCGTTATTTTACCATAAGAGATTTACGCACAGACACCGTAACGCCGCAAACAGCGGTTCCGTTGTCCGAAGCCTTGAGATTATAAGCATTTATAATAAAATAGTGCCAGCAAAAAATAGGCAGATACCATGGACCGCCCGCAATATAATTTTTCCCTGATAAACCGACTTCCCCCTTATGTGCTCGGCGCAGTCAACGAACTCAAACACCAGGCGCGCGCAAGAGGGGAAGATATAATTGACCTCGGCATGGGAAACCCCGACCAGGCCACACCGGACCATATAGTGGAGAAACTGCGCGAGGCAGTAAGTGAGCCCAGAAACCACAGGTACTCCACTTCCGCCGGACTGCCCAAGCTTCGCCTGGCTATAGCCGACTGGTACAAAAGAAAGTACGACGTTGACCTTGATCCGGATTCCGAGACCGTAGTGACGATAGGTTCAAAAGAAGGCATATCCCACCTGATGCTCTCAATACTGTCCCCGGGAGATATGGCGATAGTTCCCGACCCTACCTATCCCATACACAGCTACTCCGTAATAATAGCGAGAGGAGACACCCACAGCTGTCCTATGGGGGAAAAAGAAGACCTGATACTCTCGATAGAAAAAGCGATAAAGCAGGTGTGGCCAAAACCCAAGGTACTCATCCTCTCTTTCCCCAACAATCCGACCACGCAAGTTATGGATCTTGATTTCTTCGAAAAAGTTTGTGATCTGGCGCGGGAAACGGGTCTTACGGTGGTACATGACCTTGCTTACTCGGAGCTGTGCTACGACGGATACAAGGCTCCGAGCATAATGCAGGTAAAGGGAGCCAAAGACATCGCGGTGGAGTTCTACTCCCTCTCCAAAACCTATAACATGCCCGGCTGGCGGGTCGGGTTCATGGTGGGAAACCCGGAAATCGTCTCGGCGCTCAAAAGGATAAAAAGCTATCTTGACTACGGAATATTCCAGCCGATACAGATAGCCGCTATCACGGCTCTTAACGGACCCCAGGAGTGCGTGGACAGCATAAGGGAAACCTACAGGTCAAGAAGAGACAAGCTGATCGAGTCATTCGCAAGGGCCGGGTGGGAAATTCCAAAACCGAAAGCGACCATGTTCGTATGGGCACAAATACCGGAGGAGTTCGCGGAAATGGGGTCTCTCGAATTCTCGAAACTGCTCATAGAGAAATCAAAAGTCGCGGTGTCCCCCGGAGTAGGCTTCGGAAACTACGGAGAAGGCTTTGTAAGACTCGCGCTTGTTGAGAACGAGAACAGAATAACTCAGGCTGCCAGGGGCGTGAGAAAACTTCTACAGGATTCCCGCGACTAGGTTGCTAAAAGGCCTGCCCTATACTTATAAAAATCTTGAACCTATCGTTTCTTTCCTCATCATCGGGATTTAGAAGGTAGCCGAAATCCGCCCTCACCGGCCCGATGATCGTATGATACCTCAACCCTGCCCCGGCCGCGTACTTCAGATCGAAAGCACTGAAACCGAAGCTCTTTGAGTAAACATTTCCGTAATCGAAAAAAATTACCCCCCCAAGCCTATTAAAAAGTCCGAAGCGGGCTTCGGCGTTGCCCACGATCATGGAGTTGCCCCCAAGAGGGTCCCGATCTGGATTAAGAGGACTCAGGTGCTGAAATGAATAGCCCCTCATGCTAGCGCTGCCTCCGGCGAAAAACCTCTTGAAGATAGGCACATCAAGCATTTTGGTGTCCCTGATCGTGCTTATATTTCCAATTGTTAACCTTTTCCCCAGAACAATTCCGGAAATATTTTTGTAGTATTTCAACTCGGCTAAGGACTTCAGGTAATCAGTACGGTTGGAACTGATAATCTGAAGTGGTTTTTCCACGAATAAAAACAGCCTCATTCCCCTGGTGGGATTTATAAAGCTGTCGGTCAGATCATACTCAACTCCCAGATCAAGAAGTGTTATGAACACGCTGTCGCGGGCGCTCTCAATCGGCGTTCTGAGCACCTGGGACTCTATATCCGCGTACACGACGTTTAAGGAGCTGAAAACCGTAAGATGGTCAAAAAATTCCTTGGACGCAGTACTGTTGAAATCGAAACTTAATCCCTCATAGCCCGGAAAATCATCCCTTCTCACGTCAAGCAGGAAAGTGAGGCTGGAATTTCTGCCGATTAAGTGAGGCTTTTCAAGTTCAGCCATTAAACCGCGCGTCAGAGATGAATAGCTGGAAGTAAGCTGAAGGGTCTTTCCGCCGTCGAGAAAATTCCTTTGGCTCCAGGACAGCCGTGCCCTCAGGTTGTCCTCCGTAGCGTACCCCACGCCGAACCTTATGGTTCCGAGTTTCCTCTCGGTAACGCTGTATGTCGTCTGAACCTCTAGTTTCTGCTCATCGTAGCCAGTATCCACTATAACGGAATTGAAAAGTCCTGTCTCGAAAATATTCGCCCGTGATTTCTGAGTTTTTGAGAGGGAGAACAGGTCTCCTTTTTCGTGCTCTATCTCCCGCTCAAGGAGCCTAGTAGCAATATCGGAATTCCCACGGAATATAACGTCGCCGAAATAATACTGCTGACCCGGATCGATGGTAAATTCAACATTAACTTCCCTGTTCCTCAGGTTAACAATCGCTTCGGATTTCACATCCGCCAGAGGATAGCCCCTTTCAGAAAACAGCTCTGCGATAAGAACTTTCGATTTCTGATAGTTTATCTGCGAAAAGGGTTCTCCTTCTTCCAAAATGGTTACTTTGGCGACCTCGGAGACGTAATCATCCGTCTGGTCCCCGAGAACTGCTATGCTCAGGGTCTTCACCATTACGGGGTCCCCCTGATCCACTGTTATTTCTATGTCCACCTTTCGGTTTTTATCCCGGAAATCCAGTGTATAGGTCACGGTGGAACCGTAATAGCCGTGTTCCCTGAGAACCTGTTCTATTCTTTTTATATCGTCCTCGAGGAACTGTTCATTGAATTCCGGGGGATCCTTCCAGAACTTCCTTGAGGGAAAAGGGGTAATCATGGCGTCCTTTATCTTCTCGGCTTTTATATCTTTTAACCCCTTTATTCCGATCCCGGAGATAAAAACCGTCTCGTCTTCCTTCACTTCCTCGGCGTTTAGCCCGGAAGTCAGGAAAGAAGGCGCAAGAAGAAAAAGAAGTCCGAAAAGGAAAAAAGCAACGAGGCGATGCATAAGGAGGAATTTGCACGGAAAGTTTCGATAGTCTTTGCGGTCAAAACAAGAAGATATAAAGAAGCTATCCCTTTTCATTAATGTTAACAGGGGGCGATCCTGAAAAAACCCCGGAAGATCAGAAACAGACCAGATACTTTAAGTTAGGCAGGGATAATAATAACCAGATTCGCAGGTAAAATCACACGCACCCACAACCTCGAACTCAGAAACTATTGCCAAAATCGCCGGTGCCGCGCCGCCGGGAAAGCAGCAGTTCGCAGACATGGCGGAAAAAAACAGACCGCTTATATACAGCGCGGTAATATGATATTATTTTCCCCGAGGCCGCTAAGTCATGGAACTTTTACTGCTCTTACTGTTTGTTCTTCTCGGATTTTCCGCCGGAACATACATATTGGGAACTTTCTTCTCCCTCGTCTTCGTACAGTTGCCGGAGATTTTCAGATCAAGAGCCAGCGGAAGTCCTCAAGTGCCTGTACAGAGGCTCGTGCATCTCCTTTTGGAAACCTTAGGCTGGTCCCTGCTGCTTCTCTCGCTCATATTTCTGGTAAACAAGTACCTTGCCTCCTACCAGAAGCTTATTTTCTGCGGCATATCTGTGGCCTTGGCTTTCCATATAGGAACGCTGCTGAATCTTTACGGAAGACGTTCGTAAAAGGTAAAAGAAAGCAGGACGGCCTGTCTCTCGCTTTTCCGGGCTCATCCGCGAACTCGCTTAATAAGGGTTTAAAAATTCTCGGCAGGTCGCAAGACTCAAAGGAAGGATTATTATTTTTACGGGCTAGCGCTTTTTCTGCGTTGAGAAGTTGTTATCAATAAACATCTGCCTGGCAGGATCTCCAAAATCCTCCCTGCGTTTGATGTGCAGGTCCTTTGCTATCTTTTTCGCCAGAATAGGTTTATGAACATATTCAACTTTTATCGTTTTCTTTTGAGAGTTCAGGTTCGCAAGCACAACTGTGTCTGAAAGATCCCACGACAGCACCTCGTAAGAAAACATCTTCTCCCTTTTAAAAGCGTCGCCGAGAACACCCGTGAGACTGCCGACAAGTTCACTCTTCGCGGACGCAAAACGGCTTTCGTCCTCAAAACTGAATAAAATGGAACTTGACATAAGCTTGTCTTTATAAAATTCAAGCCGGGTTTCATGGTCCGGCAGCGGATCAAGGGCAACCCCGGCCAAAGAACCGCCCAGAACGACTTTCCGGAGATCTTTTGAGTATTTGCGGTCAGAGACAACCTTGAGCATGGAAGACTCGACCATATTAAGAGCGTCTTTTCTTGAAATCCCGAATTCAAAACCATGAGGAGTTCTGAGATGCTCCTGGCCTCCTTCAGCAGAGAAAGGAAGCAAAAAGCAAACTGAAAAAACAAGCGTCAGCCACATTCTCATACAATGCATAAGGTCTTCCCGTGATATAAATCGCTTAAACCCGTGGTATACTTTGGGACTTGTGATTCTAACCGTTTTATACCAGCTTGTTAAACGCAATGCGGTGACGCTTTAATGGAAACTATCATAGGAGTAATCGGGGCGACCAACGCGAGCGAGGAGGAAAAAAGAACTTCGGAAGAGGTGGGGGCTCTGATCGCCGGGAAAGAGTGTTTTCTGCTTTGCGGCGGAATGGGAGGAGTCATGGAAGCCGCTTGCCGGGGGGCAAAATCAGCCGGGGGCACCACAATCGGAATTCTCCCCGGTCCGGAGTCCTCCTCGGCCAACAGGTTCATCGACATACCCATAGTTACCGGAATGGGAGAAGCAAGGAACGTGATAGTCGCAAAGTCAAGCCATTCCATAATCGCCGTTGGAGGCAGCTTCGGCACCCTGTCGGAAATATCGTTCGCGCTTAAGTCGGGCATCCCCGTCATCGGGCTTGACACCTGGGATGTCTCTGAGGAAATTATCAAATGCAAAACCCCGGAAGAAGCAGTGAGAACAGCCTTTGAGCTATCCTCCCGCAGGAAAAGAGCCGGATAAGAACATCTCCGGGCATCTAAGCAGAAAGAGAAATGGCACTTGAAGAGATCGATAGCCACATAAGACGCGTTCCCGATTTTCCGAGCAAAGGGATACTTTTCTACGATATAACCACGCTCGTTAACAACGCCGAAGCCTTCCGAAAATCAATTGACATGATGGCGGAAATGCTCGCCGGCAAGGAGATAACCTGTTTTGTCGCGCCTGAGAGCCGAGGTTTCATATTCGCTTCCGCCTTATCCTACAAGCTTGGAAAGGAACTGGTCCTGGTAAGAAAACCGGGCAAGCTGCCAAGCGACACCGTAAGCGCTTCATATGACCTTGAATATGGAAATGACGTTCTGGAAATACATAAAGACGCGATAAACGGCAGAAGCAAGGCAGTAATCGTTGATGATCTTCTCGCCACGGGAGGAACGGCGCGCAGTGCCGGACAACTGGTGGAAAAACTGGGCGGAAGCGTCGAAGGATATCTTTTTCTTATAGAACTCATGGGGCTCAAGGGGGCCGAAGCGCTTTCTCCGCACCCAGTTTGGTCCTTGCTGAAAATGTCGGGGTAACAATTGAAGAAAATAGAAGTCACAGTCAGTTCAAACGAAGATAATTCCTACGAAATCCTGATCGGCCAGGGTCTTTTGGGCCGGATTGCAGGCGACCTGGCCGAAGCGGCCATAGCCCACTCCCACGCCTTGGTAACCGATTCAAACGTTGCGGAACTCTACGGAGCGAAACTTCTGGGTGATCTTGAGGATGCGCTTGCGGAAGTCAGGATGATAACCTTTCCCGCGGGAGAACAAAGCAAAACCAGAGAGATCAAGTCCTTCATAGAAGACAGGATGCTTGAATCGGGGTTCGGCAGGGACTCCTCGGTCATAGCGCTTGGCGGAGGGGTCGTGGGAGACATAGCCGGATTCGTGGCCGCCACTTACATGAGGGGGGTTCCCTGCGTTCAGGTTCCCACGAGCCTGGTTGCCTGCGTTGACAGTTCAGTGGGAGGGAAAACCGCAGTAGACACACCTCACGGGAAAAATCTCATAGGTGCATTTTATCAGCCATGGCGCGTGTACGTGGACACAGACACCCTTAAGACCCTCGGACCGAAGCAGATTGCGGAAGGACTCGCCGAGATAATCAAATACGGCGTAATAAAAAGCGGGGGCCTCTTCCAGTATCTCGAAGAGAATATCGAAAAAATCTACGGGTTTGACGACGCGGCGCTGCTTGAGGTAATAGAGACAAGTTGCAGGATCAAGGCGGAAGTGGTCGAGAAAGATGAAAAGGAACAGAGCTTGCGGAAAATCCTTAACTTCGGACACACCGTTGGTCATGCAATCGAGCAACTCTCCGACTATACAATCTCCCACGGAGAGGCAATCTCCGCAGGAATGATAATCGAGGGGAAAATCGCTTTGGGTGAAACGGGATGGAGCGAGGAAGAACAGGAAAGACTCACCCGTCTTCTGAAAAGGGCGGGGCTTCCTACCGAACCTCCGCGGGGAGCAGACATCGGGAAAATAATCGACGTCATGAAAATCGATAAGAAAGCCAGAAAAGGCAAAATAGAAATGTCGCTTCCTGAGCGCATAGGAGAAATGAAGGAACAGGGGGGAAATTACGGAATAAAGGTCGGCGAGCAGACCATAACTTCCGCTTTTAAGTCCTGATACGGAAAATGAACTTAAGCGACCCCGCGGTGGACATCTCCTTGTTTTCCCTTCCGATCGGCAAAAAAGACATTTTCCTCAACGAAAAACCCCTGGTGCTTGAAATCGGTTTTGGAGAAGGGGAATTTCTAATAAACGCGGCTAGGAGCGATGGAAGCAGAAACTACCTGGGTCTTGAGGTCAAGAGAGGAAGATTCCGTAAAGCTGTCCGTACGGCGGAAGCTCTCTCCCTTCAGAACCTAAAATTCCTCCACATTGAAGCTGAAATCGCGCTCAGACAGGTTTTCAGAGAAAGGATGTTCGATCTTGTACTGGTAAATTTTCCTGACCCCTGGCCGAAGAAAAAACATTCAAAGCACAGGATGTTTAACCAAGAACTTATAAGCTGCCTGGCAAAAGTGCTTACGGGGGGTGGCAGGACGGTAATAAAGACCGATCAGTTGAGTTACATTGAGCAAATAGTGTCCGAATTCGAAAGAAGCGGCCTGTTCCGCTCGACATATCCCCCACCGGGCTTTATTGAGGCTCAAGCAGGAGAAACAGAGACAAAATTCGAAAAGCATTTCAGGGAAGCCTCACAAAAAATATTCAGCGCCGGTTTCCTCAATCTTCCCTCGCAAACAGGTTGAATACGCCAACCATACGAACATTATAATTGACATTAAGAATCTTCTATGTATTAAGTTTGTCCGTTTCGCACAAAATATGGAGGTTTTTTAAATGATAGTAGTAATGAAGCCCAAGGCGACCAAAGAGGAGATAGACAAGGTCAAGTCCATCATAAAGGAACTTGGCTACTCACCTCATCCGATCGAGGGAATTCTAAGGACTGTCATCGGAGTGGTAGGGGACGAGAGAGGAAAGCCTTATGACATGGACGCTCTAAAGCAGCTCCAGGGAGTTGAAAAGGTTGTTCCGGTGCTTCAGCCCTACAAGCTCACGAGCAGGGAAGTAAATGATGAAACCTCCGTCTTCAACGTGGGCGGCGTCAGCGTAGGGGATAAAAAAATTCCTATAATCGCGGGGCCATGCTCGGTTGAAAGTGAGGAACAGATAATGACAATCGCGGCTTCAATAAAAGATTCAGGGGCGTCAATGCTAAGAGGCGGCGCGTTTAAGCCCAGAACTTCCCCCTATTCTTTCCAGGGTCTTGGGAAAGAAGGTCTTGAGCTTCTTGTCAAGGCAAAAGAAATGACCGGGCTGCCCATAGTTACCGAAATAATGAGCCCGGACGACCTTGAACTGGTCGAGGAATATGCAGACGTGCTTCAGATAGGAGCCAGAAATTCCCAGAACTACTCGCTTTTAAAACACGTCGGCAAGTCAAACAAGGCCGTCTTGCTAAAACGCGGAATGTCGACGACCATAAACGAATTTCTTATGTGTGCAGAGTACATACTGTCGGAAGGTAACAGTAACGTAATGCTCTGCGAACGGGGAATAAGGACTTTTGAGACAGCCACCAGAAACACTTTCGATCTGAATGCCATCCCGGTACTCAAGGAAAAAACCCACCTGCCTGTCTTCGCCGACCCAAGCCATGGAACCGGCTACTGGCAGTATGTAATCCCGGTAACTTTAGCTTCAATAGCCGCCGGAGCAGACGGAATTATAATCGAGGTTCATAACAACCCGGAGATTGCGGTGAGCGACGGAGCCCAATCGCTTAAACCGAAAACATTCAAGAACCTGATGGAAAAAGCCACTCCCGTTGCCGAAGCTATCGGAAGAACCGTCTAGAAATTCTCGATTTTCAGGAAGAAATCAAAACTTTTCTTCCACTGAGAGTCAGTTTTCCCTCGCAGAAGAGCCTTATGGCTTCGGGCAATATCCTGTATTCCTGAGCGTGGACTTTCTCAAGCAGGGTTTCCTCCGTATCTTCCCCCGTAACCGGAACAACCGCTTGCAGAATAACCGGACCCGCGTCAACTTCTTCACTCACGAAGTGGACGGTGCAGCCCGTTTGCTTCACTCCGTAATCAAGTGCCTGTCTTACCGAATTAGTCCCCGGAAAAGAAGGAAGCAAGGAAGGATGAATATTGATGATACGGTCCCTGAAGCAGCCTATGAAGTAAGGAGTAAATATCCTCATGAATCCGGCAAGTACGACAAGGCCTATGTCATACCCGTCGATTTTCGCGACTATCTGCCTTTCGAACTCTTCCCTTGATCGAAAATCCCTACTGTTCACGAGTTCTACAGGGATACCGTGTTTCTTGGCCCTCTCAATCGCCATGACTCCCGGAGTATCACAGACAACCACCGCTATGTTCGCGGATTCTATACCGGAATCTATTACCGCCTGAAGATTTGTTCCGCTTCCGGAAACAAACACGGCAACGTTGGTCTTTGACATCGCAGGCACCGGGAACTTTAGAAGGCAAGGAAAGGAAAGAAAAAAAAGGGCAGCTACCTACTTTCCCACTCCTGAAAGGAGCAGTATCATCGGCCTATAAGGACTTAACTTCCGGGTTCGGGATGGGACCGGGTGCTTCCCCTTCAGTATAGCCACCCTAGGTTTGTAAAATTACCACTGGAGAGAATAATGTCAAGCCGGAATGTCAGTCAGAGTTAAAACCCCTTATGGGAAGAGCTCTTCCGAACCTCTTGAGCTTCTTAATGGCCTTTACCTCGATCTGCCTTATCCTCTCGCGGGTAACGTTCAACTTCTTTCCTATTTCTTCAAGGGTGTATTCCTTGTCTTCATCTATGCCGAAGCGCATTTTGACGACTCCTTCCTCTCCGTTACTGAGGTTGGTGCACAGTGCGTTGCGCATGATCCGGTTCAGTTCCTTGGCCTCCAGCATGTCAAGCGGAGAAGTGGAAGACGGGTCCGAGATGATATCCATAAGCCTGCAGTCGTCCTCGCCATTAGGAGACTCCAGAGAAACCGGGTCGCGTGACACCTTCATAATCTTCAAGACCTTCTCAAGAGGCATATCCATTGCTTCGGCTACCTCTTCTGGTCTGGGCTCCCTTCCTAGTTTCTGCATCAAAGATCTTGAGACCTTGTTCAGTCTGTTTATGTTCTCGGTCATGTGAACGGGAATTCTTATAAGACTTCCTTGGTCGGCTATCGCGCGCGTAATGGCCTGTTTTATCCACCATGTGGCACAGGTTGAAAACTTGTATCCCATCCCATGTTCAAACTTTTCAACCGCTTTCATCAACCCCATATTGCCTTCCTGAACCAGATCGAGAAACGGCAGTCCCCTGTTAACGTATTTTCTCGCTATGCTGACGACAAGCCTAAGGTTGCACTCGATAAGTTTTTTTCTGGCTTCTTTAGTAGCTTTCTTTGCTTTCTCAAACCTGCTAAGCACCCTCTTAAGCGAAGCAATTTCCTTTTCGGAATACTCAGATTTCAAACCATTGCCATTCGCATCGCCCGAATCATCCATCATGCAGTCACAATCCCCACTCTCAACTCTGTCCACATACTCGACGGCCAGATTGTATATCCTGCTAGCTTGTTCCGAGGAGAAATCGATTTCGTCGAGAAGTTCAACGGTCCGCTCGTTGTTTTTCCTGATTTGTCTGGATATCTTCGCTCTTTCTCTATCTGAAAGCGTCGGAATATTGAGCTTTTCTCTCAGTTCCTCGTTCTCAGCGAAAAGTTTTCTGATGGGAAGAAAGTTTTTTGCAGAATTGCCGTATGCTTCGCCGTCAGCGGAGGATTCGATGTCCTCGCCCTGGTAGGAGACTTCGCTCGAACCGAGTGCCCCGTCTTTTATTTCCTCTTCGAGCTTGAAAACCTTTTTCATCATGAAAGGGTTCTCTATTATCATTCTCGCGATTATTTTTTTGCCTTTTTCGATCTGTCTTGCTATTTCAACCTCTTCCTCCTTGGAAAGGAGGGAGTGCTGGGCAATAGCGAGAATGTACGATCTTATAGGATCCTGTTCGGAATCATAGCTCTTTACGTTTTTGAGCTTGTCTTCCGTTTGAGAATCAGCCGCGGTGTTTCGAAGGCCCTGTATGGGTTCAGAGAATTCCCCTTCGTCCTGCCCGCTGATTTCATTCCCCAAACCGTTACTTTCGTCGTTCGGGTTCAACCTGCAGTTCCTCTTATGGTTTTTTCCATGCTCACCAGGTCCCTGTACTGCTCAACAAGCTCTCTTTCAAGGGTCTTATCCGAAGAGTCGCGCTGCTTGCGGATTTTGTCTATCACTTCGCTGCGCTTAAAAGCTATATCTCTCAGTTCAAGTTCCCTCACACAGTCACCTAATATTTTCTCCGAAGTTGTCTCGTCTATCAAATCATCCGAAGAAAAAATCAACTCGCTCAGCAACTGCTGCATCTCGATTTTTTCAAAAGAACTCATCAGGGAGGAAATCTCAGTAAACTCCCCTTCACCCACACGTTTGAGAATAACCTTTAAATTGCCATTTTCAAAATGCTTCCCGACATTTTCAATTTTCTCAGCCCTAAGCAGGTGGGGAAATTTAAGCAGTATCCTCACAATTTCTCTCTCGTGAACGCTTTTTTCCGGAATCAAGGCTGTCGGCGCAAGCGACCCGCGGTTTCTTCCCGGGTCCGAATTTTTCACCAGAGAAAGAAACTCAGACTCCCTTATCCCTAAAACCCCTGTTGCCTTGGAGACGGCTTCGGCCCTTCGGACCGGGTCTTTTATTTTCGAAACCATATCCGCAAGAAATCTCAATGATTCTCCGGAAGACATTTTCTTTTCCCTGTATCTCGCGAAGGTGTCGTCAATAATAAAATCGGAGACATCAACGGCGCCCGTAATCAGTTCGCCGAGACTACCCGGACCGTGCTCCTCCAGGTAGTCATCTGGATCAAGACCGTCGGGAATACGGCAGATACTCGAGGAAACCCCCTGTTCAAGAAGAATCTCTCCGGCCCGGACGGCGGAACGTATACCCGCGGCATCACCGTCGTAGACAATCACTACCTCTTCGCAGAAACGCCGCAGAAGCCTGGCGTGCTCATTGGTAAAAGATGTTCCCAAGGTCGCAACCACATTGCGTATTCCATTCGCGTAGAGCTTTATGAAATCCATGTAGCCTTCAACCAGAACGGCTTTCCGGTTTCTTCCGATTTCATTTTTCGAGTGATAAAGCCCGTAAAGAACGCTTTTCTTGTCAAAAACCGGCGACTCGGGGGAATTCATGTATTTCGGCTGTTTCGGGTCGTCTTCCGTCAGGGTTCTGCCGCCGAAACCGCAAATTCGTCCCGTTATTTCGTTTATGGGAAAAATGATCCTGTTTCGAAACCGGTCGTAGTGTCCGCTTCCGTTTTCTTTCGCAATGACAAGGCCAAGTTCTTCAAGTTCCCTGGTACCGATTTTCTTTGCCGAAGCGAACTTTACAAGGGCTTCCCAACCGTCGGGAACGAAACCAAGCTTAAATTCCTTGATTATCTGCGAGGTGATTCCCCTTGATTCGAGGTACTCCCTGGCCTGGGCGGAGTTTTTCCCCGAGGCGAGGAGTTTTTTGTGGTAAAACGAACAGACAAGGGAATTTATCTCAAAAAGTCTCGCCGATGCGGCCTCTTTTTTCTTCGCGCTCCCCGTGGGCGGACGCGAGGCCGGGAGCCTGACTCCGGCCTTCCGTGCGAGTTCTTTTAAGGCTTCGTGGAAACCTATATTGCTGTACCTCATCAGGAAGCCGAATACATCCCCTCCGGCTCCGCAACTGAAGCAGTGGAAAAAACCCTTCTCATCATTTACATGCATGGACGGGTTATTGTCGTCGTGGAACGGGCAAAGCCCAATGTGGTTTTTCCCAGATTTTTTAAGGGAAACAAAGCCCTGTATAACATCTACTATACTGAGCCTTGCCTTTACATCCGCTATCGCTGATGTGAAAGAGGAATTCTTCATTCAAAGCGACTTAATAGGGGGAACCTTCAGAAATAACTTCGGGCGAAAAACTGTGCAGATGAAAACGGTCTATCTTCTTTTCCTGCTTGAACTGCGCTTTTTGGCAGCAAACAGCTTCTTTTTTTTCTTTTCGCTCGGTTTCTCGTAGTATTCTCTCCTTCTCACTTCAGAAAGAACCCCACCCTTCTCAACCTGTTTCTTGAACCTTTTTAAGGCACTGTCGATGCTTTCGCTGCTACCTACTGTTATTCCTGGCAAAAAATCAAAACCTCCATCCTCATGGGGCTGAAAATCCTAAAGGATAAAGAAAACGTTGTCAAATTACCTGCCCCGTTATGCCCCCCGCCGGTTACTCCGACAGTTTTTCCACGGTTGGGAATTTTCCGACCTTCTCCCGGTTCTTTTTTATCTCTTCTTCAATTCTCTGGGAGTTTCGCTTCTCGAATTCATGGTCGTAGGGTTCCTGGGAAACCCTCTGCTCCTCGAGTCTCCGGCTCCATGAATCCCGCCTGTTTCTGATTTCATCCACAAGTCCCATGATAATCCTCTTTCAGGTTCTTCCTCCGCAACTGGCTCAGTTCATAGCAGCCGCGGATATTTTCATGAATTCCACTTTCTCCCCAATCTCGGGCATGTATTCCACAAGAGCGTCTATAGTTTCCGGGTAAGGGTGACCTATGCCTACGGCTATGCCCTTTTTCTCAGCGATCCTTACCAGCTGATCAAGCCGCTCCACAGTATATTCCTTGCTCCGCTCTCTCTGGTCAATGAAGACATCCCTTTTAAGCACCTTTACTCCTAGCCGTTTGGCCATGCTGTAGCCACGGGAATCCGGGGTCGTAAGGCTGTCAACAAAATAAAGGTCCCTGGCCTTGAGTTCCTGCATTACCGTTTTTACCGGCTCTTCATTCTCCATGAACTTGGAGCCCATATGGTTATTGACTCCCACTATGTTGGGAACGGCCATGATGTTTCTTCTGAGCTCCTCCCTTATACGTTCTATAGAGAAACCAAGCAGCAAAACCCCTTCTCCCGCGTCATCGGCCGTATAACCGGAAGAATACTTGGGTTCCATGGGAAGATGGAGAATCACGTCCATTCCCCCACGGTAAGCGGCGCGCGCGGCGTAGTGGGAATGGGGAAGATGGGGAAGCACGGCAAAGTTAAGCGGTTGCTTGATCCTGAGGAGCCTGTCAACCGATTCTCTGTCCTGGCCCAGATCATCTATTATGAGAACGACTCCGGGACGCTGAGGCTTTTTCTCCGCAACAGGCGTAGTCTCGCGGGGCGACCACTCGTCAATAAATCTCTCTACATACCGGAGACCGAAAATCGAAAAGGCAAAAAAGAAAAGCAGTACCAGTACAGCGTGGGAGAGTTTCGCCGTGCGTTTTTTATTGCCGGTTTTTGCGGCAGACGGTTTTTTTCTCGTTCGTTTCTTCTGACTCAAGGCTATTATCTCCTCACATGCGTTTTATCGTTTCCAACGCCCTTGCAAGCTGCGGGTCGGAAGTGGTGTCCTTGTCGGCACCTTCAACAAAAATATCAGGTTCTATGCCCTTGTCATCTATCAGGATCCCCTTGGGAGTAAAAAGTCTCGCCGTGGTTATTTTCACTCCCGCTTCCCCTGAGAGCTCTATTACGGACTGAACAGAGCCCTTGCCGAATGTTCTTGTACCGACTATTTTAGCTCTTCCGCTGTCTTTAAGAGCTCCAGCGAGAACTTCGGAAGCGCTCGCACTTCCCCGGTTTACTATTACGGCAACGTGATCTGCCGGTATCTCCATCCCCTCTCTCGCAAAATATTCCTTAGAAGTAAGCTCGGTCCTTCCCTTTACGTTCAGGATAAGTCCTTTATCAATGAACATGTCGCAAAGCGCAAGCGCCTGTTCAAGCAATCCTCCGGGGTTGTTTCTCAGGTCAAGCACAAGTCCTCCGAGTTTCGCGCCATTTTCCTTTTCAAGCCCCCTGTAGGAACTGAGGAACTCATCGGCAGAGTCCCTGTGGAACTGCGAGAGCTTTATATACCCTATGTTTTTTTCAACCAGCTTGGACTCAACACTTCTGAGTTTCACTATCCGTCTTGTGATCGTGAATTCGTGACCTTCCTCGGTTCCCTCTCTTCTGACAATGATATTCACCTCGGTCCCATCCCTCCCCCTTATGCGGTCCAAGGCGTCAACTATGTTGGTTTTCTCGGTACTCTCCCCGTCTATGGAAATAATGACATCTCCCGATTTGACGCCGGCTTCCTGCGCCGGACCTCCCTCAATCGGAGATATAACGGTCAAGAGTCCGTCGCGCACCGTAATCTCGACCCCTATGCCTTCAAACTCCCCCATAGTTCCTATCTCGAGGTTTCTCAGGCTTTCAGATGAAAGATAAACAGAATAGGGATCAAGAGAATCAAACATGCCTTTTATCGCACTTTGGGTCAGCTGCTCGGAGGAGACCTCTTCCACGTAGTTTTTCTCTATGAGATTAAGTGCCTTTGCGAAGTCCGAGAGACCCCTGTATGTGTCCTCTTTTGCAAGAAGTGGAGTTGAAAAAAGAAAAAGCGGAATTAATGCATATACTATGAAAAAAAGGCGGAATTTTCTCATCGGGATTTACTTTTTCGGTAGTTTACCTGAAAGGGATTTTTTTTGGACAGAGCAAATAAAGCAGAGTTTCTGCCCTTGATGAAAAAGGGGAAATAAGATAGCTTTACGGCAGATCGGTTCACTTATATGTCCACACTTTTTACTGGAATAATATCAAGATTTGTCAAAAGCTGCGTTTCCGACCTTCCCGAAGCATCAAGGGAGTGGGTTCCGCTTAAAAGAGCGCTTTTTTACCTAGGAGCACTTCTCATATACCCGGTCGCCCTGATCGTGGCCATGGTGGTAATCATTACGATCGTTGTGGTCGCATATCCCGTTTCCTACATCTACGAGGCAGTGAATTGAAACGACTGTTGTCGGCGAAGCTCGCAAACAGTGTCCGGTAATGCGGAAAAACCATGACATTCCCCAACCGGGTCCTATCCCCCGACATGTCGTCATAATAATGGATGGCAACGGAAGATGGGCACGCCGCAAGAATCTCGACAGGCTGATCGGTCACAGGGAAGGAATAAAGTCGACAAGGTCGGTGGTCCGGGCCGCGCGGGAGATCGGAATAGAGTACTTAACACTTTATGCGTTTTCCGCCCAGAACTGGAAAAGACCCGGAGAAGAAGTCCTCGCTCTGATGGATCTTTTAAGGTACTACCTTGCAAGCGAGGGCGAAAAGCTGCTTGCGCAGAACACAAGACTGAACGCAATTGGGAACCTCTCGAATCTCCCACCCGACATACGCGAACTTCTTGGGCGCGTGATGAAAATGACCGAAAAATGCGACTCCCTGACAATAACCCTGGCACTCAGCTACGGGGGCAGGGAGGAGATAATCAACGCAGTGAACAGCATAATCGCGGAGGGAAAGAAAAAAACGGTAACCGAGGAGGATTTCCAGGAACATCTGTATACATCTCAACTGCCGGAACCCGATCTGCTCATAAGAACTGGGGGAGAGATGAGACTCTCCAACTTTCTGCTGTGGCAGTTGGCCTACGCCGAAATATACGTTACCAAGACTCTCTGGCCCAACTTCAGAAGAAGGCATTTGCTAAAAGCCATCGCCAATTACCGAAACAGGGAAAGAAGGTTCGGACTGACAGGAGAACAGATACGGGAGAAAGGGCGCTAGATTGAAGAAGGTCTCCATACTCGGGTCAACAGGCTCGATCGGATCGCAGACACTTGAGATAGTACGAAGATTTCCCGAGAGGTTCGAGGTCACGGGTCTTTGCGCCGGGAAAAATATCGATCTCCTGGCAGAACAGATAACCGAATTTGCTCCCAAGGTCGTATCGGTCACCCGGAAGGAAGACTCCGAACGGCTAAGGGAAATCGCGGGTCCGAAAACCAAGATATATTACGGAAACGAGGGAAACATCGCGGTCGCTACGGAAGGCAATTGCGATCTGGTCATATCTTCCATGGTAGGTTTCCCGGGTCTTCTGCCCACACTCTCGGCAATAAAGGGTGGAAAAGATGTGGCAATAGCGAACAAGGAATCCCTTGTGGTCGCCGGAGGGCTTCTCATTTCCGAGGCAAGAAACCAAGGTGTGACTCTCCTTCCCGTGGACAGCGAACACAGCGCCGTTTTCCAGACGCTCCGGGAAAAAGACCGTGAATTCCTCAAACGGATGATCATAACGGCATCAGGTGGACCATTTCGCAAAACCCCGAAAGAAGATCTGGAAAAAGTCACGGTCGCCGACGCGCTTTGCCACCCCACATGGAAAATGGGAGACAAGATAACCATAGATTCGGCGACACTGATGAACAAGGGTTTTGAAATTATAGAGGCGAAGTGGTTCTTTGACATGCCAGTCGAAAAAATATCGATCTGGGTGCATCCCCAGAGCATCGTGCATTCAATCCTTGAATATGTTGACGGCTCGTTCATAACCCATCTCTCCGCCTCCGACATGAAAATACCGATAGCCCGTGCCCTTTCCTATCCCGAAAGGCTTGATCTCGGGCACCCCGCCGCCTCGCCGGACGATCTGTCCGACATTACGTTTGAAGAGCTAGATGCCGACAAATTCGAGGCTCCCGCAATGGCAATTGAATGTCTCCGCATGGGCGGCACTTATCCGACGGTCCTAAACGCCGCGAACGAAGTGGCCGTAAACGCGTTTCTTGACGAAAAGATTAAATTCACCGACATAATCCCGATTGTCAGAGAAACGGTTGAGCGTCACGACAAACTTGACTCGGGATGTCTCGACAATATATTAGAGGCGGACAAGTGGTCTAGGAGTGCCGCCGACTCGGTAATGGAGAGCCTTATTTCTTAGTGATGATTACAATTCTGGCTTTTATCTTCGTAATAGGAATCCTGGTCTTCTTTCACGAACTGGGGCATTTTCTGCTCGCGAAAAGAAGCAATATAAGGGTTGAGAAGTTCTCTCTGGGCTTCGGCCCGAAACTCGTTTCTTTCGTAAGGGGCGAAACGGAGTACCTGGTTTCGGCCCTTCCTCTAGGCGGATACGTGAAAATGTACGGAGAGGGGAAAGAGGCAAACATAATTGTCGAAAACATCACAGACACTGAATCCCCGCTTGCCTCGGGAGACAGAATTGTCGGGATAACGGGATTCAGCCTTGAACAATACGCAAGCTGGGAAAAGCTTCTCTACGCCCTAAAATCAGACTCGAACCAGGAAAAAGAATTCGAGGTGGAGAGAGACGGGAAGATCTACACTTTCCCCGTCAGCCTCTCGGCCCTCTACGATATAGAAGCGTATTACGAAAAAGACTATCACAGAGGTTTTTCCGGCAAGTCGCTTACTGACAGGTTCCTAGTGGTCATAGCAGGGCCGGCTATGAATTTCATAATTCCCTTCTTCTTCATGCCTCTTGTGTTCATGTTCGGAATAAGCGTCTCAGGTTATCTGGAAGATCCTCCGGACATAACTTACGTAAAGAAAGATTCCCCAGCCCAGCTATCGGGATTCGCCGCGGGCGACAGGATACTCAGCATAAACGGAAAAGAGGTCAAAAACTGGAAAGACGTAAACATTGCCGTTCACTCAAACCCCGATTCGCTGCTCGAATTCAGGGTAAAAACGGGAGGCGAGACCAGAACCCTGACGCTTTTCGCCGAAGCCGGTCCTGACGGCAGGGTGGAAACCGGATTCGCGAGGCCCATAGCCGCGACCATAGCCCAGGTGTCCGAGGGCCGACCCGCCTGGAGAGCAGGCATACTTCCGGGAGACAGGATAAAGGCCATAGACGGCGTAGGGGTGACGGACTGGAACCATATGTCGGACATAATAGCCGAAAGCGGGGGCAAAGAACTTGATTTTACGGTCGAGCGCGGAGGAAATGAGATGGATTTTCGCCTAGCGGCGGAAATGGATAAAGGCATCGAACGCTATATAGTCGGCATTACCCCGAGCACGGACACCGTGCTAAAAAAATACGGCTTTTTCGAATCACTTTACAGGGGAGTGGCCGAAGCCGCCCGGATGACGGTTGAGATTACCATTTTGTTCTTCGGATTCCTGTTCAAGCTCATAACCGGGAAAATAGCGCTTGCCACGGCCGGAAAAACGGTCGCGGGACCGATCCTCATAGCCAAAGTATCGGGGGACGTAGCTCAAAGCGGCATATCGAACCTCCTTCAGTTCACCTCGCTTATAAGCATAAACCTCGCGTTAATAAACCTTCTCCCCATACCGATGCTCGACGGGGGACATCTGCTTTATCTGGGCATCGAGAAGATAAAGAGAAAGCCGCTCAGCGTAAAAACCCTTGAGATAACCCAGCGAATCGGATTCTCCTTTCTCATTTTCATCATGGCGGCGGCCCTGTATAACGACATTCTCCGGATACGCGGAGACATATTCTCGCAGTTCGGTAAATTTCTCGATCTTTTCCGGTAAAATTAACAGCGGGAGAGACCCTCAACCATGAAAAAGGACAGCGAGGAAATACTCAGGATTAACAGCCTTTTTTACGAGGCCCTGGGAACCAGGAATCTCAAGCTCATGGGAGAGGTCTGGATAAAGGACTCTAGGTCCGGTTGCGTTCACCCGGGATGGACCGCTCTTCGCAACTGGGAAGCTATCAGGCAAAGCTGGGAGAGCGTTTTTGATCCCCAAGATCAGGTTGACATAAGCATTTCCAACGTGACCGTGGATATAGGCGACAACATCGCCTGGGTTACCTGCCTTCAGGAGATGGTATACATAAAAAGGGACCCGGTCATGTTCAATCTCTCTCAGTCAACCAACATATTCGAGAAGCAAGACGGCAGGTGGCTTATGATCTTTCACCACGCCTCGCCAATACCCGTACGGGGTTACGAACCGGATAAAAAGACCATACAGTGAGTACTTCGGAAATACAGTATCAGGTAATGTAGCACCTCAAATACTCCACTCGAACAGCACCTGATTTAAAAAGCGATACGCTTGACGCCTTCAACAATATCGAAATGTGTATCATTGCTTAACACTGGCAGAGAATGCTCACGTGCCAGCGCCGCAATCCAGATGTCATTTATTGGGATGGGTTTTCCCAGCCGTTTTAATTCTAAGCAGATATCGGCATATTCATGTGCCGTTGCCGAAGTAATATCAGCGATCTCGGTCAACGGAAGATATCGGCGAAGCCATTCCTCGTAACGGCTTCGATGACGCGACCGGCGAATACCGGAATAATACTCACCAAGAACAACGCTTGGGATAACGAGCCGGTCAGCAGACCGAAAAGGAGTCTCAACGGCCGCAAGTCCCTCTGACCACGCGGATAATGCGTTGGTATCGAGGATCACGCAATATCCTCAGGATGGATTGTTTCAAATTCCTCTTCGATTATATCAAGGATGCGACGGTTTTCGTCCGAGAGATCTGAGAGCGCACCAAATCCCGCCATCCAAGGAGGATCTGTTCTGCTTGTGCGACGACGGATATGTTCCTCAAGGGCTTCAGTGAAAAACCGCTTCAAGGTCATGCCACGGCTGGCTGCAAGGGCTTTGACCTTTCTAAAAAGGGCGTCTGGAAGTTCAACGGTCGTTTTCATGCTACCATATTACCATAATTATGGGAATCCCTCAAGTCATCTGGAATAGTGGCAGATCAATATGAGTTTCAGGGAGTTTTTGCCTTTGGGTTCATTCGCTCGAGGTAAACCGAAGCACCCAGCTTTTCAAGTCGCGCTGCCTTTTTCTTTACTTCGGAAGAAAGCTTCTTTTTGTACTCCGCTACTGCGCGTAAAAGTTCCGGGTCGGCAACGGAAAGAATCTCAACAGCAAGGATGCCGGCGTTTTTCGCTCCGCCGAGAGCAACCGTGGCGACCGGAACGCCTGAAGGCATCTGCAGAATGGAAAGCACGGAATCCCATCCATCAATCGAATTTGAGGATTTTATCGGAACCCCTATGACCGGAAGGGGAGAAACTGAGGCCACCATTCCCGGAAGATGCGCCGCACCCCCCGCCCCGGCTATTATGACTTTAATCCCTCTTTTATGAGCCTTTTTTGAAAAATCCACGAGGCGCTCCGGAGTTCTGTGCGCCGAGACTATGGTAACTTCATGTCCCACGCCGAATTGCTCCAAGACCTCAACCGCTTCCGCCATGACCGGAAGATCCGAGTCAGAGCCCATAATAACGCTCACTAAAACAGGTTTCATGCTATCGCCCTCAGGTTGTTCATTATGAATTTCGCCTTCTCAAGCGCGCCCGAAATATCGTCGTCAAGCACGGTGACATGTCCCATCTTCCTGTAAGGCTTGGTAAGGGTTTTGCCGTATATGTGGAACTTGGCTCCTTCAACGCCCATGCATCCGCGAAGTCCCTCGTACCTTACCTCGCCCTCGAAACCCGGCTGCCCAAGAATGTTAATCATAACAGAAGGAGTTTTTATTTCAGTATCGCCCGGGGGAAGATCAAGAATCGATCTCAGGCACTGCTCATACTGCGAGGTGTGAGCCGCATCAATCGTGTGATGCCCGCTGTTATGCGGTCTCGGAGCGGATTCGTTTATGAGAATATCGCCTTTTTTGGAAACAAACATTTCAACCGCAAGTATCCCGCACATGTCAAAGGATCTTATCGTGCGCTCGGCAAGTTCACATGCCTGGGCGGACATTGTATCGTCAATCTCGCAGGGACTTATCAGGAACTCAACTATGTTCGCGTTGCTGTTAAACACCATCTCGACCGGAGGAAAGCATTTCGTCTCTCCGGTTGAATTGCGCGACACTATAACGGAAATCTCCTTTTCCACGTCAACAAGGTCTTCAATTACGGACTCTCCCTCTAAAAGGTCTTCCAGCTGTGCCTCTTCCCTTACAACATACACCCCCCTTCCGTCATAACCCGTCTTGGAGAGTTTCTGGACGAAAGGAAATTTTATTTCCCCTGACCCGACGGCCCCGACTATAGACTCTTTGTCCGGAAAAACCGCAAAGTCGGCGGTGGGAAGCCCCTTTGAGACATAGAACTCCTTCTGCTTGGCCTTGTCCTGTATAAGCTCAAGCGCATGGGGTCCGGGCCTTATGATAATTCCTTCTTCCTGCAGGCGGAAAAGCGCCTGAAGATTCACATGCTCAATTTCTATTGTCAGGATGTCAACGTTCTTGCCAAACGCGTAGACATCCTCGTAATTCCTGAAATCGCCGTGGGAGAACTCGGTACACACAGACGCCGTCGGACAATCGAGGGAAGGATCGAGCACGTAGGTGCTCAGGTTCCAGTTGCTTGCCACGAGGCAAAGCATCTTCCCCAGCTGCCCGCCCCCGAGAATCCCCAGTTTTACCTGTTCAAAATCCATGGTCATCATACACCGGAAACTACAAGTCAATAATCGAGAGCAGATCCATCGGAGTCTCTATAAGGTGCTCGGCTCCGTTCTCTCGAAGCTCGTCGCCCGTTCGAAACCCCCAGAGAACTCCCACCGGAAGCATACCCGCCCCGACGGCGGTAAGCATATCCACCCCGGAGTCTCCCAGGTAAACCATCCGCGATGACTC
>JAJEGO010000067.1 GCA_022819805.1 Candidatus Dadabacteria bacterium
GGGGAACATACCGGGAATAAGGCCAGGCAGGAAGACATCTGAATACATAGGAAATGCGCTGGGGAAAATTACGTTCATAGGAGCTATATACGTGGCGGCGGTCTGCGTGCTGCCGGTGTTTCTTGAGAGAGAACCCTTTAATCTGCCGTTTTACTTCGGGGGCGTGTCACTTCTGATCGTAATAGGTGTAACGCTTGATTTCATGCAGCAGATCGAATCTTTTCTGATAACTCACAGTTACGAAGGCTTTATGAAAAAGAGGGGAATGAAAGAACCGCAGAGGTACAGGTTCTGACGAAAAGGAGAGTATAAGGAACTATGAGACTCATACTGTTCGGACCGCCGGGGGCGGGAAAGGGAACGCAGGCCGATTTCATAAGGGAGAAATATGAAGTCGAGCATATATCAACCGGGGATGTGCTGCGTGAAGCCATGAGAAACGAGACTGAAGTCGGACTTTACGCCAAGTCGTTTATGGACAAGGGGGAGCTTGTGCCTGATGAAGTTGTGACGGAAATAATAAGGCAGAAAATCTCCGCGCTTGGCGAGGGAGGTTTCATGCTCGACGGTTTCCCGAGAACCTTGGAGCAGGCAAGATCCCTTGACAGTATTCTTGGCGATGCGGGAATCGGCATTGACGCGGTTATTTCCCTGGAAGTTCCGGACCATGAGGTCGTGCAGCGAATAACCAGACGCCAGAAAATAGAGGGCAGACAGGACGACACCGAAGGTGTGATAAGGAACAGGCTTAGGGTCTACAAGGATCAGACATCTCCTCTTAAGGATTTTTACGAAAAAGCCGGTACGTTGCGCACGATTGAAGGAGTGGGAGAAATATCGGATATCGCCGGGAGAATAGACGGCGTGCTTGAGCAGTTACAGTAATGATTCGCTTGAAGAACAAAGAAGAGCTCAAACGTATGAGAGCCGCTGGCAAGGTGGTTTCCGAAGTGCTTATGAGGCTTGAGGAAGAGGCAAAGGAAGGAGTGAGTACCTGGGAGCTTAACGAGACCGCGGAGAGAATATGCGCGGCGGGAGGCTTTAAAGCCGCTTTTAAAGGTTACGCGAATTATCCCGCATCGGTGTGCTTTGCTCTTAACGAAGAGATAGTGCACGGCATTCCCTCGAAGAAGAAAGTGCTCAGGGAAGGAGACATAGTAGGAATAGATTTCGGAGTGCTGCTCGACGGTTATTACGCCGACTCGGCAATAACAGTTGCGATCGGTAAAGTCAGGCCGGTTGCCGAGAAGCTGCTTCGGGTTACCAGGAATTCCCTTTACAGGGGTATAGAGAAGGTGACAAGCTCAAACAGGGTTATGGACATATCAAAAGAGATACAGACTTATGTTGAGGGCGAGGGTTTTTCGATAGTCAGGGATTTTGTCGGTCACGGCATAGGCAGGGAACTCCACGAGGAACCGCAGGTACCGAATTTCATTCCCCCGAATGGTAAAGGACGGGGAGTAAGGCTTCGCTCCGGGATGGTAATGGCCATAGAGCCCATGGTTAATGAGGGGTCTGAGAGAACGAAGATACTTGAAGACGGGTGGACGGCAGTTACTTATGATGGTAAACTTTCCGCTCATTTTGAGCATACGGTGGCTCTTACGGATAATGGCCCTGAGATTCTTACCGAAAGGATTCACTAGGAACGGGTAATGGAGAAAGAAGAAAAAATAGAGTTTGAAGGAACTATAACGAAAGCTTTGCCCAACGCGATGTTTATGGTCGAGATAGAGAATAATCACGAGGTGTTGGCCTATGTCTCCGGCAAAATGAGAACCAGGTTCATAAGGATACTTCCTGGAGACAGGGTAAAGCTTGAGATATCTCCCTACGATCTTACAAAGGGAAGAATCACCTACAGACTCAAGAAGTGAAGGCAGGGGCGAAAGCAAAATGAAGACGAGGGCATCGGTAAAAAAAAGATGCGACAAGTGCAAGATCATCAGGCGCAATGGGGTCGTGCGGGTGATCTGTGTCAACAAAAGACACAAGCAGAGACAAGGATAGTGCGCAGGAGGATATGCATTAATGCCTAGAATAGCAGGGGTTGACATACCGCTTAACAAAAGGGTGGAGGTAGGTCTTACGTATATCTACGGAATAGGGAGGGCGACTTCAAACGTCATACTCGACAAGGCAGGTATAGACGTAAACAAGAAGTCCGGAGATCTTGACGATCAGGAAGTAACAAAGCTGCGGACGATAATTGAAGGGGAATACACCGTTGAGGGAGACCTCAGAAAGGAGGTCCAGCTTAATATAAAGCGCCTCATAGAGATAGGGTGCTACAGAGGCATCAGGCACAGGACGGGACTTCCGGTAAGGGGACAGAAAACCAAATCGAACGCGAGAACGAGAAAAGGCCGCAGGGGTACTGCGATAGCGAAGAAGAAAAAAGCCGGCAAATAAGAAGGGTCTTTCCAAATGAGCAAGAAATTCACTAAGAAGAAAACAAAGAAATTCGTTGAACATGGAGTGGTCAACATACAGGCTACTTTTAACAACACGATAATCACGGTCAGTGATATGCAGGGAAACGTCATAGCCTGGTCAAGCGGCGGCAACAGGGGATTTAAGGGTACGAGGAAGGGAACGCCGTTTGCGGCTCAGGTGGCGGCGGATGACGCGTCGAAGAAGGCAAAAACCTTCGGGCTTAAGTCCGCTAATGTTTACGTAAGCGGTCCCGGTCCCGGAAGGGAGCCGGCAATAAGGGCTGTTCAGGCCGCGGGGGTGAAAGTAACGATGATAAAGGATGTCACCCCGATTCCCCATAATGGCTGCAGACCCCCCGGAAGGAGAAGGGTGTAAACATTATGAAAGAGATCGTGTTCACGTCGTTTGCGAGGAGGAAGAAGTTAATTGGCTAGGTATAGAGGACCATCTTGTAAGCTTTGCAGGAGAGAGGGCGAGCAGCTTTTTCTCAAGGGCGCTAGATGTTACACGTCGAAGTGTGCCATACAGAAAAGGCCCAACCGCGGGCCCGGAGTTCACGGGGCCTCCATTGGGCGTTCAAAATTTTCAGACTACGGAATAAGATTAAGGGAAAAACAAAAGGTTAAGCGTATTTACGGGCTGACTGAGAAGCAGTTCAGCGGTTATTTTGCCGAGGCGGCGAGGAGAAGCGGAGTGACCGGCGCCATGCTTATACTGCTTCTTGAGAGAAGGCTTGACAACGTGGTCTACAGGCTCGGGTTTGCGAGCTCTCGCAACGAGGCCAGACACCTGGTCTGGCTCGGACATGTTCTTGTAGACGGCAGAAGAGTAGATATTCCCTCTTTCAGCGTGAAGGAGGGGAACAAAATAGAGATAAAGGCAAAAACCAGAAGCAATCCGCATGTAAACCAGTCTCTTGAAGGTCTTGAGAGAAGGGGCTTTCCCCAGTGGCTTGAGCTTGACAGGGAGAATTACAGCGGGGTTGTAACCAAGCTTCCCGAGAGAGAGGACGTGACTGTTCCAATAGATGAGCAGTTGATCGTCGAGTTCTACTCAAGGGTTTAGAAAAGCTTGGAACAGACGGAGGGATGAAGCTTGGAGAATTTTCAGAAAAACTGGAGAGATTTGCAGTACCCCAAAGCGCTTGAAAAAGACGAGCAGGTATCGACTCCTTTCTACGGCAAATTTATCTGTGAACCTCTGGAGCCGGGTTACGGCATTACGCTTGGCAACGCGTTAAGAAGGGTTCTCCTATCCTCAATACAGGGTCCCGCGATTACTGCCGTCGTGATAGATGGGGTATCGCACGAGTTCTCTACAATGCCGGGAGTTATGGAAGATGTTACCGAGATCATACTGAACCTGAAAAACGTGGATCTCAAAATGCATACCTACGATCCGCAGACGGTAACTCTGAACGTGGAGGGCCCTGGAGAAATCAAGGCGTCCGACATAACCACGACCCACATGGTGGAAGTTGTTAACGGTGAACAGCACATAGCGACTTTGGGGGATGAAGCGAAGCTTGACATGGAACTCACCGTAAAGATGGGAAGCGGCTACGAGCCGGTGTCGAGAAGAGAAACCCATAAGTCAATAGGCCTTATACATGTTGATGCGTTCTTCTCTCCCGTTAAAAAAGTTAATTACACGGTTACCAACGCCAGGGTAGGACAGAGAACCGATTATCAGAAACTGACAGTCGAGATATGGACAAACGGCACGATTCTTCCCGAAGAGGCGCTTGCCTACAGTGCAAAGATTATCAAGCAGCAGCTAAGCGTCTTCATTGATTTCGACGAGGAGCTTGTAGACAAGGTGGAAGAAGAGGAGTCAATGGGTATAAGCGGCACCGACGACAAGCTTTTTATCCCTATAGAGGATGTGGAGCTGTCGGTAAGGTCTATAAACTGTCTTAAAAGGGCGGAAATACAGTACATCGGAGAAGTGGTTCAGAAAACGGAACAGAATCTCCTTGATCTTGAGAATTTCGGAAAAACTTCCCTTGAAGAGGTTACCGCGAGGCTTAATGAGATGGGATTGAGTCTCGGAATGGCTATAGACACTGAGGTTTTTGAGAAGGAAAAGGAGAAGCGGAATTCTGAGAGTCCCGTGGAGTAATCAGGGTCCGTATACGGTAAGAAGATGCGACACAGAAAATCGGGAAGAAAACTGGGAGTTACAACGAAGCACAGAAAGGCCATGTTCCGCAACATGGCTACCGACCTTCTGCGTAACGGCAAGATAAACACGACGGACACAAGAGCCAAGGAAATAAGAAGGGTTGTGGAGAAGCTCGTGACCCTTGGTAAAGACGGCAGTCTTCACGCGAGAAGAAAGGCTCTGGGCTATATAAGGGACCGCGCCGTTGTGGAGAAGCTTTTCTCTGAACTTGCCGAGAGATATATGGAGCGCCCCGGCGGCTACACGAGGATAGTCAAGCTTGGCTACAGAAGAGGGGATAACGCCCCCATTTCCCTTATCGAGCTCGTAACCGAGGAGTACAAGGCCAAAAGAAAAAGGCGAAAGGCAAAGCCCAAAGCAGAGGCTAAGACTGCATCGAAGAAAAGTTCGAAGAAGAAATCCGCAGAAGAACTCGGCCTGGTCGAGGAAGAGAAAGCTCTAGAGAGTCAGGCGGACGAACAGGGTGAGGCTGAGGTGACCGAGACTGCATCAAAGAAAGGTTCGAAGAAGAAATCCGCAGAAGAACCTGGTCTGGTCGAGGAAGAGGAAGCCCTAGAGAAGCGGGCGGACGAGCAGGGTGAAGCCGAGGTTGCCGAGCCCGAGCCCCCCGAACCGCAGGAGCAAGCGGATTCTCCGGAGAAGACCGAGGATTAAACTCTCCTCCCCCCTCCACTTTTATAAGAAATCCCTCCGTTTTTTCCCCCGCACGGTCTGGGCGGGTTTTTTCCGTGTCCCCTATTATTTATAATAGACCTGATGAGAAAAGTCGGGTTTATACTTGATGCGGGGTCAATTGAAGAACTCAAGGATCTTGCTGTTGCCGCCGAGAAAGCGAATTTTCACTCCATCTGGGCCACAGAACTTTACAGGACCCCTTTTCAGCAGCTCTCGGCTGTTGCTCCCGTTACCTCTAAAATAAAACTTGGTACCGCCGTTGCTCTTGCCTTTGTGAGAAGCCCGCTTACTACCTCCATTACTTCTCTTGATCTTGACGAAATAAGCTCAGGAAGATTGATACTGGGTCTCGGTACCGGGGCAAAGAGAACAAACGAGAATTTCCACGGTGTTTTCTATGGGGACAGGCCTGTTGCGAGAATAAGGGAATGTGTTGGATTAATAAGGGAAATCCTGTCGGGGGCTCATACGGGCAGTGAGATTGTTTTTGAGGGGCAGTTCTACCGTATAAACACAAAGGGTTATAAAAGAGCTTTTGAGCCCACCAGGAAAAAGATACCGATATTCGTGGCCGGCATAGGAAGCGGTATGGTCAGCGCTGCTGCCGAAATCGCGGACGGCTACGTGGGGCACGTGGTCTGTTCGCTTGAGTATATAAAGAAAGTAGTTTCACCTTCGCTTGAAGGTAAACTCGAAGAACGGAGAAAAAACGGGGATTTCATGAAGTGCTCGATAATCACCTGCGCCGTCTCGCATGACTGGGAGAGGGCGAGAGAAGCCGCCCGGGCTACCGTCGCGTTTTATGCCACGGTAAAAACCTACGATCCTCCTTTCAGGCTTCACGGCTTTACGGAGGAGGTGAAAGGGATAAGGGATGCTTTTCGCAGAAAAGATGTCCGGGCGATGATAGAAGGGGTGAGTGACGAGATGGTCGATGCTTTTGCCGTTGTGGGGGATGCTGAGCACTGCAGGGAGAAAGTAGAAGAGTACAGAAGATATATTGACCTTCCTGTGCTCAGCGCTCCGCACTATTTTCTTGATTTCAGGGAGGTAAGGGAGTATCAGGAACGACTGATCGATGCCTTTGCGTCGTGAGCGGATTTTTTAACTAGGAACATGAAGATACTTGTCTCAGGATCCAGCGGAACCATAGGAACCCATTTTCTTAACGCCGTTTCTTCGGATTCCTTTGAACTATGGCGTCTCGTAAGATCGCACAGGGAAGGGGAGAATATGATTTTCTGGGACCCGCAGGGGGGCCATGTCAGCGATCCATCCCTGCTTGAGGGTTTTGACGCAGTAGTTCATCTCTCAGGGGAGAATATAATAGGCAGATGGACCGAGGAGAAAAAGAATTCAATACGGCAGAGCAGGGTGCTCAGCACCCGCTATCTGGTAGATCTTTTCTCTGGACTTCAGAATCCCCCCAAGACCTTCATCTGCGCCTCGGCAATCGGTTACTATGGGGACAGGGGGGAAGAAAGACTCACTGAGCGCTCTGCGATCGGCTCTGGGTTTTTCCCTGATGTTTGCCGCGAGTGGGAGGAAGAGGCGAACAGGGCCTCTGACCTCGGCGTGAGGGTCATAAATCTGCGCACAGGTGTTGTCCTAAGCCCCAAAGGAGGGATACTGAGTTCTTTGCTGCTTCCCTTTAAGATGGGACTTGGGGGAGTTATTGGAAGCGGTCAGCAGTACCTAAGCTGGATCTCTATAGAAGATATTTCGCGGATAATTGTTTATCTGCTGGAACATGAGGAGGTAAAGGGGCCTGTTAACGCGGTATCGCCAAGTCCGATGACTAACAGGCAGTTTACCACAACGCTTGCACGGATTCTGCGGAGGCCTGCGTGGTTCGCGGTTCCCGCGTTTGCCATACGGCTTTTTTTCGGAGAAATGGGCCGCTGCACGATTCTTGCCGGCAGCATGGTTCTCCCCGAAAAACTTCTTTCCTCCGGGTATGAGTTCCTGTACAAAGACCTAGATTCCGCGCTTGAAGATATTGTTTTGGAGTAAAATGTCGAAGAAAAGTAAATTTCATTCACGCCAGTACCTTAAACGTAAGCTTGAGAGAAAAGATCTTGACGACGATCCGTTCGTTCAGTTTGACATCTGGTACGCAGAAGTTCTCAAGGCGGAAATCGATTTTCCAAACGCTTTTATTCTATCAACCGTGGGAGCGGGAGGTATTCCGTCCTCGAGAGTTGTTCTTCTCAAGGGGTACGACGAAAGGGGTTTTTCCTTCTATTCGAGTTCCCTTAGCCGCAAGGGCAGGGATATGGCCGAGAATCCTGTTGCTTCTCTTTGCTTCTGGTGGTCCGAGTTTGAAAGGCAAGTGAAAGTGGACGGAGAAGTTTCACTTCTACCCGAGCGGGAAGCCGATGAATACTTCGCCTCAAGACCTCGTCCAAGCCGCATAGGAGCGCGTGTTTCGAAGCAGAGCGAAGTTCTCGCAAGCAGGCAGCTGCTTGAGGAGGAATACGAGCAGTTTCGCTCTGAATGGAAGGGAAAGAGTATAGAGCGGCCTGACTTCTGGAAAGGATACGTAGTGAGCCCTGTGCGCTTTGAGTTCTGGCAGGGAAGAAAAAACAGGCTTCATGACCGGTTCAGATACATTCCTTCTCCCGATGGCGGCTGGAGCATAGACAGGCTTTACCCGTAGTTAAAGAACCGGGAGCCGCTTTTTATCTGGTTGCGCGATAAAGCGCCACTACTCCCATGGTAAGTTCTGAGTATCCACAGTCGCGAAACCCCGCGCTTTCAAGATCCCGGATGAAATTTTTTCTCTGAGGAAATGAAGAGGCGGATTCAGCCAGATATTTGTATTCTTTGCCCCTGCCGTAAATGCTTCCGACAAAGGGCATCAGGACTTTGAAATAAATCATGTAAATGGGTTTGAAAACGGGATTTGTCGGGATCGCGAATTCAAGTATGAAAAGTTTTCCGTTTTCCCTCAGGACCCTTCTTATTTCCCTCAGGGAAAGTTCGTGATCGACAGTGTTTCTTATGCCGAAGGCTATGGTAACCGAGTCGAACTGTTTTTCCGCAAAAGGAAGATTTTCAGCCGCGGCTGACACGAGCGCTATTTTCTCCCTGAAATTAAA
Organism: Candidatus Dadabacteria bacterium; assembly: GCA_022819805.1. Lineage (GTDB taxonomy): Bacteria > Desulfobacterota_D > UBA1144 > Nemesobacterales > Nemesobacteraceae > Nemesobacter. The sequence continues at coordinate 8,400 of JAJEGO010000067.1, forward strand.
ATCTTCGATCTTTTTTTTCGCTATCCGCAGCATGTTCATGCTGGGGTCGATCCCAACCGTTTTGGTCGAGGGGTGTTTTTTCGCAACCTCGATCGCGACTTCTGCAGTCCCGGTTGCTATGTCCAGATTGTACTCTGCACCGCGCAATTCATCCGCCAGCTTTTTTCTCCAGAGTTTGTGGATTCCGAGGCTGAACAGAGTATTTAGCCAGTCGTAGTGACTTGCCACTTCATCAAAAATCTTTTTCGTTTCAGGCATCAGACGGATTCCAGAATTTTTTCTATGTGAGAGGTTCTGTTAAGAACGTAGAAATGAATTCCCGGCACTCCCCTGTCGATAAGTTCCCTTACCTGGTCCCTGCACTGGGCGATTCCTATTTCCACCGCCTTGCGGTTGTCGTCTCCTGCATCATCCAGCTTGTTTTTAAGTGATGCGGGTATTTCCGTTCCGCAAAGCGAGGATATTCTTATCACCTGCCTTGATGAGAGCACGGGCATAAGGCCCGGGATAACGGGGAGATATATTCCCGCCGCCCTAACCCTGTCGACGTAATCAAAATAGTAACGGTTATCGAAAAAAAGCTGGGTGATTATGATGTCGGCCCCGGCGTCAACTTTCTTTTTCAGATTCGCTATGTCCTCCTCAAAGCTCGGGGATTCAATGTGTTTTTCCGGATAGCCCGCAACGGCAAGGGAAAACCGCTGCGGCTTTCCTTCCTCATACTTTCTTATATGTTCCACAAGTTGGTTTGCGTGCTGAAAAGCTCCTCCGGATAGCAGTTCTTCTCCGTTTTCCGTCGGAATATCTCCCCTGAGCGCCACTATGTTGTGTATCTTCTCCCGTTCTATCCCCTCAAGCATAAGATCTATTTCTCTCTCGGAAGATCCTATGCAGGTAAGGTGGCAGGCGCTTTCCGTTCCAATAACGTTTTTTACGTAGGAGGCGACCTCAAGGGTTCTTTTGCGCCCCTTTCCCATGGCACCATGGGTTACCGTTATGATGCCTGGAGAAAACTCGGCGAGTCTTGCGAGAGTGCCTTTGAGTTTCTCAAATTCGGAGTCGTCTTTCGGAGGAAACACCTCAAAGGATATTAAAGGGGCGTTTTCTCTTTTGTTTTTGTATTCGGAAAAATTCACGGTTTTCCTCCGGGTTTAAGCTCTACGGGGTTGATTTTCAATTTTTAACAGGTCTTCGAAGTCCGAAACTGCTATGATCAAATGCGAAGTCAGTTTTGCTTCATCCGGCGAGTATGCATACCTCTATAACTTCCTTGCGGAATCGGCCATCATTATGATGGAAACAATGGCGAGCATGGCTGCGAAGCAGGTTGTTCCAATCAACATGAAAACCAGCAGTTCTTCTCTTTCCTGAAAACGCTTGATATCTTTTGTTGTCCTTTTTTCTACGGAGTCAAAGAACTTTTCCACCGGGAGCATAACTCGTTTCTTTGCCATGTGATATTCTTCGCCGTGCAGCAGTCGGCTTGCGAGAGCAGGATCCGGCCTTCCTCTAACCGTGTAATTGCCGGAGGCATCTTTATAAAGGCCAACCATTGCATTCATTGCCTGGGCTTCCAGCTCGGCCAGGGAGTTTGATTCATTCTGGGCCGTTGCCAGAAAATCAAGTTCGACGTCGGTGAAATTCTGTTTATTCATAAGCGCCTTAAGGGCCACCGGAGGGCCGCTTGGACGTGGCGGAACACCCGTAGATACCACGAAGTCCCAGTATATGCTGTGATATCTCTCGGGACGAGGAAGCCTTCCCTCTCTGATATCGATAATATCTTGGAACCATTCTTTGTAGCGCTCGTCACCGGTCTCGGCGTAAGTTCGTACCATGCGCGTGAGGTCGTCGGAGCTCTGGCGCAGTTCATCGGCCAGAAGGTATGAGAGGTATTTATTTTCTTGCGCTTCAACCATTTGCTGGGTATTTCTCATAATGACGAATGCCCCGGTGAGTGAAATAAGCACAAGCGCCATTACGGCCGTGGAGATAACCATCTGCCGGACCGCAGTAACGCTTATCCTCTGGGGTGTTTCGTCGGTCTGTTCTGCGGAGTGCGACGGGTCATGCGTGGACATCTGCTGTCTCCTTGCTCTGGTAGTCCATCAGGTCAATGTCTGCCGCCTCCCCACGAGTGAAGCGGAGGGCAACTTGCCAGTTGGATACTCCGTGGCAAATGCGTGTCTTGCAACGCGGTTAGCACACGCAGGATACTCATCATATAACCAAAGGCTGAACTCGGGGGGATCTTTTCGATCATGTGATTTCTGAACCCCTCTGCGCGCAAACCTAACCCTCTAATCTACCCTGCGCCGTATAGCACTTCAAGCTGGTGTTCGGTCAGGAGAACCCCATGTTTTCTTTCAGTTTCCAAACAGTTTCCGCAGCTGAGTGCTTCTGTAATTGAATATGAAATCCAGTTTCCTGCTTACGAAAAACAGATTCGCCAACCTTCCGACCGGACCAAGCGGCAGGGAGTAGTGAACAAGGTCCCGGATCTCCGTTTTATCTCCGGCTTCCGCGAAAAAATGCTTGTGGTGCCAGAATTTGTAGGGTCCGAATCGTTGCTCGTCAACAAAATAGTTTGGTGAGTCAACCTGGGTTATCTCCGTTGCCCAGGCGCTTCTGAAAAAGGGGATGGGAGTTACGGTGTAGGTGATTATCATTCCGGCATATATTTTTTCTTCCGTATCGGATGTTATGCGCAGATTAAGTTCCGGGGGAGTGATTTTCGGAAGATTATTCGGGTCGGAGAAAAACCCCCAGGCCGTTTCAAGAGAAACCGGCAAAAGCTCCGTTCTCTCAAGCGTGTATATCTTCATTTTTCTTCAGCCTGTTCCAGCGGCGGCCTGGGGAGTCCGATAAATTTCCACAGAACCAAGAACAGAAGACCGAATATCAAGGGCAGAGACTCGTGGGTCTGGTAAAGTATGCCGGAGGACATTCCACCCACGCAGGCCCCCATGAAATTCGCCAGATTGAAAAAACCGGAGAGAAACCCCCTGTTCTCAGAGGAAACTCTCTGCGTGACAAACGCGGGGAGTATGGACTGAAATATGGTGTACCCGAAAAAGAACACCCCTCCAGCGACGTAGAGGGTGGTGCTGTCGGATCCCCGAAGCAGATAGATTAAAAAAGCGGCCACTAAAAAGAAAAGCCCGAACTGAGCTGCCTGTCTGAGAGTTTTTCTCGTCTCGGAAATCCTGATGTAGAGGTTAACCAGAAGCGCACTCGGGGCGAGTATTACCAGGTAGACAAACCACAGGTCTTCAGGTCCGGTGCCGAGATTTCCCCAGTCCAGAGGGTAGATGAACAGAATAAGGTTAAGGGTAAGGGAAGTTATGAAGGTTGAGGAAAGAATTCTTCCAATTTCCGGTTCCCTGAGCTTGAGAAGAAGTTCTTTTCGGTTCCCCGTTTTTTTCTTTGGAAGTTTGGGAAACATGAAAAGAGCAACTAGAATCGCAGCTAAACCCAGGGCCGCGAGTATGAAGAAAAGACTCTCGAAACCGAATTTCGTTGCGAGTACCGGGCCGATTACCAGTGAAATTATAAATGCGACCCCGACTATTATTCCGGTCAGCATAAAAGACTGTGCCCTTACTTCGTTTCTTGTGGAATCTCCGAGGGTGGCTAGGGCGACCGCGCCTATCGCGCCGCTTCCCTGAAGAGCCCTGGTTATTATGAGTTCCCAGATATTGTCCGCGAAACCGCAGAGAACACTTCCCAGACAGAAAATCATAAGTCCCGACACTATTACCGGCTTTCTTCCGAACCTGTCGCTTGCCATGCCGAACGGTATCTGAAGCAGACTCTGGGTAAGTGCGTATATTCCAAACGCGACTCCTGCGGATGAGAGGGTTGCTCCCTCGTAGTTTACGGCGTATATGCTGAAAACGGGGACTATCAGGAATATTCCCAGAAGCCTAAGCGCGATGATCGTTCCTACTACGAGAACGCAGCGAAATTCATATCTGTTCAGTTTCATGTCTTTTTTCCTGAAATTCTCCGTTCCGGTTTTGTTTTTAGGAAGACAATTTAAAAACCGGTTCAATGAAAGATAGGGGGACTTCCTACCTTTTATCAAGCGATAAATTTATATAACGATTTTATTTTTCAAAAACTTTTTCCGAGTTTTTCCATACTGTTTTTCCCATAATCAGGCAGCAACTGCCTCCGGCACTTTTTTAAACTTCTTGTCA
>JAJEGO010000011.1 GCA_022819805.1 Candidatus Dadabacteria bacterium
ACTGGTGCCACGTGATGGAACGCGAATCCTTTGAGGACCCGGAGGTGGCGGGGCTCATGAACGATGCGTTCGTCTCCATCAAGGTTGACAGGGAGGAGCGCCCGGACATCGACAACATATACATGACCGTCTGTCACGTGATTTCAAGGAAAAGCTGCGGGTGGCCACTCAACATAGTCATGACGCCCGAGGGGAAACCCTTTTTCGCCGGAACCTACATACCGAAGGAGAACCGTTACGGGAGGGTAGGAATGAAGGAGCTTGTGCCGGCGATAAAGGAACTCTGGGAGAACAAAAAGGACGAGGTGCTGGAGTCGGCTCGGCAGATAACCGACGCTGTCTCGAGCTTGGGGGACTCTCTGCGGAGAGTCGGGACTTCCCTGCTTACCGAGAAAACCCTTGATCAGGCCTACAGTTATTTTCTTTCGACTTTTGATCCCGATGAAGGCGGCTTCGGCAGAGCCCCTAAATTCCCGACTCCCCACAACCTGATGTTTTTGATGAGATATTACGGGCGCACCGGGAAAGATGCTTCTTTGAGGATGGTCGAGCGGACGCTTCTTGCCATGGGAAGGGGCGGTATATACGACCACGTGGGCTTCGGTTTTCACAGGTATTCGACTGACCCGCAGTGGCTCGTTCCCCATTTCGAGAAGATGCTTTACGACCAGGCGCTTGCGGCAATCACGTATACGGAAGCGTGGCAAATCACGAAAAACCCGTTTTATGAAAAAAAGGCGAGGGAAATACTTGAATACCTGATTCGTGACATGACTTCCCCCGAGGGAGGCATCTACTCGGCCGAAGATGCCGACAGCGAAGGGGAGGAAGGCAAGTTTTATCTCTGGACCGTGGAGGAAGTAGAGGAGCTTGTGGGAGAGGGGGACGCGGAGCTTCTCTGCGGGGTCTACAATCTTTCTCGCGACGGAAATTTCGAGGACGAGGCTACGGGAGAGCAGACCGACAGGAACATATTTCATCTGAAAGCACCTCTGGACGACACGGCCGCTCGGCTCGGACTCCGCGCCGAGGAGCTTGAGCAAAGACTTGAGGATCTGCGGGAGAAGCTTTTTGCCAGCAGGGAAAAGAGAGTGCATCCCTATAAGGACGACAAGGTGCTCACGGACTGGAATGGAATAGCGATAGCGGCGTTTTCAAAAGCGGCGGCGGCTTTCAGGGAGAAAAGGTATTCTGACGCGGCGCGGGGCTCGATAGAATTCATAATGCAGAACCTTGTCCGTGACGGAAGGCTGCTTCACCGCTACCGCGAGGGCGAAGCGGGCATAATGGCAAGCGTTGATGACTACGCTTTTTTCATATGGGGCCTTCTTGAATACTACGAAAGCGTTTTCGATGAAAAATATCTGGCTCTGGCGATTTCTTTGTGCCGGGATCAGTTCGAGCATTTCTGGGACGAGGAGTTTTCGGGTTTTTTCTTCACTGCCGATGACGGCGAAGCCCTGATAACCAGACAGAAGGAAATTTACGACGGGGCGCTTCCGTCCGGAAACTCGGTTTCCGTGCTTAACATCCTGAAAATAGCTAGACTCACCGGCGACCCCGAGCTTGAAGACAGGGCGGCCCGGATGGCCGCGGCTTTCTCCTCTCAGATCTCAAGGCACCCCGCTTCTTTTTCGATGCACATGAACTCTCTTGACTTCATGCTGGGTCCTTCTTTTGAGATAGTCATAGCCGGAGACAGGAACTCTCCCGAAACCCGCCGTTTTCTTGAAGCACTCTCGGGCGAGTACTTGCCGAACAAGGTGGTGATATTGAAAGACGAGGCAAATGGAGAGGAGATTTCAGGAATTGCCCCCTACACGCGGGGCCACGAGCCCCTTAACGGAAAAACCGCGGCGCATGTGTGCTCAAATTACGAGTGCCGACTGCCGACAGACGATCCGGCGCGGATGCTCGAGCTTATAAGGCAAGGACAGAGCTCTGGAAAAGCCTCTGAATAGGGGCGTTTGCGCACGTAAAAATTTTTCCGCAATTCTAATCGATTATTGACCGTGGGCAAGGCCGTAGAGAAGTAACTGATCAGTCCACAGTTCTACTTGTAAGCCGTTCGTTTTATAGACACCCGGTTCGATATCTTTTATTTCATCCGCCATCGGCAAGACATATAAGGTATGAATAATTTGGGTTTTGCGGTGCCTCAACTTCAATTGGGCTGCACGGGAACCCTGAATGGTGCAGTACTTGCCGCCTACGAGGACGAAATCCTTAACCAACTCGTCCCGACGGGGTCGAATGGAGAAATCCAACTTACTGAGAGCGGCCTGTACAACGCCGTACTGGCCTGATTCTACCATCAGTGCGCCGTGTTGGTGGTGATTGTGTCCGATCTCGGAGACCACCTCATGGGTAAAGCTGCTGTCCGTACTCATGTACAACCATAACCCAATTCCAATTGTCAGCAGTACGGTTGCGGCCAACGGGATAAGATAAGAAACACGGTGGCGGGTTTTGCCCGTCTTGTGGACGGAGGCTTGTATTGCCGCGACCCTGTGCGACGCAAGGCGCTTGCTTTGATAGTAGTTTTTGAGTTCTTGCTCCAGATTCTTCATGATACTCAATCATCCATATCCAAGGCGGCCAGTTTCTTTCTGCTTCGATGAATAAGACTTAGAACAGTTCCCCGCGGTCTACCGGTGAGGGTGGCAATTTCGTTAGCGGAGTAACCCTCGACGATATGTAGAAACAGGGCTTCCCGCTCAATGTCCCGCAGCTTGGCGAGCATCTGCTCTGTCACGACCTTTGTTTCTTCTCTAGCGGTCTTTCCTGAAGCCGAGAAGTGCTCATGTTCGTCGGTGAGCGTGATAAACCGGATGCGTTTCCGTCTGCGGTATTGGTCTATGTATAGGTTTCGGATAGTTGTAAAGAAAAGAGCCTTCGTTGTCACCGTTCCATACCGTTGATGCAATTTTAGCCAGGCAGCCTGCACTAGATCCTCAGCATCATGATAGTGATGCGTGAGTGCGTAGGCATACTGAAATCCGCTCTGTAACAGTTCTTCTGCACTGAGTGATGGTAATTCCGCCATGGCTTCGCGCGGCTAGGCACAACCCCGGCCGCCTCTGCCGCTTCCGAGTTTCTGTGTTTTCGTGCCTGCCTCAGTCTTCCAGATGATACTTCCGTTTGACGTCCCCGACCTTGTGTACAATGCCTTGTAGCGCTCTGAACTTGCCGTCTTTTTCGATCACCATAAAATCGAGGTCAAAATAAGTGCCGTCGCGGTCGTGGAAATCTGCGCAACTGACGTAGTAATCGGCCTTTTTCACGATCCCGTCATGTAACTTTGCGAGTTTCAGCTTGAGTACGTCATCCGTGATTGTATCATACAGGATGTAATGTCCGTTCACAGTGTTCTGGCCGATGTGTTCCTGCATCGCTGCCTGGATCGCGCGGCGCTTCTCCCCTTTGATGCTCGGGTCGTTCGCGGCAAATGCGGTCAGAGTGAAAGCCAGCAAGACCAGTGTTACCGTAATGCTCTTCATGTTGTGCACCTCCTTTAACATGAGTGGTTACTTATTAAAGACGAACGGGGAGGTGTTCTGATTGCGCCAAGTGGCTAACAAATTTTTTTGTCAGTACTGTTGCATTTGTGAAAACTGTTTCTATAATCTATGTAAAATTTTTTCAGGGGGGACCAAATGACTAAGAGAAGGAATGAGAAAAAAGTAAGAGATCTTGTGGAGATGATGCAGGATCCGGACGGTTCCGGTTACATCGGAAGCGACTGCGACGCCATGGAGCTTTACGAGCAGGAGCTTGAAGAGATGGAGGGAGCCGACAGCCTTTACGACGGGGAGCTTGATTTTAACTGAGCTTCCTGCTCAAGCCCCCGCGTTTTCCTTATATGCACAAGCAGAACGGATATAGCGGCGGGCGTTATACCTGAAACGCGGCTTGCCTGCCCAACCGATTCAGGTTTTATTCTTGAGAGTTTCTGAACGATTTCATTTGAAAGTCCCGGGATGTTGCCGTACTCGAACGTCTCCGGGATTTTCATGCTCTCGAATTTCTGTAATTTCCCTACCTCTTCTTTCTGCCTTTTTATGTAGCCCTCGTATTTCACTTCCATCTCTATCTGCGCTCCAAGCTTCGGGGGGATGTCAGGATTCGCTGCGGAGTCTATAAAGCCGAGCATTTCGTACGTGAAGCCGGGCCTTCTCAGTATCTCTTTTAGGCTCTGGGGCTTTCTGATTCTCTGGGAACCTAGATTCTCAAGAATCCTGTTTGTCTTCTCGTTTGGAAACACCTTTTCGTTCTCAAGCCTCGCAAGTTCGCTTTCAAGCGCGGTCTTTCTGGCGCGAAACTCCTCCATCCGCTCGTCGCCGAGAAGTCCTATGCCGTGTCCCAGCTCCCCGAGCCTAAGGTCGGCGTTATCCTCCCTAAGTATGAGCCTGTACTCGGCCCTCGAGGTGAACATCCTGTAGGGCTCGTCAACCCCTTTTGTGACCAGATCGTCGATCAGGATTCCTATGTAGGCCTCCGAGCGCCCGAGTACGAAAGGATCCTTGCCTTTCACCCGAAGCGCCGCGTTTATGCCCGCCATGAGTCCTTGGCTCGCCGCCTCTTCGTAGCCCGTGGTTCCGTTCACCTGTCCCGCGAAGAATATGTTTGCGAGAAGTTTCGATTCAAGAGTCATGCCGAGCTGCGTGGGATCGAGAAAGTCGTATTCAACCGCGTATCCCGGCCTCATTATTTCCACATTCCGGAGCCCTTCCATGGTTCTTGAGAACTCATGCTGGACTTCGATGGGAAGGCTGGTTGAAATTCCGTTGGGATAGATTTCATAGGTGTTTCTCCCCTCCGGCTCGAGGAATATCTGGTGGCGGTTGCGGTCGGGGAACTTCACTACCTTGTCCTCTATGGAAGGACAGTATCTGGGACCTATCCCCTTTATCAGGCCTGAGTAAAGAGGCGACTTGTCCATGTTTTCGTTTATCACGCGGTGGGTTTCCTCGTTCGTGTAGGTTATGTAGCACGGCATCTGCTCGGCCGTGATTTTTCCGGGGGAAAAGGAAAAAGGCACTGGATCCTCGTCCCCGTCCTGTCTCTCAAGCTTGTCCCACTCTATGGTCCTTCCGTCAAAGCGCGGAGGGGTTCCGGTTTTAAGCCTGCCCGTTGTGAAGCCCAGATCCGCAAAGGAATTCGATATGGCTCCTGCGGCCGCTTCCCCGGCACGGCCCGACGAGATCCGGGTAAGTCCTATGTGTATGAGTCCTCCCGGAAATGTTCCTGGGGTGACTACGACGGTGTCTGAGAAGAACTTCTCCCCGAGGGCGGTTTTAACACCTGCGACTTTTTTGCCGTCGACCAGAAACTCCTCGACCATCGCCTGTTTTATCTCTATATTGGGTTCGCCCTCAAGGGCCTTTTTCATGTAGGTCCTGTAGCTCTGGCGATCGGCCTGTATCCTGGTTGCCTGCACCGCCGCTCCCTTTCGGGTGTTTAGTCTCCTGAACTGTATGGCCGCGGTGTCGGCGGCTTTTCCCATCTCGCCGCCAAGCGCGTCTATTTCCTTTACCAGGTGACCTTTTCCGACGCCCCCTATTGAAGGATTGCACGACATAAGCCCGATTGTGTCTATATTCGCCGTGAGAACCAGAGTCGTGCAGCCTATTCTGGCCGCAGCGAGTGCCGCCTCGCAGCCCGCGTGGCCGGCTCCGATCACTATCACCTCGTATTTTTTTGAACTTAGAAGAGACATTTTTCTAAATCACCCGAGTGGTTTTTCAGTGCCAAGTATAACCGTCAGAATCCGACGGATAAACGGGAGGAAAATCTTAGAATTTTGTTCTGGGCGCTGTTCAGGATTTTGACCTGGAGATTACGGTTTGCCGCAGAACTGCGTAAAGATATCCTCGATTTTTTCTTCGCATTCTTTTCTTGAGAAAAGCTTGTATGTAGACAGGTGGGGAAGTCTCAGGAGCTTGACCTCGGAGTTACTGCCGAACTCAAAGATATCGGCAGTGTAGTTGATGCTGTTGCTCCATCCTGTTGGCAGTTTGGACGATCTGCTTTCAGGCAGGTTGTAAGCGGTTTCGATTATTTTTCTTAAACGTTTGGCTGTTTCTTTCTCAATACATATAAACAACTCCGGCTGAACAGTTTCCAGTATCTTTAGCCATATCTTTTCTCCGAAGTCAAAAGCTTCTTTTTTGTGCTTCAGGTCATTCCGGCTTGGAGACCTGAAAGGTATAAAAGAGGAGGATAAAGTCGATTCAATCAGTTCGCGCGTACTCCCTTGGTAATTTGTCTTCTCGCGGATTTTGGCGAACATTTTCTGAATCTGTATTTGTAAGGGACTTTCTCCCGGATTTCGATCCTTCCAGCTTTCATCTAAGTAGGGACTGCCTTTTTCACAACTGGCCGACGGGTGATCTTTTCGTGTCCTACTCCCGCCGGGATTCAATGTAATAAAGGCTATTTTCGGATCCTTTTTCAGAACAGTTTTTGAGCAAGCGAGAAACCTCCAGCCGAGTTCATAGCCGTGTTCTCGGTAGAAGTTCTTTATTTGTTCTACTGTGTCTTGGAAAATATCCTTCGGCATTTTGCTTGGATATTATACACAGTTAGGGTGTTCGTGGGACAAAACTTAGGACGTTTCGATGAACATTGTGCTTCTTTTGCGCTTTAAAATTGACCGAACTCTGCGAAATTGTTAGAATTTCGGAAATGATTTCTTCTCAATTCTCGGAATTTATATTTTCAGTTAAAGAAAAACTCGGGGAAAACGTCTACGAGAACGAGGCTACAGTCAGCATGATGATAGTTTTACCCGTTCTTAAGCATTTGGGCTGGCCAGCGGACAACCCTTCGTATGTATGCCCCGAGTATCGGCTCCAAGGGCGCAAGGTTGATTACGGTCTCAAGATATCCGAGGGCAAGGAAGAGGGTTTGCGATGCATAATAGAGGTCAAGGCTGTAGGAAATATAGTGGAAGCGGACCGTCAGCTTTTTGAGTATGCGTTTCACGCTGGCACGCCCCTGGCAATTCTTACTGATGGGAGACTGTGGAGATTTTATCTGCCCCTTGCTGCCGGAAAATATAAGGAAAGGCTTGTACGCACTCTTGATTTCGAGGAACACTCAATTGAGGAATTGATTGAAGGGTTGGCACGTTACGCTTCCTTTGATAATACGCGTTCGGGGCAAGCCAAGAGAAATGCGGAGAGTGATCTTGATAAGCGTATTGCCAAGGATGAGGCGAAGAAAAACATTTCAATCGCTTGGGAGAATCTGCTGGACGGGGATTCCGATAAGCTCGTCAATCTTTTGATTGAGGAAACATCGCTGATTTCATCAGCCCCGGAGAGATCGGATGTGGAAAAATTTCTGAAAAATTTCAAAAACGCTGAACTGAGACAAGAGATTCCTACTGAAATAAAACCGCGTAAGACAAAGAAACACGTTCCAAGAGAACCGGGGGAGAAAACCCCCTCTTTTTCCCTTTTAGGCAAAGAATATCGGGGTGAGAAGAGTGTGGCTTCTGCGTTCGTAAAAATCTTTGAGATTCTTGCCGAACGGGATGGAACCTTCCTAGCGCGCTTAGCTCCAGAACTTGCGGGCAGAAAAAATAAACGCCTATCTCGAAATCGCACGGACCTAGGAGATATTGGCAGTAAAGTGGCTAGGCGACTCCCCGGGGGATGGTGGTTAAGCACCCATTCATCAACTGATGGGAAAATCTCCATTTTGCGAAAAGTCTGCAAAGTCGCAGAAATTCCTTTCGGGAAACCCAGTGGACTTAAAGTCGATTTTTGACCTGAGTCACCAGATGAATTCCTCAACCTAACGCTAGCTTCTCCGTTTTGTTGAATTTATTGGTGCTAGTATTATATTTTCCGATATAACGTAAACTTGGCTTTCAAAAGAAATGGAAATATTTCGGAGGCATTTTTAGGAAATGAATACACTTAAAAGTCTTTTTCTGCTTGCTTTTCTCTCCGCCATTCTGGTTTGGGTGGGAGGTATGATCGGTGGCAAAAATGGTGCTTTGATAGCACTTGTTCTCGCGGGAGTTATGAATTTCGTGAGCTATTGGTGGAGCGACAAGATCGTTCTCAAGATGTACAAAGCAAGCGAGGTCGGAAGGGACAACGCGCCTGATCTTTACTCCGATGTCGAGGAACTTGCCCAAATAGCGGGACTTCCAATGCCCCGGGTCTACATAATCCCCGAGCAGGCTCCAAACGCCTTTGCCACGGGACGGGACCCGCACCACTCGGCTGTAGCGGTCACTCAGGGGATCATGCGTCTTTTGAACAGAAACGAACTTAAAGGAGTAATTGCTCATGAGCTTGCCCATATAAAAAACAGAGACATCTTGATCGGTTCCGTGGCGGCGACAATCGCCGGCGCTATCACCTATCTTGCCTACATGGCGCAGTTTGCGGCCATCTTCGGAGGAGGGGGAGGAGACAGAAGAGGCGGAGGGATGCTGGGACTTCTGGCTATGGCCATTATCGCCCCGATGGCGGCAATGATCGTGAGGATGGCTATATCGAGAACCAGGGAGTTCGGGGCGGACAAGACCGGGGCCGAGATATGCGGAAATCCGCTCTATCTTGCCGACGCTCTTAGAAAGCTTCAGGCAGGAGCCTCAAGAGTTCCACTGCAGGTGAGCGAGCAGGCGGCCGAGAGCACGGCTCACATGATGATAGTGAGCCCGATGATCGGGGGAGGTTTCGCAAAGCTTTTCAGCACCCATCCTCCTACGGAAGAGAGGGTTGCAAGGCTTGAAGCCATGGTCGGTGGCGCTTCCCTTTAACCGGAAGAAAAGACTCTTTGAAAAGGAGCATATGAAGGCACGACCGCTTATCGGCATAACGACTGATCTCGAGGACAAATCAAACCTTATAGAATCCGCCTACTCGAAGGCGGTTGAGTTTTACGGTGGCGCGCCGGTTCTGATTCCCACTGTTGCCGAAGCTTCAGGCTCGGATTTTCTGTCCAACATAGTCTCTGTTATTGACGGGCTTTTGATACCGGGTTCAAGGGACATGGACCCGAAATTCTACGGTGAGTCCCCACATCCCGCCATAAAGCCGATGAGCCCCGAGAGAACTGAAACGGAGTTCAGTGTCCTGCGTCTTGCGCTTAAGAGAGACATGCCGGTTTTGGGGATATGCGGAGGCATGCAGTTCATAAATGTTTTTTACGGGGGCTCGATTCACCAAGACATAAAAGCGCTTTTACCCGATGCGCTTTGTCATGAGGGGGGCGAGGTTCACGGGGTCACGGTTCTTCCGGACACGCTCTTCAGCGGTTTCACGGAAGAGAAGCAATACGATATAAAGAGCTATCACCACCAGGCGATAAACAGAGTGGGAGAGGGTCTTCGGATAAATGCCTTGGCCCCGGACGGAGTGGTCGAGGGGTTTGAGTCCACAGACGGCCGCGTAATGGGGTTTCAGTGGCATCCCGAACTTGAGCGGACCCGCCTGTCCGAACTGATTTTCACCCGGTTCCTCACTGAGGCCACCCAGGCGGCGGACGGTTCCCCGAGTATCGGGTAATTTTATCTGCGTATTTTTGCCCCGGGGAGCCTTCAGGTTGAAGTTCATAAGCATAGTCGGTGCGCGAGAGCACAATCTCAAGAATATAGACGTCAAAATACCGAGGCGAAGCTTCACCGTTGTCACGGGAGTGAGCGGTTCGGGAAAGTCTTCTCTGGTTTTCGACATACTTTTTGCCGAGGCGCAGAGAAGGTTCATGGAGTCGCTTTCCTCCTACGCAAGGCAGTTTGTCGAGAAGCTTGACAAGCCGGATGTCGATTTCGTCGAGGGCCTTTCTCCGTCCGTTTCGGTCGATCAGAAGACCTTTCACAGGAACCCCCGCTCGACCGTCGGGACCATAACGGAGATATATGATTACATGCGAGTGCTTTTCTCCGTGGTCGGAGAGCCCCACTGCTACGAGTGCGGCGAGGAGATATCTTCCCAGACCTCCTCTAGCATGATCGAGAGGATCCGCGAGGAAGCGGGCAGAAAACCCGTGTCCGTATATTCCCCGGTAGTTCAGGGAAGAAAAGGAATATACAGAAAAGAGCTTGAAGACATGAGAAGGGAAGGCTTTGTGAGGGTAAGAATCGACGGAGAAACCCATGACCTTGAAGACGATATAGAGCTTTCCCGCAACAAAAAGCACACTATCGAACTCCTGGTGGACAGTATTGTCCTGCGCGGGGAGAGTTCAACGAAAAGGCTGACTGACGCGGTCTCCCTAGCCCTTAAAAGGTCTGGAGGACTTTTGAAATGCGAGATCGAAGGTGGGAAGACTCTTACTTTCAGCGAACATTTTTCCTGTCCCCGCTGCGCGATAAACTACCCGGAGATATCCCCCAGGCTATTTTCCTTTAACAGCCCCTACGGCGCGTGCGTGAACTGCCAGGGACTTGGATTCGAGACGTTTTTTGATCCCGAACTCATAGTGGAAGACCCGGAGAAATCGCTCTCTGGAGGAGCGATCAAACCGTTTGAGGATTCAAAATACATTGCCCGGATGCTCGAGGGACTCTCCGAGCATTACGGCTTCGCGCTCGACGTGCCGTTTTCCCGGCTCTCCGCCCTGCACAAACAAAAGATACTGTACGGTTCGGGGACGGAGAAGATAAGCTTCAGGAAAGCGAGAAGAGGAAGACTCAGGGAATACGCCGCGACCTTTCCGGGAATCGTCGGCATGCTCACGGAATGGTATTCACAGACCCAGTCAGAGGAGCTTCGGGAAAAACTCTCAAAGTACATGAGGACGGTTCCGTGCAGAGAGTGCGACGGAGCCAGGCTCAATAAGATAGCCCTCTCCGTGCTTTTCAGGGAAAAGACCATATCGGATCTTGCGGGGATGGCTGTTTGCGACCTCGCTCCTTATTTCGAATCCCTCGAGCTTTCCGAGAGAGAAAGGAAGATCGCGGGGGAAGTAATAAAAGAGATATCCTCGCGGCTCGGTTTTCTTGGGGACATAGGACTTGGTTACGTGAGTCTTGACCGTACGGCTCCGACCCTTTCGGGTGGAGAGGCCCAGAGGGTGAGGCTTGCGACGCAGGTGGGTTCGAAGCTTACGGGAATAACGTACGTGCTTGACGAGCCCTCCATAGGACTTCACCCGAAGGACAACAAAAAACTCGTTGAGACGCTAAAGAGCATAAGGGACATGGGCAACACGGTAATTGTCGTTGAGCATGACGAGGAAACCATAAAGAGTGCGGATTTCGTACTTGACGTCGGTCCGGGGGCCGGAGAGCTCGGAGGCGAGGTCGTCTGCTCGGGGAGTGTCGGAAAAATCTCCCGCTGCGCCGATTCGGTTACCGGAAAATACCTTTCTGGGAAAAAGAAAATCCCGGTTCCAGGATCGAGACGATCCTCCGCTGCCCGGGTCGGTGTGCGTGAAGCTTTCGGGAACAATCTGAGGAAAATCGACGTCGATTTTCCCCTTGGGACTTTTATATGCGTAACGGGAGTTTCGGGGTCGGGGAAAAGCACCCTCGTCGTTGATACTCT
Source organism: Candidatus Dadabacteria bacterium (assembly GCA_022819805.1). Classification (GTDB taxonomy): domain Bacteria; phylum Desulfobacterota_D; class UBA1144; order Nemesobacterales; family Nemesobacteraceae; genus Nemesobacter. Next base: position 11,511 of record JAJEGO010000011.1, read on the forward strand.
ATACAGCGGTCTCTCGAGAAAGCTTAACAGGGGACGAAACCGCGTTGCGCCTCACGGAGGAATCGTCGGCACCGAGAATCTCGACAAGGTCATCAAGGTTGATCAGAGCCCGATAGGCAGAACCCCGAGATCAAACCCCGCAACCTACACCGGTGTGCTTACCGAGATAAGAAAAATCTTCGCCATGCTTCCGGAGTCAAAAGTGATGGGATATGGGCCGGGCCGCTTCAGCTTCAACCTCTCCCAAGGAAGCTGTGCTGGGTGCGGCGGGAGCGGAACCGTAAGAATCGAGATGCACTTTCTTCCCGATGTTTACGTTACGTGCGAGGTGTGCGGAGGGAAAAGATATAACGACGAAACTCTGGAGATCAGGTATAAGGGGAAGAACATATCGGACGTTCTTGACATGACGATAAGGGAGGCGGCGGAGTTTTTCGAGAGCATCCCGAAAATTTCGGGAAAGCTCAGGGTGCTAAACGACGTCGGGCTCGGCTACGTAAGACTTGGGCAGCGGGTGACTACCCTTTCCGGAGGGGAGGCGCAGCGCATAAAGCTTGCGAGAGAGCTTGGAAAGAGAGCATCCGGAAAAACTCTCTACATACTTGACGAACCGTCTGTCGGGCTCCATTTCGACGATATACAGAAGCTCGTTTCGGTGGTACAAAGGCTCGTGGACCTCGGAAATACCGTGGTTGTGATAGAACATAATCTGGACATAATAAAGTGCGCGGACCATGTGATTGATCTCGGTCCCGGGGGCGGAGAGGATGGAGGAGAACTTGTGGCCTGCGGTACTCCCGAGCAGATATGCGGGGTCAGTGATTCACACACGGCTTTTTACCTCAGGGATGTTTTAGAAAACGGTGTCGCGGGGAGCTAGGAATTGGAGATAGCGCAGTCGATAATTCTCGGGGTAATACAGGGAATAACCGAGTTTCTCCCGGTAAGCAGCACCGCTCATCTGTTTCTGGTCCCATGGCTTTTTTCCTGGGAGGACCAGGGTCTGCCTTTCACGGTTGCGCTTCACGTAGGAAGTCTGTTCGCGATTCTTTACTGCTTCAGGGTAGAACTTGGGCTTATCGTGCGGGATTTTTTCCGCGGCCTGGGATCTTTTTCGTTCGAGGGCCGTCAGGATGGAAAGATTGGGGTCTACCTCATAATTGCTACCCTGCCAGCGGTTTTGGCCGGGTTTTTGTTTGAGCGCTACGCCTCAGGCGTGTTTCGCGATCCGGTTCCTGTAGCCGCATTTCTTCTGGGTTTCGGGATCCTTCTTTACGTCTCCGACAGGAAGACAACCGCAAGTAAGACCCTTCGGGACATGAACCTTGCCGACGCGCTTTTTTTCGGCGTGGCGCAGGCCTTTGCGATTCTGCCTGGAGCTTCGAGAGCGGGTGTTACGATTACCGGAGGGCTTTTCAGAAACTACAAAAGAGAAGAGGCCGCGCGTTTCTCATTTCTTCTGGCCATACCCGTCATAGTGGCGGCCGGGGTTTTTGAGATCAGGCATCTTGGATACGCGGAGATGTTTCGATGGTCGTTTGCTCTCGGGGTCGCGACTTCTTTTATTTCGGCCCTTTTCGCTATCCGGTTTCTGCTGGATTATGTTAAGACAAGGTCGTTCACTCTTTTTGTAGTTTACAGGGTGGTTCTTTCCGTTGTGATAATTGTGGTTTATTTGTGGGTGTAGAAATAATTATGCTTTATGGGGTCCGGTGGAGCGCGGGAGCAACTTTTTGGAAGGCTTTGATTAAGCCGGATTCAGGGAATGCCGTTTTCTCTCTCACAAGAAACTTGATCTGTTAACCCTTATGGCTTTTTTTAGAGACGGTTTTTTCCACCGCTCGCAGGACTGCTTCATGGATAACGCCATTGGTTGCCAAGACCCCTTTGTTCTCGTGTAGTTTTCTGCCGACTGAGAAATCAAGAGGCTTACCTGAAGAGTCTGTCACAGTTCCCCCGGCTTCCCTGACGATGATATATCCCGCCGCGTGATCCCATATGTTCTCCTTGTAATCTTTTCGCGGCGATGGGCGAAGGTAGATGGAAGTATCTCCCCTGGCCAAGACCGCATATTTGCATTGGCTGTCCATTCTTACAGGTTCTGCGGTTATATCGAGGAGGCGGGAGATTTTTCCCGAGAATTCATAGGATGAGCCAGGAGTTGCGGCCGATTCGCACATAACGGCCTCTGAGGTCCTTGCGATGCCCGATACCGAAATGCGCGTCTGCAAACCGTCGGAAAGCGCGACCTGATAGGACCCCTGCCCCCTCTCGGCGAAAAACACAAATCCCTTTTCCTGACTTCCACCGTCTCTTGTATCCAGTCCCAGTTCCGGGCACCCCAGCACTCCGAGGACGACCTCTCCGTCTTCAATCAGCGCGAGCGCGATTGCATACTGGCGTTTTGCAAGAAAACCCCTTGTTCCATCAATCGGATCAAGCGTCCAGAACCTTCCGCGGCCTCCGCCTTCGTTATCTCCCCTGTCGATCGCGCGCAGTATTTCGTCTGGGTTCTTTTTGGGCAAAAGCTTGCTAAGATGATTTCTGAGTTTTTCCCCGCAGTCCCCCTCAAGACAGAGAGAGGTTTCCTCGGCCACTATGGGGATCTCGGGAAAAGAGGTTGTGAGCTCCTCGTTTATTAACGCCTGCACGAAAAAATCCGCAAGGGTGACCGGAGAGCCGTCTGTTTTGTGAAGTGCTTCACGGAACTCGGGTTCCTCGCGCATTCGTGCGCAGACCCTTGCCGCTTTGGTTACGGCGTCAATCCCCGCCTTTTTTTCCAGTTCAAAGCCCATTTGTATAAGGTCCCGCGTCTAGAGCGAAGCTTCAGCAGCTTTTCAGGTTTTCGCTACGAATGTCGGGCTCTCTGGGGAGATTTCAAAATCGACTCCCGCGTGGGAAAGAGCTATCCCTTCTCCGCTTTTAAGCGTGTATCTGGCTTCGGAGTGGTTTAGGTCTACCTCTATCAGGTTGCCCAGGAGCGTGATGGAAAAACTGAGCCGCAGCATCTCTTCGGGCAGATTGGGGGAGAACTCGGGAGCTTTGCCCGTGTTGGCGAGCCCGGCAAATCCAAACACAAACATCATCCATGTTCCACCCATGGAGGCTATATGGCATCCGTCAACGGTATTTCGTCCCATGTCTCCCAAGTCCATGAAAACCGCGTATTCCGCGTATTCCATTGCCTTGTCCATCTGTCCTACCTTGGCGGCTACTGTCCCCTGTATGCAGGCTGAAAGAGAAGAGTCTCCTGTTGTGAGAGGATCGTAGTAATCGAAGTTCCGTTTTTTTTCTTCCTGCGAGAACTCCTTTTCAAGGAGGAACATCGCAAGCACGAGATCCGATTGTTTAACCACTCTGTGGCGGTAGATGACCAGTGGGTGGTAGTGGAGCAGTACCGGATACTTGTCTTCCGGCACGTTCTCAAAATCCCATTCTTCCTTCTCGAGAAAATAGTTGTCCTGGGGATGTATCCCGAGCTTTTCGTCGTACGGTATGTACATCTGGCGGGCGGCTTTTTTCCATTCCTTGATTTCTGAGATGCGGAAGTTGGTTTTGTGAGCGAGGCTTTTGAAAAGTTCAGGCTCGGTTTCCTTGAGTTTTTCAACCGTGGCGGCGGCGAGGCTCAGGTTCTCGCGGGCCATCAGATTCGTGTAGGTGTTGTTGTTTACCACGGTGTTGTACTCATCGGGGCCCGTGACGCCGTGTATTTCGAATTTTTCTTCTCCCGAGTTCGAGTAAAACCCGAGATCGTTCCAGAGCCTTGCTGTTTCAATCAGAATTTCCACTCCGTACTTGGAGACAAAATCGTGATCTCCCGTGACGTTCACGTATTTTCTGAGCGCGTAGACTATATCGGCGTTTATGTGGTACTGTGCGGTTCCCGCAGCGTAGTAAGCGGATGCTTCCTCCCCGTTTATGGTTCTCCAGGGAAACATCGCTCCCCTCTGGTTAAGTCTCTTTGCGTATTCCCTTGCCTTGTCAAGCATGCTGTAGCGAAACTTTAAAAGGTTCTCGGCGATGCCAGGCGAGGTGTAGATAAGGAAAGGCATCAAGTATATTTCCATGTCCCAGAAGTAATGACCGTCGTAACCCGCTCCGGTGAGACCCTTGGACGGCACGCCGGCTCCTTCCACTCTTGCCGAAGACTGGTACATCTGGAAAAGACTGAATCTTATTGCCTGCTGGAAGGACACCGTCTGCTCATCACTGTCCATCTCCACGCTTATGTCGCTTCTTTCCCAGAATTTGTCAAGATAGTTGCGTTGTCCCTCAAGCAGGTCCGAGAACCCGAACTTCTTGGCTCTTTTAAGACTTCTTCTCGCCCTCTCTCGAAGTTCCTCGTTTGTGTGCGGTGCGGTTCTGGTGGTGTGATAGGTCATGTACTTGGTAAGAGTTATGGGTTCTCCCTTCTGGGCATCGACCATGAAAACCACTTTCCCGCGGTCATCTGCCGCCCTGCTTGTATGGGAAAAGTCGCAGTTTGTCTCAAGCGTGTGCTCGATTCCCGAGGTAATCGTCATCTTGCTGTTTTGTGTTGAGTGGCAGAGGATAACGCTTGTGTCCCGCACGTCGTTCATGCAGGGCTCAAGAACCCGGTGCTCAAGCCTGCTTGCCCTGCGCGGGTCTCCTCCGTTGCCGCGGACCTGATGTTCTTCGTCGCTTTCCGCGTAGTTTTCGTGATCGACTATTTCCGAGGATATGATTACGGGGGCCTTGTCATTAAGAACCGTTACTTCGTAGGATACGGTGGCCAGGTGGCGGTGCTCTAGGGAAACCAGCCTTTTTGACCTTATCGATATCTGCTTGCCCGAGAACATTTCCCATATGAGATTTCTCTCGACCACGCCGTTTTTCATATCGAGGAACCGCTCAAAGTGAAGAAGGGTTGCGGTCGGCAGGTAGAAGGGCTCGTCGTCCACGTACAGCTTGATTATCTTTGAGTCCGGGACATTCACTATGGTCTGCCCCATCTTCGTGAACCCGAATGCCTCCTCTCCATATATGATGGGCCATGTTTCGTAAAAACCGTTAACTATGGTGAAATTCTGGTAACTGGGGTTTCCTTCCTCAAAAGCTCCCCGCATTCCTATGTAGCCGTTTGAGGTGCAGAAAATGGTTTCCGCGAGGCCGATCAGTTCGGGATAAAATTGCTTTTCCGTTATCCTCCACGGATCCGGGGAATATATGTGAGGGGCCGTGTATATGCCTTTTTTTTCTCTCTTTATCATCCCAGCTTCCTCGGCTCGCTACTCTCCAAACCCGAACTCTCCCAGATCGCTGACAACCATGTCCGCTCCGCCTGAAAGCAGCTCATCTTCGTTTTGCTTTCTAGCGACACCGATCACAAACCCGAAGCCCCCGCGTGCCCCCGCCGCTACGCCTGCCGCAGCGTCCTCGATAATGATACTTTTTTCAGGCTTGCTTCCAAGCGCCGAGGCGGCTTCGATGAACGTATCCGGCTCGGGTTTCCCCCGAAGCCCCTTTTCGGCTGCCGTGACCCCATCAACCGTGACCTCGAAGAGGTCCTCTATTCCCGCGGCCGCCATCACCGCCCGGCAGTTCCTGCTTGAGGATACGACGCCCAGGCGAAATCCGGCCTGCTTGAGACGGTGCGCAAGCGCGACGGATGTTTCGTAGATTCCCGGTGGCTCTTTTTCAAGAGTTTCCCTAAACAGCTGATTCTTCCTCCGCCCGAGTCCGAAAACAGACCGCTCGCCCGGCGGAGAGTGCCTGCTGCCCTCGGGAAGTTCTATTCCGCGCGAGAGCAGAAACCCGCGCACGCCCTCGTAGCGGGGCTTGCCGTCGACATGCTTAAGGTAATCGTCCGTTTCGCTGAACGGTATGAAATCCTCCCCGTGTTTGCTTGTTCGGTAGCGAAGAAACTCATCGAATGTTTCTTTCCAGCAGGCGCAGTGAATTTTTTCAGTCGAGGTAATCACTCCGTCGAGGTCAAAAAGAACCGTGTCGAAGACATTTTTCGAGAAGATGGTTTCCCCGTCTGGAATCTTCACCTTGGTTGCGCTCGTTTCCATATTAGTTTTTCCGATCAGGAATTCTGACAAGGTCGTTTTCGCTGCGGGTTAATTATACAGCATATTCCAGGCGAAAAACCAAGCGAAACAGTATCAGATTTTTCCATGCTCTTGAACCGTATTTTTTGAAATCGGATTTCTTTTATGATAGTTTGATAACTTCTTGTGAGTTTGGCCCCATCGTCTAGGGGTTTAGGACGCAGCCCTCTCAAGGCTGAAACACGGGTTCGAATCCCGTTGGGGCTACCAATCTCGTCTTTTCTGCGCCTTGTATCCGGGGCAGCGAAAAAAGCCATATGGGAATTGACGCAACTACCCATGATGTTTTAAACTAACCCTGAGGTTGCGGGCGCTTGCCGCTCGCATAAATAACATACCAAGGAGGAGTAAAATGAAACTTAAGGGTAAATCCGCGATAATCACGGGTGGCAGTCTGGGAATAGGACAGGTCACGGCACTTCTTTTCGCAAACGAGGGAGCAGATGTTCTTATAACCGGCAGAACTGAAAGCACTCTTGTGGAAGCTGCGGAGCTGGCCAAGGATTCTCCGGGCAGTATAGAGTATCTTGTAAGCGACGTATCTAAGGAGGATGACTGCAAGGAGGCTGTAGAGCACGCAATAAAGCTTTTCGGCAAGATCGACATACTGTTTAATAATGCCGGGGTGCTTCCTCTTGCGATTACTCACGAGACCTCTATTGAGGACTGGGACAAGGTGTTTGCTATTAACGTAAGGGGCACTTTCTTGATGTCCAAGTTCTCGATTCCTCATATGATAGAACAGGGTGGAGGCACAATAATCAACAATTCCTCCATATTGGGAATTAAGGCCATACCGGGCACTGCGGCGTACAATTCCACCAAGGGAGCGGTATCGCAGCTCACAAGAAGCATGGCTCTTGAGTACGGGGCAAACGGCATCAGGGTAAATGCCATAAATCCCGGCACTACCCTGACCCCGATGGTGCAGGCTTTTCTTGACGATTCGCCTCCGGAGCTTGATGCGTACCTGAAGGGACTTCAGCCTATAACCGGACACTTGGGCCGTTTCGCAACCCCCGAGGAAATGGCGCACGCGGTGCTTTTCCTCTGCGACAGCGAAAACGTGGCGTACATGACGGGAGCTGAGCTTTCCGTTGACGGCGGCTGGATAGCCAACTAGGGAAACCGTTTCAGTACCCGGACCCGTCAGTCGGTATCTGTATCCGTAAGGGTTATATCCGCGAGAGGTCCGTAAGCAACGGAGAGAGTTTCCCTTATAAAGGCTTCG
>JAJEGO010000063.1 GCA_022819805.1 Candidatus Dadabacteria bacterium
GGATTTTGTGCTGTTCTCGGCGGCTATTCCTTTTCAGGGCGGAACCAATCATTTCAACGAGCAATGGCAGGGCTACTGGGCCGACTTGTTTGAACGAAAAGGCTATGTTCCAGTTGATTTTATAAGACCAGCTCTTTGGAATGACGAGAAGATAGCTTTTCACTACAGACAAAACACTATTCTTTATTCTAGGGAAGACAGGATAAAGGAAATAAAACTTCCGAGTCTGCTTGATGGGCAGATGCTTTCTTTGTCCCATCCCGAGTATTACACAAAACACACTCACCCGGGAGTCAAAAGAGCTTTCAGGCTGTTTCGGGGTAGCATAGTAAGGTTTATTGCCAGAAAGCTTGGTCGAGAAAAAAGGAAGATAAATTGAATTCGGGAACTATCTTGTCTATCATCTCTCCCTTTTTTTCACCACCAGCAAGGAAACCTCTATATTTCTCCGGGAAAGATGGTTTGCCATATAGGCAATCTGTCTCTGCGCGCCACCCACCTCCATGCGTTCAACCACAAACATCACTTTCATTGATTATTTCCTCGTAATTCTGATGCTTTGCTCTTGTGCCCCAGCTTTTGAAGATTTCACTTGCATAAAGCACGAGTAAAAGACAAAGATAAAGAATGTTTCAGCAAGCAACTTGGAGCCTCCTTCAATTACAGGCAGGGTTCTGGCTAATTTTGAAACAAGTATCTCATCTGAAATTATTTTAGGAATCACATCATCTCTGTTAGTTATAAAATCAATCGAGATTCTGAGAAATAAAAACAAGAAACCCACTGCTAAGTAGGGTATGGATTTCGCAAATTTTATTAACTCATTCTTATATGAGTAAAGTACCGCGATTCCAAGCATAGCGTAAATAAGGATTATCGCATCGTCTATTCTGTCTGTAAGACCTGTTTCCGGCATGTCGAGCATCTTATGGATCGCTTTGTCCACATTCTCATGTATTAATAACAATTCATCAAATGCTAAAAAAATAAATCCGCAAGCCACAATGAACCAGATTGAATGATCGTTATTGAAGCTAAAATTTCCACCGGGAGGTTTTCTCTCCGTGTAAATGTTCCAATTGAGGTATGAAATTATCAAAAGCTTTATGAAGGAAATCCATGTGAATAAATTAAATTCTTTGAAATATTTTTTGGGATTATCAGAGAAAATCGAGATGGAAACAATAAGAATTAGGTCAAACAACAGCAATAACAAGAGAACGGTGAACTTTCCTTTGTTCATGCTTACTCGTATCTAAGAGCTTCTATGGGATTTAGCTGCGCTGCTTTTTTGGCGGGGTATATGCCGAAGACTATCCCGACAAGGGCCGAGAACAGAAAAGCCACGATTATGGACAGCACGGATATCTCGGTAGGCCAGCCGGTTATCGTCGAAGCCACCTTGGAAATTAGTATTCCGGTCGCTGTTCCTATAGCGCCACCTACAAGGGAAAGAAGTACGGATTCAATCAGAAACTGAACCAGTATGTTTTTCTCCTTAGCCCCAACGGCTAGCCTGATTCCTATTTCCCTCGTTCGTTCCCCAACCGAAACCAGCATTATATTCATTATTCCGATCCCTCCAACAACAAGCGAGATTGAAGCTATGCTTCCAAGAAGCACTGTGAGAATTCTCGAGACGTTCTTTATGGTCTTTATCTGTGTCTGCTGGGTTCTTACGGAAAAATCGTCTTCCATTTCGCTCTTGATCCCATGCTGCCTCCGCAGAACTTTTTCCACTTCCCCCTGAGCGAGAGCCAGATCGTAGGCGGGGTCTACGAAAATCGTGATTCTGTCAAGCGATCTGGTACCGACAAGCCTTTTTTGAACGGAGGTATAAGGGAGTAACACGATGTCGTCTTGGTCTTTTCCGCTGGGTGTGGGGCCTATGGGGGACATGACCCCGATAACCCTGTAGGTGTACTTGCCGATCCTTACGTTTTTTCCGATTGGGTCAGAGCTTCCGAACAGGTTCTCCTTCACGGTTTTTCCCAGCACGCAGACAAGGGCCGCTCCCCGTACGTCGATCTCATTAAAGAACGTCCCCCTTTCGGGAAACCAGTCGTTTATGAATATGAAATCTTTCCCTGTTCCTATCACGGCAGTGAAGACGTTTCTGTTTCCCCAGACCATGTTGGCGGTCGTGTTGGATATCGCTGAGACGTATTTGACCGATTCAAGATTTCCTATAGCTTCCACATCTTTTCTTGTAAGTGGCTTTATATTCCCCCCGAGGAGAGTTTTTCCGCTTTTTGTAATTTTTCCGCTCTTTACTGCTAGGGAGTTAGCTCCGAGGGACGCAAGCTGTCCCTCTATCATGTTTTTAGCGCCGCCGGTTATAGAGACGAGCGAGATCACGGCCGCGACCCCTATGATTATTCCCAATGTGGTAAGAAACGATCTTACCTTGTTACTTTTTATGGCACTGTAAGAGATGCCGACTGAAATCAGCGGGTTCATACAGTCAATTCTAACCGATTGCCGGGCTGTTTTTCCGCATGAAGAGAATCTTAAACTGAATTCGTAAAGGATTTGCCACTCTGCACGGACAAACCGTAAAACCAGTTATATTTCATCGTCATGGAAAGAAGAAGTTTCATGCCCGTGGCGGTATCGTCGGTCGTCGGTTTTCAGTTTTCGCCGGTTCGGGTTAAAGCACTTTCCGGTGCTGTTAAGTTCTGCACCCACAAGGCAATCAAGTCTGCCAATTCTATATTATTTACACAGTTCGTATCTGCTGTCTACCGTGTGTGTTCTGAAATGCGAGGGGATAGCGTCTTTTTCCAGGCAACGGTATGACTCTTCCCAAGTTTCTCGATCACATAAAAGGCGTGTCTGAACGTCGCCCGGTTTTCCATTCGGAAGCGGATTTTCAGCTTGCCCTAGGTTGGTACCTTCATGAAACGGTGCCGGACTCTCAGGTTCGTCTGGAGTTTAAGCCATTTGAGAGCGAGAATATGTACTTGGATATCTGGCTTCAGACTACTCTTGGTATAGCGATAGAACTCAAATACCTTACTCGGGAGCTAAAAGTGGAGCGGGAGGGTGAACTCTTTGCGCTGCGCAATCAATCGGCCCAAGATATCAGAAGATATGATTTTATAATGGATATCCGAAGACTTGAGAGGGTTGTGAATCATTCAGGGCTTGCCGAGGTTGGTTTCGCGGTTCTGCTGACCAACGACCCGTCCTATTGGGGATCGCCGCAGCGGGGATGGGAAAACAGAACGGACGGCGCCTTTAGAATTCATGAGGGAAGGGTAATCAAGGGTGAGATGGAGTGGTCCGAGCGGGCATCCGAGGGGACTAAGAAAGGAAGAGAAGAATCCATAAGTCTCAGGGGTTCCTATGAACTCAACTGGCGAGACTACTCAACTTTCAACGAAGAGAAGTACGGAAAATTCAGGTATCTGTTGGTGGAGGTGCAGCGTTTTAATACATAACGCCGCAACCATGGTTTCGGCCCGTCGACTGTATTCCTAGGTAACTCCTGTTTGCTGGGCAGTTGTCTCAAGCCCTTTTCCCACGGTCAGTCAGGGTTATGAATCAAGCCGAAGAAAAATAAGGGTTAAACCCAGATGAAAAAATACGAAGGACTAAGAGCACTTTACGTTGGAAGCCACCCCCTTTTTACGGAAGGGGCAAGCGCCGTGCACATGCTAAAGATGTGTCAAGCGATGGCTAACCTGGGAATCGAGGTTGAGTGCGTACTGCCGGGACGGGTTAACAAGGAAAGACTTTTTTCGTATTACGGCATCAAAACTCCTTTTCGCATAACCTCGATTGCGCTTTCGGGCTGGCTGGCTAGGCGGCCGCTACATGGTTTTTTAAGTGCTCTTTACGCTTGCGGAAAAAAAGAAAAATTTGATTTTGTGCTCACTAGAGACCTTATCTTTGCCTGGTTCGCGACCAAGGTTTTTGGTGTTCCGACGGTCTACGACGCTCACCACCCTCCGATCAACTGGGCGGCTGAAAGAATAATAAGTTCTTTTTCCCGATCAAAGGGTCTGCTCGGGATGTCTTTTAACTCGCGGGGGCTACACGACATATACTTTTGCCTCGGGATGACGGGGCAAAATCCCGTAGTGGCGCCGAACGGCTTCGAACGGGAAGCGTTTGAAGGGGAACACGATATTTCCTCGCTCCGGGAGCACCTCGGTCTTCCACTCGAGAGAAAGATAGTGTGCTACTGTGGAAACACTTACAGGGGAAGAGGGATTGAGATCTTGGTACGTGCCGCGGCGCAAATGCCCGAGGTTGAGTTTCTCATCGTTGGGGGCAGGGAGAAGGACAACGCGCTTTGGCGCGAGATGGCGAGACAGGAGGGAACAACTAATTTCAGAATAGAGGGTTTTGTGCGACAACGGGAAGTACCCTCTTACCTCCTTGCCTCAGATATTTTGGTCATGCCTTATTCATCCGGGGTAACTATAAGGGACGGTACGGAGGCCGGGAAGTTTACCTCTCCGCTTAAGCTTTTCGAGTATATGGCCGCTGGAAAACCCATTGTTGCGACCGGGGTTTCGTCGGTTCTTGAGATACTGAGGCCGGGGGAGAACTCGGTTGTTACTCCTCCCGATAACGGGGGGGAGTTTATTCGGGTGCTTGCCCTCGTGCTTGCTGATGCAGAGCTTTGCTCGCGGATTTCTGAGGGTGCCCGTTCGAACGCGGTCGAGTACACGTGGGAGAAGAGGGTTGGAAAAATAATTGAGGGGGTTGGAATTGCTGTCGAATAGGTTCTTGGTCTGGTGTAATGCGAGGGCAAGATTAAATGGATATTGAGAAGTACCCTCTAATTTTAGGACAGTTTTTTCCTTTTTTAATGAATTATCTTGTTTCCCCAAACACTTTTTCTCTTTCATTCGTATAAACTTGTAACCTAGTTCTAAGCTCATAAACCACATGGAGGTGCGTAATGAGAAAAGTATTGATGTTTTCCGTATTGGCGGTTTTGTTCCTCGGTGGAGCGACATTTGCCTCGGCCCATTGCGGAGATTGCGGTAAGAAAGCAGATTGCCCCAGAAAGTCCGCTAAAATGGATAAAATGTTCGAGAAAAAAGACGCAAACTCTGACGGTGCTATCTCAAAGGCCGAGTTTACGGCCGCCGCGGAGAAAAAATTCGCCAAGATAGACGCTGACGGCAACGGCAGTCTTACAAAGGAAGAAGTAAAGAACTACTGGGCTGCCAAGAAAGAGAAGTACAAAGACAAGAAAAAAGATTCCGGGCAGTGCGCCGGCAAATAGCGCGGAAACGGCAGTAAGATCGGTGGCGCTCTGCGGCCACGGCTAAATGGGAACAGACCGCATGGCAAAAGAGTCACCGGACGACGAAAGCTTGCTTGAACGCGTAGGGGAAGGCGACCGTGCGGCGTTCGCCGTGCTTGTAAAAAGGCACAGCGACAGATATTACCGGCTTGCCTACCGCTACACTGCTAGGCGCGAGGAGGCAGAAGACATAGTGCAGGCCGCATTTATAAAGCTGTGGGAGACCCCGGATATATGGAACCCTCGAAGGGGAGCAAGGTTCACCACTTGGTTTTACCGGGTAGTGGTGAACCTTTGTCTTGACAGCGGGAAAAAACGCGGCGAGGCGGCGATCCCCGAATCTCTTGAACCAAAAGACGAAAACCCCGACTCTGAAAGTAAGGTTGCCGAGACTGAGGCGAGGGCCCTGCTTGCAAGGGAAATTAAGAGGTTGCCTCCTAGGCAAAAAACTGCTTTGATCCTCTGCTTTTATGAGGAACTGAGACATGAGGACGCCGCCGGGATCATGAAAATAAGCGTTTCGGCGCTTCGCTCTTTGCTGATGAGGGCCAAGGCGACACTCAGGCGGGAGATGGACCGTTATCTTTGAGAAGGCATATGGATAAGGACAGGAAATTTGAGGAGTTCTTAAGTTCGTATGATGTTCCCCTGGTTTCTGGCGACTTGGCTGGGAGAATAATAAGTGCGGCGTCGCTCGTCCCGCAGAGACAGGGAGTCTTGAGGTGGGTCCTCGGTGTGTTCTGGTCACCCGTTCCCGCTTTCTGCCTTGCCTTGTTTCTCGCGTTTGGGTTTCTTGCGGGCGTGATGAACTACGGCGGAGCGGATTCCAATGTGGCCCCCGAGAGCGTTATCGAGCAGCTGCTTGGCGACGAGGAAGGGTTGTTATGAGAAACCCGATCAGATTATTGATACTGTTGTTGGTTGTCCTCGGAGTTGTTCTCATCGGTTTTGCCGCGGGACGCGGGTGCGACCGCCATCAAGTGAAGCGGGGAGAGCATATAATTGCCTTGCTTGACGAATCTTCCATTCCGGAAGTCCGGTGCGCCGAGATTAAGAAGAAACTGCGGACCGCTCTTCCTGGCCCTGAGGGGAAAAAGGCAAAACGGCAATTGCGCAAGGAGGCGATTGCTATTCTCGAAGCGGAGCATTTCGATGCGGAGGCTTACCGAGAGAGCATGGACAAGATGCTCATTGAGCGCCAGAGGCAAAAGCAGCGGGTTCTCGAGGTTATAGTCGAGATAGCATCCGAGCTTAACTGGGAGGAACGGAAAGCTCTTGCGGATATATTTCGCCGGTCACCCAGGTTCAAACATCTCCCGCGGACAAATTAAGTCAGGCAAAAAGAGCTTCCTGTTTATCGGTATTATGCGGTTGATTTCAAAAGACATCTGTAAGAGGTATGCCAATGTCCGAATTTTCCCCGGGTCTGGATCCGCAGAGACAGGCCTTATTTCTCCACCAATCCCAAGACATCAAGGATTTTAATCGCGCTTGAAAGCTGAATGTCCTCTTTTCGTTGCTCAAAGCGTGAGACCGTCGGCTGGCTTACGTTTGCTATAGCGGCCAGGCGGCGCTGGGAGATTTTCTGTTCCCTGCGCCGCCTTATCGCCTCTTCGACAAGTAGGTTCCAATTGAGTCGAATATTCCGTTCCATCGTTTCTCCATTTGCTGATGCAGTTTGTCCTTAACGTCTTGGGCGATGTTTTTCGGGGCGTCCACGGCGCCGTGGGCACGGTCGAGACGGCTGGAGAAGTCAGAGACCGCAAGCATGACCGCCGCGTCAGGCAGGCCGAACAAGTTGCCCAAGCGGACGATGTTCTTCGGCCCGATACTGCCGATCCGCAGGTTCTCCGCTCCTTCCATCCCGAGAGCCAGCGTTTGGTATGGCGGGTAGCACGCAGCGGCAAGCAGGTCGTAGGAAGGCGTGAGGCGAAGTCCGCTTTCGGTGTGTTCCATGGCAAAGTTCTTAAGATGCGCGTCAGTATTCCCGGTGAGAACGCAGGCCATTATGCGGCGAAACAGGGTATCGCATTCCGCCCGCAGGCATATGTCTGAATTTCGGATGATGAAATCGGCCATGTGCTCGTAGCATCCCTCGTACTTGTCTTCGGAGTGTTTGCCGAGGAGCTGGTTAAATTCCTCGAAGTGAAGCCGCGTACCGTCTTTCAGTCTGTCAAAGCGTCTTATGAGCAGTGCTCGCTCCGAAACCCCCTGAAGAGGTGCCAGGGTCATCTCCGCGACAGCATCTCCTTTGAGCAGGGCTCCGCACGCCTGCGTGGTGATATACTCGAGTGCAAGAACGCCGGACAAAATAGGGGAAGGAAGCTTCGCTATATGGGTTGCCCGTTCGCCGCGTTCTACCGGGCGGAATTTGCGGCCTTGCTTTATTGCTCCGAGTTTCGGCTGAACCCCGGAAAGCGACGCCCTAGCCGCAAGCGCCGCGATATTTTCCGGGTCTGTATGGTCAATTTCAATGTCCCCGACAGGTTCCGGATCGATTACGCTTACTGCGCCGGCGAGGTCGGTGCCGAAGGCAAGCAGCAGCGAGAAACGGTCATCCCTTCGTAGACCGAGTGCGCGGGACTGCGCATTCTTAAGCCACCCCTCCGCGCAAAGATTATCAAAGAAAGGATGCAGACCGTATTCGCTTAAGTGAGGCTCAGCCTGAAGAGGCAGGGTATAGGAGATGGCTGGCAGAGCGCTTTGCAGGTAGTCCTCGTCA
>JAJEGO010000053.1 GCA_022819805.1 Candidatus Dadabacteria bacterium
TTCATGGATAAAATTGTTGCAGATCATCCTCTCGGCTATTACAACTGGCGGTTGCATCTCTATTGCGCTTGGCACAGGAAAAATTGCTGTCTCGGTTAGCGTTATAGCATCGGCGTTATTGCTCGCACTGAATATTTACACGAAAGACTACAAATTGGGTGAGCTTTCTGACAAACACAGGCAAGTGGGTACGAAACTTTGGAGAATTCGGGAGAAGTACCTCTCACTCATCACGGATTTGAAAATGGGAAATAAGCCTGTCGAAACGTTACAAGTAGAGCGAGACAACTTACTTGAAGAACTGAATGACATCTACTCAACATCTCCGAGTACGAACCATCGAGCATACAAGAAAGCCCAAAAAGCACTCAAGCAGTTTGAAGATATGACATTCTCTGATGAAGAAATTGATGCTTTCCTGCCTAATGAACTTAAAAAAAATCGAGGGAGGAACGATTAATGGAAGGTCGCAGGAATAAAGACGTATGGCACTTCTGCACTGATTGTTCAGAATGGCCCAAAGACGGTACAGAGCATGAAAAAACGTATCTAGGATTTTCCTCCAGACCATATTCTGGAAGATACTCATCTGAAAAATTTTGTGAAGAATGCCTAGCTAGAAGAGATGAGAACAAATGCAGAACATTTTAAATCTCTGGTTTACTATTGCTAACAATGTTTAATATTAGAGAACCCATTTCACCTGCAAAAAACATTTTTACGAGAGATCAGTTCGAGTGGCTTCTTTTATAAGTTCGCGGGCAACTTCAAATGTCTTTTCAGACACGCTTCTGCCGGCAAGCATCCTGCCGATTTCCATTACCCTCTCCTCTTCGCTGAGAGCATCCACAGAGACATCCGTTTCACTTTCGCTGGATTCCTTCGCAACCAGCAGATGGGTGTTTGCGAACTTCGCGACCTGAGGGAGATGCGTTATGCACACTACCTGGCTTTGGTCCGAGAGATCCTTTATTTTCTTCCCTATGCTCTCGGCCACAACTCCCCCTATGCCGGCATCCACTTCGTCAAATATAAAGATAGAGCCGGCATCGCCGGTGGAAACGAAGCTTTTAAGCAGAAGCATTATTCTTGAGAGTTCTCCGCCGGAAGCGACCCTGTTGACGGGCCTGGGGGCCTGGCCCGGGTTGGCCGAGAAAAGAAACTGCACGCTGTCGCGACCGTCTCCCGAGAGGTCTTTTTCCGAGAATTCCACCTCGAAACGGGCGTTTTTAAGCCCCACGGACTCTGCCTGCCCTGAGAAAAGGTCCTGAAGCCGCCCGGCTCCCGTTTTTCTCGCGACCGAAATCGAGGAAGCAAAAGAGGAAACCTTCTCCCGGAGGGAATCTCTTCTCCGCTCGATTTCCTCAAGCGTCCCGGCCGAATTCTCAAGGCCTTCGAGCTCGGATTCGATCTCGTGCTGCTTTTTTATTATCTCCTCGATCGACCCCCCGTGCTTTCTCTTAAGCCTCCCTATCTCCTCAAGCCTCGAGAGCACCTC
Organism: Candidatus Dadabacteria bacterium; assembly: GCA_022819805.1. Taxonomy (GTDB): domain Bacteria; phylum Desulfobacterota_D; class UBA1144; order Nemesobacterales; family Nemesobacteraceae; genus Nemesobacter. The sequence goes on from JAJEGO010000053.1 coordinate 1,499, forward strand.
CTCAAGCCTCCGGGGGTTGTGTTCTATCTTTCCCGCGAACTCGCTCAGGCCGTAGAAAACATCCTCGGTCTCTATGAGTACGGCTGAGATTCTGTCTCGAAGCTCCCCTAGGGAGGAATCAAGGTCGGAAACTTCCTCAAGACGCGAGAGGGCCTGTTTTAGGAAACCTATAGCCGAACTCTCTCCCTCGTACACAAGCCCGGTAGCACCTGTGAGCGAAGACGAGAACCTCTCGGAATTCTCAAGCCTCACTCTCTCCGCTTCAAGCTCGGAGTCTTCATTCGGCGCGAGGGAGACCTTTTTTATCTCTTCCGCCTGGAACCTCAGGTAATCCTCTTTTTCCGCTCCTTCACGCTCTTTTTTTCTAAGAGCCTCAAGTTCACTCTCCGCGTGCACAAGTTCCGCGTACGCGGCCTTGTATAGAGAGAGTTCATGTTCAAGTTTAGAAAAAGCGTCTAAATAGCTTAAATAATTATTCTTCTTAAGGAGGCTCTGGTGTTCGTGCTGACCGAACATGTTGACGAGTCCGTCGGTTACCTCAGAGAGCGTCCCGAGCGTTGCTATCGAACCGTTTATATAGATCCTGTTCTTCCCGCCCGGGTTAAAGACCCTTTTTATGAGAAGCTCACCTTCAAAATCCCCGATGCCGAACCGCTCGAGTTTCTCCCCGATACCGCAGTCGCCCGGAACTTCGAAAAGCGCTTCTATCGATGCCTGTTTTTCGCCCGATTTAACTTGGTCTGCGGCAAATCTGTCGCCGAGGATTATGTTTATCCCATCCACGATCAGGGATTTCCCCGTACCCGTCTCTCCGGTGATTATGTTCAGGTTTTCCCCGAAATTGATGGAAATATCGTCTATTATGGCGAAATTCTTAAGCCTGAGCTCAACAAGCATATGTCTTTCCGACCCTCCGAAGGGCCTTTGCGGAACCGGGGCGCTCCGCGAAAATTCTCCTGGGCCGCCCCGGGGTTCAGGTTCTTACCTGACCGTTCCCTCTTACCACGAATTTAGAAGTCGTCAGCTCTTCAAGCCCCATGGGACCGAACGCGTGCAGTTTTGAAGTGCTTATCCCTATCTCGGCCCCCAGACCCAGCTGGAAGCCGTCGTTGAACCTGGTCGAGGTATTGACCATGACCGCGGAGGAATCCACTTCTTTTACGAATTTCTCAGAGTTTTCAGGGTCTTCCGTAACTATGGCGTCTGTGTGCATGGAGCCGTAAGTCTGTATATGGCCTATGGCCTCGTCAATCGTGGGAACGACCCTTACGTTTAGCACAAGGTCAAGATACTCCTTATACCAGTCCTCTTCCGCCGCCGGGGCAACCTGGGGAAAAAGCTTCCTTGTGTTCTGACAGCCCTTTATCGCGACTCCTTCTTGCTCGAGTCTTTTTATGGCTACGGGCAGAAAGTCATCCGCCACAGAGGAGTGCACCAGCATGGTCTCCATCGAATTGCACACCCCGGGCCTCTGGACTTTTGCGTTTCGGCAGATTTCCTCGGCCATCGCCAGATCGGCGTGCTCGTCCACGTAAACGTGGCAGACCCCCTTGTAGTGCTTTAGCACCGGAATACGGGAGTTCTGGGCGACAAACCGTATAAGTCCCTCCCCTCCCCTTGGGATAATGAGATCTATCTTGTCTTCAAGCTTGAGCATCTCGGTTATGACCTCCCGGTCGGCAACCGGGACAACCTGGGCCGTGTAGGGCGAGAGGCCGCTTTGGGAGAGGGAATCTGACATCAGCCGGGAGATGGCCAAGTTTGATCTTATCGTTTCAGAACCGCCTCGGAGGATTACCGAATTGCCCGATTTAACGCAGAGTCCCGCGGCGTCGGCCGTTACCCCGGGTCTTGACTCGTAAATAATCCCTATAACGCCAAGAGGGATCCTTTTTTTTTCAACGGAAATCCCGTTCGGCCTATCCCACTTTGCAGATATCTTGCCCACGGGGTCAGGAAGCTCCGCTATCTCCCGCAACCCGTCGGCCAAGGCGCTTATCCTCGAAGGGTTAAGCCTCAGGCGGTCCACAAGGGCGGCAGAGAGACCTTTTTCTTCAGCATCGGAAACGTCCTTTGCGTTTTCTCGGAGCAGGTTGTCGGTTTCCCCTACCAGGAGTTCCGCGAAGCGCAGAAGAAAGTCGTTTTTCTGAGAAGACGGGGCGGAAGCCAGAGTCCTTGAGGCTTTCCTTGAATTCTCCGCAATACCGCTGATCAGCTCAGCAGGGCTCATCGAGTCAGAAGACCCCGGTCCATTGTTTGAAAGAGACATCTGTGTTTCTCAGAAAAACCTCAACGCGATCTTACTATTATTATCTATAATCGCAAATAAAAGAAGCGGCTACGGAAAGAGACGACGCCTGGGTTCCCCCTAGCCCATGTTCACCACGTCGCGCCCGACCAGGTAATCCAGTATCTGCTGCTTGCACTCCTCGATCGAGTGTTTCTCCGTGTCAACCACGATCTCGGGGTCAGAAGGCTCTTCGTACGGATCGTCAATCCCCGTAAATCCCTTTATGACCCCCTCCCTGGCCTTCTTGTAAAGCCCCTTCACGTCCCGCTGCTCGCACTGCTCAACGGAACAGTCGACAAATACCTCAACGAATTCTCCTTCCTCCACAAGCTCCCTTATAGCGTCGCGGTCGGCGCGGTAGGGAGAAACGAAGGCGGAGAGGACCAGAACGCCCGCGTCCATGAAAAGCTTCGACACCTCCCCTATTCTCCTTATATTCTCCTCGCGGTCCTCGGCGGAAAAGCCAAGGTCCTTGCAGAGACCCATTCTCACGTTATCTCCGTCCAGTATGTAGGTGCGGTGGTTGCGCTGTATAAGTTCCTTTTCGATTTCATTAGCAAGAGTAGACTTCCCGGAACTCGGAAGTCCCGTGAACCAGAGAATCAAAGAACCGTGGCCGTTTAGCCTTCTTCTGTCCTCCTTGGTAATTTCATGCTTGTGGGGAATAACAAACCTTTCCATTTTCTGCTGCCTCCAAGATTGTAAGATACGGATATGATTTAAAAAAGACGGGGAAAAGCAACTAAAGACACTCAAGCTTTTCGCGCTAATTCCTTTTTCCTCTCAAAGCCTTTGGGGCAACATTATACAGCACGAAAACAAGGGTTGTCCATATTAAAAAGGACTGTCCGATCAAGAAACCGTGGTAATTTCTGCGGAGGAAATATCACCTCTCTTTCGGGAGGCTTTTCCAGGGAGCGGCGGAGAACAGAAGCAAAGCGGCAAGAAACAGGACAAGCGCCCCGCTTTCAGGCCTATTTCTGACCTTTCCGCTCGCAGCGAGAGCGCATCCGCCGCCACCGCTGCCGTCTTCTGCAGTCTCCTCGGGCGGCTGCGGCGGGGCCGGATCCTCCGGCTCCGGATCATTATCCCGGTTCGTGACCAAAACGTCAGCAGGATTAAAACCATGATAGAACCTGTCCCGGCTCTCGGCCCTCTCAAGCAGAATGACGTAGCGCTTTGACCCGTCTTCCTCGCCGTCATCATTGACACCGGTCACCGTAACCGTCTGCGCCATGGTCCAGTTGCCGGGCGTGAATTCAAGCACCTGGGTATCGGCTACCCCCTCATCCGGGTCGTTGCTGCGCAGGGGAATTCTGACGCTGCTTATCGGCTCTGACTCAAGCTTCACCGAAAATGTCGCCGTCCCGCCGTCTTCAGTGGTAACAAGCCCCGAAGTCGGCGTGACGGTTATTCCGGTCGCCACGCAGGACGGCGGAAAGCCTTCATCACTAACTTCCCAGCCCATATCCCTGAGCATGCCGAAGCTCAGATCCATATCCCTTGGAAACGGGTAAAGATATTCCATGATATCGTCCGTATCCGTGTGAACATGGGTTATGGAGCTGCCCCTATCAAAAGTTGAGGGAGCGTGAAGCTGCGGGCGGCCGTCTGAATCTATGCCGGCGGATTTAAGTTCAGCCATGCGCTGTCCGTAACTGCAGGAGCTTTCCTCTCCGGGCCGCACGGTCCCATCCCACAGGAGACCGGTCTCAGAAGTAGCGGCCCGCATTCTGCTCGATGGTTCAAGATCAACGACAAATTCACCGTCTTCCTCAGAATACATCTGCACATCGTAAATTCTCTGCCACTGCTCTATATCGACTGAAAAATTCCTGGTTCCGTCCGTCACATCAAGCGTCACTCCTGGAAAAGAACCGTCCTCCTGCAGAGAAGAATGAAATCCAAGCCCGTGAATAATCTCATGTATGGCGAGAGTAACAAAATTTATGGAAAACGGCGGCGTCTCGTCGCTAAAACCGTAATAAAAGTCTAAACCCTTGGAGAACTCCATGATGAGATGAGGAATCGATTCATCTAAAAGCTCTCTTTTCGCGATCTTTTCCGCAAGCGCCGGAGGATACCCTACGTGAAGCAGTTCCCGTGGACCGAAACTCAGAATTCGCCGTATACGCGTCTTCGCGACTATAGCCTCTTCTTCAAAGGATTTAAAAAACGCCTCAACCCGGATCGTATTTGCTCCCGGCAGCCTGCTCTCGAGCAAACGGGCGGCGTGTTCAAGAGCGTTTTTTCTCGCTTCTCCGAGCGTACTCGCGTTGTTGCCACTACCGGCGAGCAGATTCTTATCTTCCTGCGTGAGTTCGGTCGAATCGTTAAACCCGATTCCCGGAACGTCGGTGTAGAGAAACTGGATCGTGACCGCGGTGGACTGCGGAACCACGGAGAAAACGCTCAGAAGAAAAAAAAGAAATCCGACTGAGAGTGCGTCCGCCCCGTGCGGCTCGACAAAAAACAATCTGAATTTATTCATCGCATTAAAACCGCTTCGAGCTTTGCCCTCAAAGAAGTTCAGATCCTCCGCCGCTGAAGCGAGATTCCGTCGTGGGAAGAGGCGCGTAAACGTTCTGCTGCATTCGGCGCAACTGCAGCCGCGGCACACCGGGCGTGCCTCGGATTACGCTCTTCACAATTCGCTACGGACATTATATAACAAACCCTTGATTCTTCATACCGTAATAATTAGAATCTAATTTCAGAACCGGTTGCGGGATTTTCTGACGCAGACCCCGCCCAGCAGCCGGAATCTGGTTTTCCGGAGTGATTTATGTCTTCCGCCCGCAAAGGCAGCCTTCTGAGTTTCAGAATCCCCGAGAGTGATTACAACTACATACGTTTCGCCGCCGAGCAGAGGGCGATAAACATAAGCGAATTTATAAGAATAGCGATAGAAAACACCCGGAGGAAACCCGGAGACAGCGAGCCCGCCCGGGAGGAGGTGATCGCTTATCTTAAAAAACTCACCGATTCTCAAAGAAACGAAATTCTGGACAGAGTGGAAGGCACCCAGAAAAGGAAAATCAGATCTTTCATAACGGACGCAATTTCCCGGGAACCCGGCATTAAAGGGAAAAAGCTCTGCGAAATGGTAAGCGAGGAGTTTGACCTGCCGGTTACTCCGGATCTAAAGCACACGGTATATCTGAGAATAAAAAGCCTCAGAAGAAGAAAAAACCTCGTAGATAAACTTGAAAAGGAATACTAGATACGGTACCCAATTCCCCCTGAAGCGGCGCAATCCGTTTTAAACCCACAGCGAAGCGAAGAATCGGGCGGTTATTTCCAATCGCACACAATGGAGGCAGAAAATGGAAAGAACATTATCAATAGTAAAACCTGACGGAGTCGGAGGAAACCTGATCGGAGAGGTTCTCAGGAGGTTCGAGGAGAAGGGGATAAGCGTAGTTGCCCTCAAAATGATACACCTCTCGAAAAAACAGGCAGAGGGGTTCTACCACGTACACAGGGAAAGACCTTTTTTCTCGAGCTTAACGGACTTCATGTCCTCCGGGCCGTGCGTAGTGATGGTCCTTGAAGGAGATGAGGCCATCTCAAGGGTAAGGACTATCATGGGAGCCACGAATCCCGAGGAAGCGGAGCCCGGAACCATAAGAAAAGATTTCGCGTCAGGCATAGAAAAAAACATAGTGCACGGCTCCGATTCGCCGGAATCAGCCGCCTACGAAATTGGATATTTCTTCAGCGAACTTGAAATAAACAGCCGATAGATTCCGCCCGCAGGCCGCCTCGGCCAAGGAGAGAGAGCAAGTCGTGTCTCAAGAGAAAAACACTGACACCCATCCGGTTACCGTACTTAAAAGCTCACAGCCTCTTCTGGTCGAGGAGTTTATTGAGAAACTTAGAGAAGACCTCTCGGCCGCTTTCCCGAAGCTGCTTTTTGAAACAAGGAACCTAGACGACGTACCCCTCCCGGAAATACTCGAGGACGCGCGGACCCTGCCCATGTTCCACGAGAAAAAACTGGTCGTGGTGAAGGGATACGACGGCCTGGGAAAGGACGATCTTGATCTGCTTAACCAATACGCCGGGGCCCCGGCCTCTTCCTCCGTGCTGGTCCTGCTCTCCGGGACGTCTAAGAAAAGCAAAGCAAAACTCGCAGGCGACATAAGGCTCGTTGACCTTGACAGGGGCAGTAACGTTGACCGGGAAATAAAACGCCTGGCGGAAAAACTCGGGATCTCTCTTTCTGCTGGGGCGGTCGGTTTCATAAAAACCATGCTCGGCGAAGACATGAACCTTATCAGGAACGAGCTTGAGAAGATATCCATTTACCGGGACGGAAAAAAAGCCATAGGCGAGGAGGATTTAAGGGAGCTTATGGAAAAACAGAGCACGGAGAACGTATTCTCCCTCTCAACCGCGCTTTCAAACAGGGACCTAAAAGGATCTCTAAGAATACTCAGAGAACTTGAGAGAAACAGGGAGGACCCCCTGTCCATACTCTACATGATTGCCTGGAGATTCCGCCAGATATTCAAGGTCTCGCAGTTTCTCAGAGAGGGGAAATCGGACGAAGGGATCGCGAAGGCCATAAAAACATCCCGCGGGGCTGTTTTTTACCTTAAAAAAAGCGTGCGCAACTTCAGGGAAAACGATCTTGGCAGGATACTTGGGCTTATAGAGGAAACGGACTTCGGAATGAAAAACAATTCCGGGAACAACTACATACTTCTTGAGAAACTTCTTCTGGGAATCTGCGCGCGGGAAACCTAGGAGCCGGCGCCCTGGCTGAGATCCGAAAGCTTCTTTGAGAACCTCGATACGTATCTTGAGGCTTTTTTTCTGTGGATAACCCCTTTTGTGGCGGCCTTGTCGGTAAGGGAAACCAGTTCCTTGAGAAGAGCCTGCGATTTTTCGAGATCCTCGCTCCCAATAGCTTCCGAGTAACGCTTGATCTTGGTCTTGAGAGTGGACGTCACGAACCTGTTTCTCTCCCTTCTTTTCAGACTCTGGCGATGTTGTTTTTGCGCCGATTTTGTTCTAAGGCCCATAAAAATCCTCCGGGGTTTGCAATAGAAGGGTCAATTCTACATCTTCTCCCCGTATTGTCAATATAGATAGAAGGGGTGGCGTTTGCGCTGTAACGGTTTTCGGGGTTCGGGATTCCACAATCAAAGGGGCGAAGATGCGGTATCAGCCCGCGTTGGGGCGATCCAGAGAGCGGATTTCCCTCATAATCTTAAGGATTAAAAACTCTTCCGCGCGGGGCGTCTTCCAAGCGAAACCGCAAGAAACAGCGCAAACGCCGCAAGGAACACTCCGGATGTGTCTCCTTCTCCGCTTTCCGAAAGAGCGCAGCCTCCGCCGCTATCGCTTGGGGGTGGAGGTTCTTCCGCAACCGGCTGATCTTCCATGACCGGAGATTCCTGTTCTTCGGCGGGCGGTTCTTCTGTGTCCGGCGATTGCTCCACGACCGGCTGATCTTCTTCCTCGGGAGGTTCAATCAATTCCTCTCCGAAAGAGGGAGTAGGAACGCCCCCTCCACTTCCACCCCCGCCAGAGGGAGGAGCAGCGCCACCGCCTCCACCTGAGGAAGGAGGAGCGCTGCTTCCTCCGCCTCCTGAAGGGGGCGCAGTTGTTATGGGAGTCGAAGTCGAAGTCGGTGTGACTTCCTGCTGAGCGGCAGCGTTAACCGTTACCGCTACTTTCTCGGACACTCCATTGTAACAGTCTCCTCCACCCGATACGGAGTGGGTTATGGCGGCCGTGCCGGCGTCAATTCCCCGCACCGTTACCTCCTGCGGGGTGTGCCAGTCCTTCCGCGTAAAAGTAAGACTCTCGGTACCTGTAAACACTTTGTCTTCTCCCTCAACCGAAAGATCCACCGTTACCTTGCTCTCGGGTTTTGTGGCGAGCCTCGCCGCGTAGGTTCCCTCTCCTCCCTCGTCAAGCGAGAGCCGCGCTTTTGAGAGCATCAGGAGCTTGCTTCCGTCATTGATTACTTTCACCGTTCCTGACGGCGCGTACCGCGCCATCACGGGGGGAGTGCAGAGAGAGTCATCCCTGTCGGCAGTGTTTACGTGGACCAGGTAATGCATTTGGGAGTCAAAATCGTCACCCTCTTCCTCTAGCTGCGCGCTGCAGCTTGAGGAACACTCGTCCTCCGCAACGGATGTGAACCCGTGGGAATACCTCGACTCCGGCATGAACGCAGGCGGTTCTTCTCCCGAGGTCCAGTCGACGAAGTAAAGCGTATAGGGGTCGGCCTTCGTTCTCTTGTCAAGGTCCCAGGTAACCTTCCCCGTGGGGGATATATGCACGTTGCGGGGCACCCTGTTGAGATCAGCCGGCTCATGCTGACGCGGTACATACCCATCAGGATCGTCCTGCGGACCACGGATGTCAAAGTACTCCCTTCCGTTTATGCGGATCATAACGGGGTCTTTAGCACTAGGTTCCGACCACGTGCCGGTTGAATCCTGGTTCCGAAGCAGAGAGCTGTCGCCTATGCTCCAGCCCTCCGCTCCGCCGGAGTCCTCGCTGTTACTCGAAGTGTATTCCCACCCGGTTTGACCGGTACCGCCGCCTTCACTGTCTACGACAACAAAATATGTATCGTTCTTGCTCAGACGGAGGCCGGGGTGGGTGAAGCTGTTTACGCCCTCAACCAGCGTGTCCGGGTTCGTCAGAGTGGCTATCCGGGCCCCCGGCGTATTGTCCGATTTGCTGTGGTGAATGCCGACGGAGTATGTCGGCGGGGCGCTGCCGACAGTTCTCAGGTCTATGTCGACTCCGGTAAGCGTCCAGCCGACATAGCTGGTGGACCTGTTGGGGCCCGTGGTGAATGCCTGAGCACCATCTTGGGCGTTAATATCTAAGACGATACCGGTATCACCTTGAGCGATATTGCTGACCAGCCCCGGCGGGGGCGCGGTATTGGTGGTGGCGGTGACTTCGGAATTGGCTATCACTAAGCCTAGTGCGCTGTAGGCATCCACACGGACGGTGTACGAGGTACCGGCCGTTAGCCCGGTGATCTGAAAGCTCGTAGGATTAGGGTCGGTCGAAGAGACATCTCTAGTATTAAACCGTGAGTACGACTGGTCGCTGCTGACCTTCCATTGAACAACATGGCTGGCGGCGTCGTTCACCGCTTCCCACGACACGTCGAGCTTGGTGTAGCTGCCGGAGACCGGGGTGGCGGTAAGACCTGGCACCGCTGGCATCTGCGCCTCGGCCGGGGGTGCGGCGAGGGCGCTAAAGAGAAGCAGAAGAAGCGCCTGGGCTAGAACGCAGAGAGAAAATGGGGGGGGGTAATCAGCCGGGCGCGGCCCGTTCCGTCGCGGCCCGCGTTCCCGTTAAGGCGGGAAATTCCTTGTTTCCATGCTGTGCAGTTTGAAAGCTCCTTCATTTAAACCTCCCTCCTGTTCATATATGCATAAGTAACGTTACTATCTAATTCTCTCCGATTCCAATGCCTTATGTCAAGAGGAATAAACGCAAATGCCTCAAGGGGATTATCGGTATCAGATACAATGAACAAGAGAACTGCTATGGAAGGGAAAACTTGTCTGATAACCGGCGGCAGTGACGGTATCGGCTATTCCGCCGCTCGGGAACTAGCCCGGATGGGTGCGTCCGTGGTGATAGCCGACCAAAACGTCACGAAAACCTCCATAGCCGTGGCCCGCATCATCGAAGAAACCGGCAATCGGTCGGTGCGTTCCCTGCTGGCCGACCTGTCGTCACAAAGTGAGGTACGCAGGCTGGCGGACCAGATAAAGGCACAGATACCTAGGCTGGATGTTCTGGTAAACAATGCTGGCGCCGTATTTCTTTCCAGTCGTCGCAGCGTTGACGGCATTGAAATGACGTTCGCCCTGAATCACCTGGGCTATTTCCTGTTGACCACATTACTGCTGGACCTTCTAAAAGACTCTGCGCCAGCACGGATCGTAAACGTCTCGTCCAGTTACCATGCTTCGGCTGGTAACTTCTCACTAGAAGACCTGCCTAACCCTGAACGTAGCGGTGGCCATCGGGCGTACGCACGTTCCAAGCTTTGCAATATCCTGTTTACCTATGAACTGGCACGACGACTTCAAGGTTCGGGTGTAACGGTCAACGCCCTGCATCCCGGGCTGGTTCGTACCAACATAATAGCGCGAAATAACGGCTTTCTGGGCCGCGTGCTCAGCTTTTTTGTCGGCGCTCTCAGTGTCGATGCCTCAAAAGGAGCGGAGACGTTAATCCATCTGGCAACCTCGCCCGAGGGCGGACGATCCACCGGCAAGTATTTTGTAGACTGTCGCGTCGCGCCGTCGTCTATTTTGAGCTACGACGCCGGGCTGGCCTCAGACCTCTGGGAATTGAGTGAGCAGCTGACACTGCCCGTGGGCAGTCAACGTGCATAATGACCTTCTGAGGTTGTTGTCTCGGTTATCCCCAAACAGAAGGGGATCATATAAATAACAGGGGAAGAAAAAACGGCCTCCGTAGAAAAAAGGGATATTTACTTGCGTGAACCCCGTCTCGGACGTCTCTTCATAATATGCGTGCTTGCACCGTATATGCCTTCTGCCGCTTCCATCAGGGTTTCCGTAAGAGTCGGGTGAGGATGGATTGAAAAAGCTATATCCTCCGCGGTCGCGCCCATCTCGATCGCCAGAACGGATTCCGATATGAGCTCTCCAGCCTGTGGTCCGACGATCCCGACTCCGATCACCCTCCCGGTTCCCTTGTGGACTATGATCTTCGTAAGACCGTCGGTCCTGTTAAGCGTAAGGGCCCTCCCCGAAGCTCCCCAAGGAAATTTCGACACCTCTATCTCCACCCCGGTCTCTTTGGCCTCGCTCTCGGTTATACCGCACCAGGCAATTTCCGGATCGGTAAATATGACTGCGGGAACAGCCCGGGGGTCGTAGTGGGTTTTGGCTCCGGTTATGACCTCGGCCACGACCTTGGCTTCATACGTTGCCTTGTGTGCAAGCATGGGTTCCCCGGCGACGTCTCCGATTGCGAAAATCGCAGGGTCGGCGGTTCTTCTCTGCGTGTCCGTCTCTATAAAGCCCTTTCCATCCACCCCGACCCGGGTATTCTCAAGGCCCAGGTCTTCAGTGTACGGCACCCTCCCGACCGAGATCAGAACCTTTTCATATTTTTCCTGGAAGCTCTCCCCATTGGCTTCAAACGATACTTCAACTTCGTTATCTAACTCACTTATAGAAACTAGTTTTGTTTCAAGCATTATGGAGCGGAATTTTTCATCAAGCCTCTTTTTAAGCACACCCGCAAGATCTCTGTCAACCCCTTGGACAAGTCCCGGGAGCATCTCGACTACCGTGACCTCCGTGCCCAGAGAGGAGAAGAACGTTCCGAGTTCAAGGCCTATGTAGCCTCCGCCCACCACGAGTAAAGTCCTTGGAATCTCTCCCATTGAGAGAGCGCCGTCAGAATCGACCACGTTTTCGGAACCGAAATCCATCCCCGGGATTCTCCTTGAAACAGAACCCGTGGAGATAACGGCGTTTTGAAACACGACTTCCCGCTCCTCCCCAGAATTTGTAACGATTCTAAGGACACCGGACGAGGTAAAAGACGCCCTACCCCGCACGTAATTTATCTTTCTGGCTTTCGTAAGCGACCGAAGCCCTCCCGTTAGCTTCGCCACTACCCCGTCTTTCCATGAAAAAAGCTTCTCGGGATCCACCTTCGGCTCTCCGTAACTGAGACCGAAATCCTCCGCGTCCCTGGCCTCTTCAGCCACTTTTGCCGCATGCAGAAGAGCCTTTGAAGGTATGCATCCCCTGTAAAGACATACCCCTCCGGGATTTGCCTCAGGATCTATAAGCACAACTTTCTTCCCCTTGTCAGCAAGGGCAAACGCCGCGGGGTATCCCCCCGGGCCCGCCCCTATCACCGCCACTTCCGTTACAATTCTCTCCATAGCCGTCTACACCACCTCGAATATGCTCTCGGGAGAACCCTCGAGCATCTCGCAGAGCCATCTCAGGAACCTCGCAGCCTCCGCCCCGTCTATAATCCTGTGATCGTAGGAAAGTGAAAGCGGAAGCATCAGTTTCGGCACGAACTCCCCGTCAACATACACGGGCTCAACGGAAGATCTTGATACTCCCAGTATGGCAACTTCGGGCGGGTTAAGAACCGGAGTGAAAAAGGTCCCCCCTATCCCTCCCAGGTTGGTTATGGTGAAGCTGCCTCCCTGAAGCCTGTCCGCCGAGAGCTTCTTCTCCCTCGCCCGGGAAGAGATATCTGTAAGATCAACCGATATCTGCGTTACATCTTTTTTATCCACATCCCTTATCACCGGAACGAGAAGTCCCCTTTCCGTGTCCACCGCTACCCCGATATTTACGTATTTCTTGTAAACGATAGTGCGGCTGCCCATGTGGATGCTTGAATTGAACTTCGGAAATTCCAGAAGCGCCCGGGAAAGCGCCTTTACCAGGATAGCGGTCACGGTCAAAGCTCCGCCAGCCTCTGCAACCCTGTCCCTGTTAAGCTTCCTTAGCTCTTCGAGCCGGGTGACCTCCGCCTTGTCAAACTGCGTTACGTGAGGAGCCGCCCAAGCCTGAGTGAGTCGCTATGCCGTAAGCTTCCTCACGGTAGAGAAGTTCTCGGTCACCGTCTCTCCCCATCTTGAAAAATCAGGAAGTTCTGGCTCCTCGGTCGACGCGGAAGCCGCCGATTTTATTATGGCCTTGGCATGAACCTTTACATCCTTCTCAAGTATTCTCCCTCGGGGACCCGTTCCGGAAACGGATGAAAGCTCGATGCCAAGCTCTCTAGCAAACCGTCTCACCGAAGGTGCCGCCGCCACTCCAAGAGGTCCTGACGGGGCGATATCGTCCGTGGGAGCGCTTTTGGGTTGTGGGGCCTGTTTTTTTTCTTCTTCAGGCTTTTTCTCTATGGCGGGTTTTTCTGTTTTTTCTTCCGTGACCGGGGCGGCCTCTTCCGGGGTTTCCTCGCCCTCGGCCTCCCCGTCTATTTTTACAAGGAGCTGGCTTATCTCGATCGTATCCCCGGCGCTTACAAGCACGTCCGTAATTGTTCCGTCTGCGGGAGAGGGAATCTCGACGGCGGCCTTGTCCGTTTCCACCTCAAGCAGGGGCTGCTCGAGCGAGACCCTGTCTCCGGGCGAGACGAAAACCTCTATCACCTGCCCGGATTCTATTCCTTCTCCAAGTTCGGGAAGCCTGAACTCTATCAACTCATGTTCCTCGTCACGTAACCACGGGACTCGGCTTGTCCCGGTCAATTCCAAGTTCGCTAATCGCTCCGGTGACGGTTTCTTCGTCAATCCTCCCCTCTTTGTAAAGCTCGGAAAGAGCCGCAAACGCGATATGACGGTAATCAACCTCGAAGAAATCGCGAAGCGATTCCCTGGTGTCGCTCCTTCCGAATCCGTCGGTCCCCAGGGAAACAAGAGGCTTCGGAAAACTGTTTGAAATCGAGTCCGGAAGACTCTTGAGGTAGTCGGTCGCGGCTATAAAAACGCCGTCTTCTCCATCCAGGCATTCGGAAATATAGCTTTGGTTCCTGTCTTCTTCGGGGTTAAGCCGGTTCCACCTCTGCACCTCGCACATGTCGCGGTAAAGTTCCTTGTAACTGGTAATGCTCCAGACATCCGTGGGGACACCGTAGCCGCTCTCAAGCAAGTCTCTTGCCTTTAGCACCTCGTTCATGATTGCGCCGCTTCCGAAAAGGTGGGCCTTCTTCCCCGAGTCCTCGATCCGGGAAGACGCGAACCTGTACATTCCCCTTATTATACCTTCCTCAACGCCCTCCGGCATGGCGGGCTGCTCGTAGCGCTCGTTCATCACCGTTATGTAATAGAATATGTCCTCTCCGCCCTGGTACATCCTTTTTATCCCGTCCCGCACTATCACGGCGATCTCGTAGGAGAAAGCCGGGTCGTAGGCTCTCAGGTTCGGATAGGCGTAGGCGAAATGGTGGCTGTTTCCGTCCTGATGCTGGAGGCCCTCGCCCGCGAGCGTGGTCCGCCCTGCCGTGCCCCCCACCATGAAACCCCGACACCTCATGTCGGCCGCGGCCCAGATGAGGTCTCCTATGCGCTGGAATCCGAACATGGAATAGTAGATGAAAAAGGGGATGGTGTTTATACCGTGGGTCGAGTAGGCGGTGCCGGCCGCGATAAAGGAGGACATGCTTCCCGCCTCGGTTATGCCTTCTTCGAGGATCTGGCCGTCCTTTTCCTCCTTGTAGTAAAGAAGGGTGTCGGCGTCAACCGGTTCGTAGAGCTGCCCGACGCTTGAGTAGATACCCACCTGGCGGAAAAGCGCCTCCATTCCGAAGGTTCTCGCCTCGTCCGGGACTATGGGGACTATGAGCTTCCCGATGTCGGGGTCCCGCATGAGCCTTGAGAGCATGTGGACGATCACCATGGTCGTGGCGACCTTTCTCTTAGGTCCCGAGGCCTTTTTGAATTCCTCGAACACCCGCTCCGGGAGTTTCTCAAGGGGCTTGGCGCGCACGGTCCGCTTGGGGATTGTTCCGCCGAGGGCCTCTCTTTTTTCGCGGAGATACTTCATCTCGGGGCTGTCCGGGGCGGGCCTGTAGAATGGGGCTTTTCTTACGTCGTCGTCGGTAAGCGGTATGCGAAAGCGGGAGCGAAAGCGCTTCAGTTCCTCTTCGTTAAGCTTTTTCTGCTGGTGGGTAATGTTCTTTCCCTCCCCCGCTTCCCCCAGGCCGTAGCCCTTTATGGTCTTGGCGAGAATCACGGTGGGGGAGCCTGTGTTCTCGACCGCGGCCTTGTAGGCGGCGTAGACCTTCTCTGAGTCATGGCCTCCTCTTGCCAGTCTTTCAAGCTGCTGGTCCGTGTGCCCCTCGACCATCTTGCGGATCTCGGGGCGGGTGCCGAAAAAATCCTCCCTTATGTACTTGCCGGGAGAGATGGTGTACCTCTGGTAATCGCCGTCAAGTGCCGTCTCCATCCTCTCTACCAGAAAGCCGTCTTTGTCCTGGGCCAGAAGCGGATCCCATGTCGCCCCCCAGATAACCTTTATCACGTTCCACCCCGCTCCCCTGAAGACTCTTTCTAGCTCCTGTATTATCTTGCCGTTTCCCCTCACGGGGCCGTCAAGGCGCTGGAGGTTGCAGTTGACTACGAATATGAGGTTGTCTAGCCTCTCCCTCGAAGCGAGGGTGATGGCTCCCAGGGTCTCGGGCTCGTCCGTCTCCCCGTCCCCTATAAAGGCCCACACCTTGGCGTCGGTCCGAGGCTTAAGGCCCCTGTCCTCGAGGTACCTGTTGAAACGCGCCTGGTAGATCGCCATTATGGGAGAAAGTCCCATAGAGACCGTCGGGAACTCCCAGAAACCCGGCATAAGCCAGGGGTGGGGATAGGAGGAGAGGCCGTCTCCGCCGATCTCCCTCCTGAAATTGCGCATCTGCTCGATTGAGACCGCGCCTTCAAGAAACGCCCTCGCGTATATGCCCGGCGAGGCGTGTCCCTGGAAGTAGATTATGTCCCCTTCCCTTTGCTCGTCGCCGGCCCTGAAGAAATGGTGGAAGCCTATCTCGTAGAGCGTCGCGGCCGAGGCGTAGGTTGAGATGTGTCCGCCGATGCCGTCACTTATCCTGTTCGCGCGCACGACCATGGCCATGGCGTTCCATCTTATTATGCTTCTTATGTTGCGCTCTATTTCGTAGTTGCCGGGGTACGGAGGCTGGTCCCCCACGGATATGGTGTTTACGTAAGGGGTGTTTGACGTGTAGGGGATCTGCACTCCTTTTTTCTGGGAGTAAATCCTGAGCTTTCGGAGCAGTTCGGCCGCCCTCTCGCGCCCGGAATTCTCGATCACGTATTCAAGCGATTCAATCCATTCCCGGTCTTCGGCTTCTTCTTCCGATATTTGAGGATTTTCTTCCATTGTCCGTACAAAAGGCGGCGAAGCGGGGCCGCTGGGGAATTTGCAACGTGGAAAAACCATGTTGTCCTTGCAATCGAGAATCCGGCTTCAGACACTCAGAAAGGTACTTTGGACCCGAGGCGGAAATCCGGATTCGGAAAAGAATTTTAACCGCAGGGGAAAAAATATCACTACAAATCCCGAGCGAGTAAAAAAGTAAAGGCAAAAGTGACTAAGCCTATTTCAAGCATGACCCTTCAGCGGATAATTGAGCAGACCGTGGATAGAGGGACAACGATATATACCGATCAGCATCAGGGGTACATAGGACTCAAGTACAAGGGGTATAAGCATGAAGCGGTAAACCATGGGATAGGCGAGTATATAAGGGGGAAATTCACACAAATTCTGTTGAGGGATTTTTCTCTATGTTTCAAAAGGGGTTATGTAGGGGTTTACCACAAAATGTCAGAAAAGCACCTTCAGCGATACATAGATGAATACGTGGGAAGGCATAACGCAAGACAGAAACCTACTATGAAAAACATCTCAAACGTAG
>JAJEGO010000003.1 GCA_022819805.1 Candidatus Dadabacteria bacterium
TAATGCCTGGGGACAACGTGAGCATGGACGTGGAGTTGATAGCGCCAGTGGCGATGGAAGAGCAGTTGCGTTTTGCGATAAGAGAGGGTGGAAGAACAGTTGGGGCAGGTGTAGTAACTAAAATTGTTGAGTGATGGGTAAAGCTTCGAAAATAAGAATAAAGCTTAAGTCTTTTGACTACAGGCTTCTTGATAACTCAACGGAGGAGATTGTTGATACCGCCAAGAGAACCGGTGCGAGAATAGCCGGTCCGGTTCCGCTTCCGACCAGTATAAACAGATACTGCGTGCTGCGCGGTCCTCACGTGAACAAGAACTCAAGAGAGCATTTCGAGATAAGAACTCATAAAAGGCTCGTAGACATACTTGAACCTACCCAGCAGACGATAGATGAACTTATGAAACTAAATCTGGCTTCAGGTGTGGAAGTGGAGATAAAACTCACGGGCTCGTAAAAAGATGATTCAGGGACTTATAGGAAAGAAAAGGGGAATGACCGAGTTTTTCAACGACGATATGGTGAAAGTCGTCACCACTGTCGTTGAAGCGGGTCCATGTATGGTGGTTTCGAAAAAAACCAAGGACTCAGACGGCTACGACGCCATTCAGCTCGGTTTTGAAGATGTAAAGCCCCAGCGGGTTACTCGTCCCATGAAGGGACATTTCGCAAAAGCCGGGGTGAACCCCACTGCAAAGCTTAAGGAATTTTCCGCCACGGTTGAAGACTATGAGATAGGGGATGTGGTAAAAGTTGACATCTTCAATGTAGGAGACGTTCTTGACGTCACCGCTAAAAGTAAGGGCAAGGGGTTTGCCGGAACAATAAAACGCCACAATTTCTCAAGACAGCCGATGTCCCATGGCGGCATGGCCCACAGAAGGCCCGGTTCCATAGGACAGGCCTCATATCCGGCCAAGGTATGGAAAGGCATCAAGATGCCGGGACGCATGGGTGGAAAGAACGTAACGGTTCAGGGCGTCAAGGTAGTCGATATAGATGTTGAGAAAAATCTTCTTTTCGTGAAGGGGTCGGTTCCAGGCCCGGTGGGAGGAACGGTTTTTCTCCAGCACACGTCAAAGGGGGCGAAAGATGCTTCAAGTTGACGTCTACGACATTGCCAAGAAAAAGGTAGGGACGATGGAGCTTCGCTCCGAGATCTTTGAAGCTCCGGTGAGAAAACACCTCCTCCATGAGGTCGTCAATTGGCAGCTCGCCAAAAAAAGAGCCGGAACCTCGTCCACCAAAACAAGAGGCGAGGTACGCGGCGGCGGGGCAAAGCCCTGGAAACAGAAGCACACGGGTCGCGCAAGGGCGGGGTCTAGACGTTCCCCGATCTGGCGCAAGGGTGGAGTGGTTTTCGGACCAAAACCGAAAGACTGGTCTTACTCGATTCCGAAGAAGGTAAGAAAAGGAGCGCTTGTTTCCGCTCTTTCAAGCCGTTTCGGCGAAGGCGCCATAGTGGTGCTCGACAGTTTTGAACTCCCGGAAATAAAAACCAGGCAGGTGGCGAAATTCATGAAGGATTTTGAATTTTCCCAAGCCCTTTTGGTTGTCAGTTCGGATAACGAAAACCTCCACAAGTCGGCGAGAAATATTCCCGACGTAAAGGTACTGAGAGATGAAGGACTTAACGTATACGACCTGCTTAGGCACAAGAATATAGTCATGGTGCGGGATTCGGTTGAAAAAATTCAGGAGAGACTCTCATGAAGGATCCGCGCTCGATCATAAAACTTCCCGTGATTACTGAAAAAAGCACCGAAGCCAGAGAGGATGGCTGGTATGTTTTTTCCGTCGACAGAAGGTGCAACAAAAAAGAGATACAGAATTCCATCGAGAAGATTTTCGGTGTCAAGGTGGATAAGGTGAGAACTCTGGTGCTTCCTGGAAAAAGAGTAAAGAGATTCGGCAGGGTCGTAGGCAAGAGATCTGCGGTTAAAAAGGCTTACGTTAAGCTCAGGGAAGGAGAAATCAACCTGTTTGAGGGAGTTTGATCATGGGAGTAAAGAAATACAACCCTACATCTCCGGGAAGAAGGTTCATGTCCGGGTTTGATTTTGAGGAAATAACATCCAAGAAGCCTCATAAGTCGCTTACCGTCTCTCTTAAGAAAAATTCCGGACGTAACTCAAAAGGAAGGATTACCAGTTTCAGAAAAGGTGGCGGTCACAAAAAACGCTACAGGATAATAGATTTCAGAAGGGACAAGCACGGCGTACCCGCAAGAGTCATCTCGTTGGAATATGATCCGTATCGCTCGGCCAGAATTGCGCTTCTGGCCTACGCCGACGGTGAGAAGAGGTATATTATAGCCCCCGCGGGCCTTAAAGTGGGTGATGAGCTTAATTCCGGACCCGGGGTGGAAGTTTCACCCGGAAACGCTCTTCCCATAGAGAATATTCCCGTGGGTACGGTTATTCATAATATAGAATTGAGGCCTGGAGGCGGGGGGAAACTGGTCCGTTCCGCAGGTTCGGCGGCGCAGATCGTCGCAAAGGACGGCAACTACGCCCAGATAAAGCTTGCCTCTGGCGAGATAAGGCTGGTTCACCTGCGGTGCATGGCTACCGTGGGGAGAATCGGCAACGTCGAGAATGAACTCATAGTCTGGGGTAAGGCTGGAAGGTCGCGCCATAAGGGCCTGAGGCCCACGGTTCGCGGGGTGGCGATGAACCCGGTTGATCATCCCCATGGGGGAGGAGAGGGCAAAGCGACCAAGGGAAACCCTCATCCCGTTTCTCCTTGGGGGTGGATTACGATAGGGAAAAAGACGAGAAACAACAAGAGAATGGACAAATATATAGTTAAGCCGAGAAGAGTTGGCTACGGAATGGATTAATCGAGGGAGCTTCAGATGGCAAGATCAAGTAAAAAGGGACTGTACGTGCACGAAAAACTTATGAAGAAAGTTGAGCAGGCGCAGAGCACCGGAAGCCAGAAGATTATCAGAACCTGGTCAAGAGCCTCGATGATAATACCTGAAATGATAGGAATGACTTTCGCGGTTTACAACGGAAAGAGGTTTGTCCCCGTGTTCGTGTCCGAACAGATGGTTGGACATAAACTGGGCGAGTTTTCTCCCACAAGGACTTATCATGGTCACGCGGGTGATAGGAAAGCCAGAAAAAGATAAAGATAGCAGAGAGATAGTAAATGGTTTCTAAAGCAGTACATAAATACGCCAGGGTGTCGCCGAAGAAGGCTAGGGTGGTTCTTGACCTCATAAGAGGCAAAAGTGTTGAGGAAGCTTCCTCAATTCTGCTTTCCGCCCGCAG
>JAJEGO010000047.1 GCA_022819805.1 Candidatus Dadabacteria bacterium
CCCAGTAGATGTCCTCTTCCGGCTCCCATACGTCCTCTCGCCCGCCGGCAAAGCCGAAGGTCTTGAGCCCCATGGACTCAAGGGCGCAGTTGCCTGCGAGAATCATAAGGTCCGCCCAAGAGATTTTGCGGCCGTATTTCTTCTTTATCGGCCACAGAAGCCTGCGGGCCTTGTCGAGATTCCCATTGTCGGGCCAGCTGTTAAGAGGCGCGAAACGCTGCGTGCCGGATCGTCCGCCGCCGCGTCCGTCGTGGATTCGATAGGTTCCCGCACTGTGCCATGCCATGCGGATAAAAAGCGGTCCGTAATGGCCGTAGTCCGCGGGCCACCAATCCTGGCTGTCCGTCATAAGCTCGTAGAGATCCTGCCTCACCGCTTCAAGGTCAAGAGTCAGAAACTCCGCCGCGTAATCAAATTTCTCACCCATGGGATCCACAAGAGAAGAGTTCTGGTGAAGGATCTTCAGGTTGAGCTGATTCGGCCACCAGTTCTGGTTAGCCATGCTGCCGGTCAGCTTTGAACTGCCTGTGCCGTGGTTTACCGGGCACTTTGCGGTGTCTTGGGTTTTATCCATATTTTCTCTCCAAAATTAACACGTCGGGATGTATGTTAGCGCATGAGACGAAGTGAACTCAATACGGGGTGTGCCCCACGCACTCAGACAGAAAATATACCACTACTGCTATACACGCTCAAGTTAAGGCGCTTGTGTGGAGAAGATAGAGAAGCTGAAACGCAGGCAGAAGAAAAAAACATTAAAAGAGATTTCGAGGGAAGGTGGAGTTATGTTCAAAATTCGGGGAAATCGTCGATTATTTCAAAGAAACTTTCTGCTACTCGGTCAGCAAGCTTGAGTTCGTCGCCGGAACACGAGTTGGTAATCCCGACACATTTCATCCCGGCTCTTTTGGCCGCCAGAACGCCGTGGGGAGAATCTTCAAACACGACGCACTGCCCGGCGGTTATAGTGCCATCATAATCTCTCCTGAGCTGCTCAAGACATTTAAGGTAGACCTCGGGGGACGGCTTCGGGTTCTCCGTATCATCAGCTCCTACTACAAAGCCGAAGAACTCGGAAAGTCTCTTGCGCCTCAGTATGAGGTTAATCTCTTCGGTTAACGCGCCTGAACCTATCGCCACATGAAATTTGCCCCGGATGACCTCAAGGAACTCGACGACCCCCGGGAAAATTCTTATGTCCTCCCCTATCATTTCTTCAAAACAGATGCCTTTTTCTTCGACAAGCCGGGCAATCTCCTGTTCCGTGCACTGTTGTCCGTTATCTTCAAGAAACCTCCTGAAAAAGCTTTTGTCATCGCAGGCAAGGTACCGCAGGTAATAGTCGGTGGTCGAGAGCTTTAATCCCAGGGTTTCCACGGTTCTCTGGAAGGCCCTGAGGTGCAGGGGTTCGCTGTCGACTATAACCCCGTCAAAATCGAATATGACCGCTTTTATCATTCCGTTTCCCCGATTTCTGAGATATGTTATTTTACTGCCGGAAGAAGCCTATACAAAGAGTCTGAAGGTAACACACAGACGGGAGAAAAGAGATGGATTACTACAACCCCGAGGATCTCAAGAGATTCTCCGATGTCGGGGAGTTCGGAAAGGATCTCATGGATAAGTTTTTCGAGTACTACAACTCCGCGACGGGGGAGGAAGGAGCGCTTACGAAAAGGGAAAAAGCGCTTATAGCCCTGGCCGTGGCTCATACCGAAAAATGTCCTTACTGCATAGACGCGTACACTACGCAGTGCCTTGAGACGGGAGCGGATCCGGAACAGATGACTGAAGCAGTGCATGTCGCCGCCTCAATGTCGGCCGGCATAAAGCTCATCCACGCTATCCAGATGCGAAACACGCTGGAAAAAAACCGCGCCCTCTAGAAACGCAAACGGGAAGAAAGGCTGCCGCGCAACGAGGTGGCGGAAGCTCCCGAAGGATACGTTATGGCCCAAGAGAAAACGAAGACAAACAATCATAATTTTTCCCGCAAACTGATCGACCAGGGTCTCGATATAGATCCTATTACGGTCCAAACCCTGCAGGTAAACATAACAAAGCTCTGCAACCAAGCCTGCACCCACTGTCACGTGGATTCCTCGCCCTGGAGAACGGAACAGATGAGCCTTGAGTCCGTAGACAGATGTCTTGAAATACTGAGTGAAAACGACTGCATAAAGAATCTTGACCTAACCGGAGGAGCTCCGGAGTTAAACCCCCATTTTGACTACTTCGTGAGGGAAGCCAGAAGTCTCGGCAAACACGTGATGGTAAGACACAACCTGACCGTTACTCTCGATGGAAACCCCCGGACGGGAGAGGAGAAAATGTACATACCGGGGTTTTTCGCCGAAAACCGCGTCGAGGTCATATCCTCGCTTCCATATTACAGCAGTTACTTTACGGATAAACAAAGAGGAGAAGGGGTTTTTGAAAAAAGCATAGAGTCACTCAGGATGCTTAACCAGGAAGGCTACGGGGACGGGGAACTAAAACTCAACCTGGTATACAACCCCGTCGGAACCTTTCTTCCCCCGGACCAGGGGAGCCTTGAAGCGGACTTCAAGGAGAAACTCAAAAAGAACTACGGGATACGGTTCGATAACCTGTACACACTGACCAATATGCCAATTAACAGGTTTGAGAAGGAACTGAAAAAACAGAACGCCTACGAGGAATACATCGAAAAGCTCGTAAACGCCTTCAATCCCGAAGCCGTGGACGGCATAATGTGCCGGAACCTATTAAGCGTAAGTCACGACGGAAAAATCTATGACTGCGACTTTAACCAGATGCTTGATATGCAGTGCCGAAACGGGAACGGGGGGCTTACCATATTCAATTTCGACCTGCAGAAAGCAACAAAGAGAAAGATAAGATTCGGTGTTCACTGTTTCGGCTGCACCGCCGGGGGCGGAAGCAGCTGCGGCGGCCAGACGGTATCCTGATTCCGAGGCTTTGCGGAATGTTGCAAAAAAAGGATAACGCCCTGATCGTTTTTCTCAGGTACCCGGAAACGAAAAAAGTAAAGACGCGTCTGGGAAAAGACATAGGGGACCGGAGGGCCATGGAACTCTACCGTGAGACGGCAGGTTTCGTCGCCGACTCCTTCTCAGGTCAGGAGAACTGGACGACTTTTCTCTTCTATGCTCCCGAGGAAAGAAAAAAAGAGGTTTTCAAGTGGCTGGGAGACAAAGAAGCCCTTTTCTTCGCGCAGGAGACAGGTTCTCTCGGACAGAGAATGTCCCGTGCGTTTGCGAAGTGTTTTTCCCTGGGGTTCAGAAATGTCGTCATCATAGGCACGGACTGCGTGATGATAACCGAAGAAGATGTGGAAACGGCGTTCTCCCTGCTCTCTGGAGGGGAATTTGAAGCGGTCCTGGGCCCCGCAACCGACGGGGGATACTATCTCCTTGGGCTATGCAGGGAAACGGACGCGGTTTTTAAGGATATGCAATGGAGCAGCGCCCTAGTATTTAGGGAAACCGAAAGACGCATGAGGGAAAGCGGTCTGCGCCACGCCGTCATGAGAGAGCTTTCGGATATTGACGAGGAAAAAGACATAAACATAAAAGATATAATGAAAAGGGACAGAGAACTCGCGCGCAGACTCACACGCGTTCTGTCAGAAGACCAAAAAAACAAGAGGGAGTCGGCATGAATTCCGAAATCTTGGATGTGGGGATACTCGCTTCTTTTTTCGCCGGAGTGATCGCGTTTCTATCGCCTTGCATTCTTCCGCTTATGCCGGGCTACCTCTCGGTAGTCACACGTCTTTCATACGAGGACCTTTCGGACGCCCGGAACTTGCCTAAATTCTCAAGGGTTTTTGTACCAAGTCTCGTCTTCATACTGGGATTCTCAACTGTCTTTGTCTCTCTCGGCGTATTCTCCTCCCAGCTTGGGGGGATGATTTCCGGCAACAAGACTTTTTTGCTCAGAATAGCCGGAATATTCATAATCCTTTTCGGAATATTCGTAATGGAAATCGTGAAGATTCCATTTCTTGAGAGAGAACACAAAATCTCCCTTCCTCAGGAAAAAGGAAATCTCCTCGGAACTTACATTCTCGGCTTGGCGTTCGGCTTGGGATGGACTCCATGCGTAGGACCTATTCTCGGGTCCATACTCCTTTACGCAAGCACGGTTGAAGGAACATTAAACGCGGTGGGACTGCTCGCGGTTTACTCGCTCGGAATCGGCATACCGTTCATACTGATCGGTCTTGGGTTTAACAGCGCCATGAGATCTTTTGGAAGCGTCAGGAGATATTACCCTTACTACAAGTACGCGATAGGCTCGGGACTTGTAATAATAGGAATCTTGATGTTTTCAAACGAAATCCACTACCTGAATATCTACGGTCAGAAAATATTTGACGCAATGGGAATAGATTTCTGGAAAAAGTTTTAGAGCGCAATAATTTCTAAAGGAGCAACTCTGCGGAGTCGCTGGCATTTCGGATTATGCATCTCCATAGCTCAGAATTCCGTAGCTGTACACGCCGGCAAGAGCGGCGACTGAATCTACGGCTTCCGGAGCGACCCGTCTTCCGACTTCAAGCAGTTCCTTCGATTCCTCTACCTTCATGCCATGGCGCTTTTCAAAAACGCTTAGGTCATCAAACCCCGTCACCCAGGTCACGTTGAAAGTTCTCTGAAACATATCAGTTGCCCTGACAACCTCAGGGTTCTCGTAGGTCCTGTTAATGACGCTCAACGGATAGTAGTCAAAAGCGATTTTGAACGAGGGAATTCTGGCGCACAGACTGTCAAAGAAACTGTGGATCAGCTCAATGGGAAGATACATGCTGTTTCCTTCCCATAGAAAAAGTATCGGAGATTTGATGTCAAAGCCCGCCTTGGTGAGTTCTTCCGGCAGGTTCGCTTCAAGATAGTTGCACGGGATGCCTGCGCATGGCGTAACGCCGTGGCTTTCAAGAACCTTGTGCTTGAACTCCAGAACGGCCGGTTGATCAACGTCGCAGAAACGTACTCCCTCGGTCTGAAAGACCAGGGAACGCATGTCAAACCCGCAGCCGAGTATGACAATCTGTTTTGTTCCAGATTGAATCTCCCGCCTTGTGATTTCATCCAGTATGCAGAAGCGGTAACGGAGAATTTCAACCGATTCCGGAAGAATTTTTGTTATCCTGTCGATTTTTTCCCTTATATCGTCCGTAACAAACCAGTGGGCGTACGGGTCGTTGAACACGCGGTGTTCACGGTTTTTTTCCATCTCCCTGTAACAGGCTACGGCAAACGCTGTCGCTCCGACTTCATTTATATCCGGCATGGCAGTTCCATATAAGAAGGTTTCGGGCTACGCACTCAGCAGAAACGGTCCGCGGGATGCGACGCCCCTGCTATCAAGATATGCTCTATTACGGCTTTGACAAGTAAAAGATATTTTCTGGACTTCACATAAAAACAGCAATTATATACTTGATTACCCTCCGTACAATCAAGTATATAATTCCATACTTGTTACGGTTAATTGGAGGTAAAAATGCCCGTATACGAATATGAGTGTTCCGATTGCGGAGAGGAATTCGAAGTTCTGGTGCTTGACCCAGACGAAACCATAAAATGTGCGACTTGCGACTCGGAGAACATCGGAAAGCAGTTTTCGACTTTCGGCCTTAGCAATGGGAATCTCGAAACTTCCGAGAGTGGGGATTCGGAGGTCTGCCCGCAATCGACCTGCGGTTGCTGCTGATTTACCGGCGCAATTGCACAAAATTTATCTCTGTATATAATTAACTCTTCATTTTAAAACACCCGATGGAGGATCGGTCCAAAAATGTGCGAAGGCGATAAAAATATGAAGGAAGCCGCCCTTGAATATCATAGGAGCGGAAGAAAAGGAAAACTTGAAGTCGTACCGACAAAGCCCTGTGACACGGCCTGGGAACTTTCCCTCGCGTACTCCCCAGGAGTCGCTGAGCCCTGCAGGGAAATAGACAAGGATGAAGATCTCTCTTATGAATACACCAACAGGGGAAATCTGGTCGCGGTAGCTTCAAACGGCACCGCAATACTGGGACTCGGAAACCTGGGCGCCCTCGCGGGAAAACCCGTAATGGAAGGAAAGGGGGTGCTTTTCAAGAAGTTCGCGGATGTTGACGCCTACGACATTGAAATAGCCACCGACGATCCAGACGAGTTCATAAAGACCGTAAAATACCTCGAACCCACTTTCGGCGGGATAAACCTCGAAGATATAAAAGCCCCTGAATGCTTCTACATAGAAGACAAGCTGAAAGAAGAGATGGACATACCCGTTTTCCACGACGACCAGCACGGAACCGCGATAATATCGGGTGCCGGACTCCTTAACGCCTGCGAGATTGCCGGGAAGAAAATGAGCGAGCTCAAAATGGCGTTTAACGGCGCCGGGGCATCCGCGATCGCATGCGCCGAGTTTTTCATATCTCTTGGGGCAAAAAGAGAAAACATAATAATGTGCGACAGCAGGGGCGTAATTTACGAGGGAAGAAACGCGGGTCTTAACCCCCAGAAAGAAAGATTCCTTGTTGAAACGGACAAAAGAACCATAGGAGACGCCTTGGTCGGAGCCGATGTTTTCGTCGGACTCTCAAACGGCGGAGCCATCAATCAGCAAGATGTAAAGAACATGGCGAAAAATCCTATAATATTCGCCATGGCGAACCCCGACCCCGAGATACTCCCCGCAGAAGCGAAGGAAGCCAGAGACGACGTAATAACCGCCACGGGCCGCTCTGACTTCGCAAACCAGGTGAATAACGTCCTGGGATTCCCCTTTATCTTCAGGGGAGCGCTTGACGTAAGGGCGACAAAAATAAACGACGAAATGAAAGTTGCGGCGGCATACTCCCTCGCGGAGCTCGCAAAGGAACCCGTGCCGGATAAAGTGGCCAGGGCCTACGGAAATCAGAAATTTGAGTTCGGTCCGGACTATATAGTCCCCAAGCCGTTTGATCCCAGAGTTCTGGTATGGGAATCGGCCGCTGTCGCTCAAGCCGCGATGGAAACCGGCGTTTCCAGAATCAAGATCGATCTTGATGATTACAAGAAGTCTCTTGAAGACAAGATAAAAGATCTTCTCTAGGAAAAAACCGGCGTTTTGCAAGATTCTCTCAATCTTCCGGTCATTTGCCTTCCGTCCCGCGGACGGCAACACTCAAGCCTCTATCTGGTCCATTGATAAAAGCGGTCATATTTGACATGGATGGAGTCATAATAGACAGCGAACCCCTGTGGGAGAAAAGCGAGTCTATTATGCTTAAGCAAAAGGGATTTGGGGGTAATGAGAGTTACAGAAAAGAATACAGAAAGAAGATCATGGGGCTTAGCCAGAGAGATTCTGTAAAACTTCTCAAAGAAACTTTCGGCCTTGACGAATCTCCGGAGGAAATTCTCCGTACCCGCCTCAGAATCCTTCTTGAACTCTATGAAAAGGAACTCAGCCTAGCTGACGGGGTTCCCGAACTCCTTGAAACCTTAAGCCGGGAAAAGCACATAAAAACGGCTCTAGCCTCGGGCTCTCCGATGAAAGTAATAGAGTTCGTTCTCGAGAAATTCTCTCTTTCTGACACTTTCAGAATAAAAGTCTCCGGAGACTGCGTGGAAGAAGGAAAACCCCGCCCCGATATATATCTTGAAACCGCTAGGCGCCTTGAGGTTGCCCCAGAAGAATGCGTCGCGATTGAAGATTCCATAAACGGTATAGTGTCGGCTAAAGAGGCAGGCATGCGTTGCATCGCGGTGCCCGACCCGAGGATAGCCCCGGAAGATTATCCTCAGGCTGATATTTTCAGAAAAAGCATCTCGGAAATCCGCCTTGAGGACATAAAGGGCTTCGCTTAAACCTAAAAGGGTCTCGGACCGGGAGCCATGAATTCAGGACCTATTGGATTCGGGACGAAGGTATTCAGTATCGAGTCTATTTCACTCATTGAATCATCGTCTATTGCCCACCCAACGGTGCCCGTGATATCATCGAGCTGCCCTGGGCGCCTCGCTCCCCAGAGCGTTATATCGTTTCCGCATTTGTCTAGGACCCACCTGACGGAGAGTTCAAGCACGTTTCTTCCGAAACGCTCGGAGGCAAGTTCCCCAAGCTTTTCGACTGCGCCAAGATAATTATCATAGACAGGCCTCCTGAACTTGGGATCAAAATTTCTCAGGTCATCTCCCTGAAACTCCGAGTCACTCCTTAGCTTCCCGCCCAAAAGCCCTCTGCACAAAGCCCCGTAGAGAAGCATCGTAACTCCCTGCTCTTCACACCAAGGAAGCACGTCATCCTCAATTCCTCTCTCGAAAAGATTGTAAGGAGGCTGACTCGAGTTAAGCGGGCACACGGAACGAAAAACATCCATCTGCTCAACCGAATAGTTGCTCACTCCGACAGCCCTTATCTTTCCGCTTTTGAGAAGTTCCGCCATGGCCCCCGCCGTTTCCTCAACAGGGACAAGCGGGTCGGGCCAGTGGATCTGATAAAGATCTATACGATCGGTGCGAAGTCTTCTGAGGGAATCGTCAACCTCTTTGCGTATTCTCTCCGGAAGGGAGTTTCTGAATATTCCTCCCCTCTCCCACTCAAGCCCTACTTTGGTCGCGATTATCAGTTCATCCCTCATCCCGCTCTGAGAAACCGCTTCTCCAACGATTTCTTCGGAGACGCCAAAGCCGTAAATCGGAGCCGTATCAATGAGGTTCACCCCATTATCAAACGCCTTGTATATCGTCCTTATGCATTCTTTCCTGTCACTTCCTCCCCAGAGCCATCCTCCCATCGCCCAGGTTCCAAGACCTATTCTCGACGAATTGATTTCCGTACCGGCTATTTTCACAAATTCCATTACCTCTTCCTCCCCTTCTTCGTGGCTTTGGAAGATGAGTCTTC
Source organism: Candidatus Dadabacteria bacterium (assembly GCA_022819805.1). Lineage (GTDB taxonomy): Bacteria > Desulfobacterota_D > UBA1144 > Nemesobacterales > Nemesobacteraceae > Nemesobacter. The sequence goes on from JAJEGO010000047.1 coordinate 8,893, forward strand.
CATCTCGCGGGTTACATCCACCAGCGAAAAAAGAAGGTTCCTTGCCTCGTTGGTCGAACGGACCCTGTACTTGGCCTTTGACGGTCCGAAACCAACCTTTATGGAATAGGCATCTTCGGGGAGTTCCTCAAAAATGTCCTCATCCGTCCAGTCGTCTCCTATTGATATGATAAGATCCCATTTTTTTGCCCTGAGCCACTGGACAGCCGCCTTGCCCTTGTTTATGAAAGAGCCCTTGATTTCCACAACCTTGTTCCCCTCAAGCACGCCGATCTCAAGATTCGCCGTTATGTGCGAGAGCATATCCTTAAGCTCCCCCACCCTAACGATTGAGAGTGCCGGATCAACCTTTCTGTAGTGCCACGCCAGGGAAAAATTCTTTTCCTCGATAAGCGACCCGGGTGTTCTGTCAACGAAAACTTCCAGTATAGGTCTTATTTCTTCCTTCCATCCCTCCGGAGCCATATCGGACATCTTCCACTTTCCGCGTCTTATCCAAAGACCGTGTTCGGCCGCAAGGCCGTCTGTCACGTCCCCAAGCCAGCTGGTGAGAGTCTTTCTGTCTCTGCCACTTATGATGACAAGCTCGTTTTTCTCTCTCGAGGAAAGTTCCCTAAGCGCGGAGTAGATTTCCGGGTCAGGTTTCGCATCCTGCGGATTATTCTTGAAGGAGACAAGAGAACCGTCGTAATCAAGCAGCAAAAGACAGTTTTTGCTTGCCCTGTATTTTTCAATCAACTCACCTGTCATCTCTGGACTGAGTCTCCGGGCAAACATCTTAAGCTGTCTTTCTTTTGTTTCATCAAGCCTCTCCATGAAGTCCGCCGTCCATGCCCTGATATCGTATCTGCCGAGACGGCTCTGCATCGTCTTCATCCGTCTTTTCTGCTCCGTTTTGGTCATGGCAAGGGCGGTTTCCAAGGCCCGTGAAGTAGATTCGAGATCATTGGGGTTTATGATTATGGCTTCGCTCAGTTCCTGCGCGGTTCCCGCCATCTCGCCTAGTATGAGCACACCCGCCTTGTTCTGTCTCGCGGCCACATACTCCTTGGCAATCAGGTTCATGCCGTCGCGAAGGGGAGTAATGAAAAGGATGTCCGCGGCCAGGTAAAGAGAAATCAGGTCCTCGAAACCGAAAGATCTGTACATGTAGTGAATCGGGTTCCAGCCGATCGTTCCGTAACGGCCGTTTATCGCGCCGACCATATTGTCGACTTCGTTTTTCAGTATCTTGTAGTGAACCACTTCCGTTCTCGAAGGCACCGCGACAAGCAAAAGAACCACCTTGTCCCTCATCTTCGGGTTTTTCTCAAGGAAAAGATCAAATGCCCTGAGTCTCTCTGGGATTCCCTTCGAGTAATCAAGACGGTCTATGGAGAGGATGATCTTCCGGTCGGTTCCCAGAAGATCTATGAATTCGTCTTTTCTCCTCTGAATGCTTCGTTTCTTTGGCGCGGAGGAGAATTTTTTGTAATCGATTCCCATGGGAAAAGTATCGGTTCTTATCTCTCTTTCTCCGATTATAAAACGCCCCAGGGAATGCTCGTGCCCAAGTATCCTTCTTACGCTCTCGGCGAAATGCCTCACGTAGTCAAAAGTGTGAAAACCTATAAGGTCGGCGCCGGTGAGCCCCTGTATTATTTCCCGGCACCATGGAATAAGTCTGAAAATCTCTGAAGACGGAAAAGGTATATGGAGAAAGAAACCGACGCTTGATCTGGGCAACTGTTTTTTTACAAGCTCGGGAACAAGCATAAGATGATAATCATGAACCCAGATGTAATCCCCTTCGCTGGCCACGTCCAGTATGGCGCTGGCAAACTTGCTGTTAACCCTTATGTACGATTCCCAGAACTCTTTCTTGTAGGTTCCGTACTGGACGAAATAATGGAATATAGGCCATATCACCTCGTTGCAGAAGCCCTGGTAATAGTCCTTTACCTCTTCGGCGCTGAGGTTCACGGGATAAAAGTTTTCCTCCGCGAGCTGCCGTTCCATTTCCGCAACTTGCCCCTGCGAGAGACCACCGTAATCTATCCCCGGCCACCCTATCCAGCATTTTTCGTAATCGGTATCAAGGGAACTGAGCCCCGTGGCCACACCTCCCACGCTCGGCTCAAAAGAGAGCTTTCCGTTCTCCTCCCGAACGGTCGTCGGCAATCTATTGGATACGATGATAAGTTTTTTCATGAAAACCTATTATAATAAACGGGGCAGTCGCAGGAATAATAACCAAAAGAAAACTTAAGGCTAGAAAGAACGGGAGCTTTGCATGAAAATATCAAACGCGGCCTCGAAAATCCTTATTGTCCTCATCATAGCCCTGCTTGCATACACGCTTTGGAGCGGGCTTTCGGAAAAGGGGAATATCGAGATCCCATCCCAGC
>JAJEGO010000056.1 GCA_022819805.1 Candidatus Dadabacteria bacterium
CGTTCGATAACCGAGGTCGAAAAAAAGGAATACGACTCCATCCAGCCAAATAATAACCCTTTTTTCGAGTTTGATTTTCTTTTCGCCCTTGAGAAATCCGGATGCGTAGGTCCCGGCACCGGATGGGAGCCCCGCCATCTCCTGCTGCGCGAGGGGGAAGATCTCGTCGGGGCGGTCACCTTCTATCTGAAAACCGATTCCTACGGCGAATACATATTCGACTGGGAGTGGGCCCGGGCTTACCAGGACGCGGGGCTTAACTACTACCCAAAGGCAGTCGTAGGCATACCGTTCACCCCGGCAACCGGCCCGAGAATAGTCGTCCGCGCAGACTACGATTACAAAACGTGCGGGCGGGCACTTGCAGAGAAACTGGTTGAGATATGCTCCCTTAAGAGCCTCTCTTCAGTACATTTTCTGTTCGTAACCGCCGAGGAGCAGGAGCTGCTTTCCGATTGTGGATTCCTCTCAAGGCTCACCCACCAGTACCACTGGCATAACTCGGGCTACCTCTGTTTTGACGACTTTCTCGGCGACCTGCGCTCGGGCAGGAGGAAACAGATAAAGAAGGAAAAACGCCGCCTCGGGGAACTGGGCGTAGAGACAGAAGTCTTCGAGAGAGAACAGATACGTAGCGAGCACATCGACTCCATATGGGAATTCTATGTTGACACCAGCTCAAGAAAATGGGGAAGTGCCTACCTTAACAGGGAGTTTTTCGACCTGGTATTTGAGACGTACAGGGAGAAGACCGTTCTGGTGATCGCCCGTGCGGGCGGACGTCCTGTGGGCGGCACAATCAATTTCAGAAAAGGCGACAAGCTTTACGGAAGGTACTGGGGATGCAGCGTCGAGGTGCCGTATCTTCACTTTGAGTGCTGTTACTACAAGCCGATAGAGTTTGCTATAGATAACGGAATAAACGTTTTCGAGGCAGGGGCGCAGGGGGAACACAAGTTCCTCCGCGGTTTTGAGGCGGTACCCGTTTACAGTTCCCACCTGTTTTTTAACCCCGGGGCGCAGAGGTCCATAGACAACTTCCTTCGGGGAGAAAGACCCTATATGCGCTCGCTTATCTCTGAGTACAACCGCCACTCCCCGCTTAAGCGGGCCCGCGGTGGCAAATCCCAACAAAAAATCGTATAATATATTCGCCATGTCTGAGCACGAGAACCCGACCCATACACAGGATCCCAAGCAGGTCGTAAGGGAGGATATCCGCGTAAAAAGGCCGGATATGTATCTCATAGTCCTGCTAAATGATGACTACACTCCAAGGGATTTCGTAGTATGGGTTTTGATGAAGGTGTTTTTCAAGAATGAGGGCGACAGCAGAAGAATAATGATCGAGGCTCACACCAAGGGAAAAAGCATTGTAGACTGCTATACCTACGATATAGCTACTACGAAGGTAAAACAGGTAAAAAACCTGGCGGAAAAATATGAACATCCGCTAAAATGCATACTTGAAGTTCAAAAGGCGGACAGTTGATATGGTTGCATCTGAAGAACTCGAAAAAACACTTTACCGCGCTTACCAGCAGGCAAAGAACCGCAAGCACGAATTCATTACCCCGGAGCACATACTCCTTGAACTCACAAGAGACAAGATCGCTGCCGAGGTGCTGATAGAGTGCGACGTCGACACCGAACTTCTCGCAAACGACATAGAGAAGCATCTCAGTAAAGACATATCCCCCATCGATTCTCCCCACCTCCCGGAACCAACCTACTCCGAGGGAAGCAAGTACATCTTCAGGGTAGCATCCATGCACGCCGAAAGCGCGGAGAGAAAAGAAATAACCGGGGCCAACATACTGGTCGCCATGTTCAGGGTTCCCGAATCGCACGCTGTGTATTTCCTTAACCGCCATGGACTCACTCGTTTCGCCGTTATAAAGCAGATATCCCACGGAAAAAGCGAGGGGCCCGATGAACAGCAGGAGAAAGCCCCGAACGGCAAGGAGCAGCCAAAGGAAACGAAAAAGGCCGAGAGCAAGAACCCCCTTGAGCTTTACTGCACCGACCTGATCGAAAAAGCCCGCAACGGGAGCATCGACCCGCTGATAGGAAGAGAAAAAGAGGTCCAGAGGATAGTTCATATCCTCGGCAAGAGAAAGAAGAACAACCCCGTGCTCGTCGGAGACGCAGGAGTGGGAAAAACGGCGATCGTGGAGGGAGTTGCTCACAGGATCGTCTCGGGAGAAGTTCCCGAAGTGATGAAAAACCTCAAGATACATCTCCTGAACATAGGAACCCTAACGGCCGGAACCAAATACAGGGGGGACTTCGAGGAGAGGCTCAACGCCGTAATAGACGAAACCAAGAAGGACCCGGACAACGTGCTTTTCATAGACGAGATCCACACGGTCATAGGCGCCGGAGCGGTTTCCGGAGGAAGCCTTGACGCGTCTAACATGCTGAAGCCCGCCCTTGCCGGGGGAGACATAAAATGCATAGGAACCACGACGCTTAAGGAGTACAGGATCATCTTCGAGAAAGACCACGCGCTTTCCCGAAGGTTTCAGAGAATAAGCGTGGATGAGCCGTCGGTTGAGGACTGCGGAAAAATCCTGTTCGGACTGAAGCGCCACTACGAGAACTACCACAACGTTAAATACTCCCGGGGAGCGATAAAAGCGTGCATAGAACTCTCCGACAGGCACATAACGGACAGAAAGCTCCCGGACAAGGCGATTGACATCATGGATGAGGCAGGGGCCTCGGTGAAACTTCGCAATCCCGACCCCGAGGTAACGAGACAGGTAAAAGTGTCCGACATGGAAAAGCTTGTTGCTAGGATCGCGAAAATACCCACCAAGTCGGTAAAAGTCGAAGACCGCAACCTGCTTCACGATCTCGCGGACAATCTTAAGAAATTCATCTACGCCCAGGACGAGGCCGTAGACAAGCTCGTAAACGCCATACAGATGTCGCGCGCCGGCATAAGCGAGCCTGAAAAACCAGTGGGTTCGTTCATGTTCTCGGGACCGACGGGGGTAGGAAAGACCGAGCTTGCGAAAAAACTCGCCGAGCTTATGGGAGTTGAGTTTGTACGTTTCGATATGAGCGAATACATGGAAAAACACACTGTCTCCCGTCTCATAGGCTCGCCGCCGGGATACGTCGGCTACGACCAGGGGGGACAGCTTACCGAAGCCATATACAAATCTCCCCACTGCGTCCTTCTGCTCGATGAAATCGAGAAGGCGCACGAAGACATATACAACATCCTGCTCCAGGTAATGGATCACGCGACGCTCACGGATTCAAACGGAAGGAAGGTGGATTTTCGCCAGGTAGTCCTGATTCTGACGACGAACACCGGTTCGAGGGAAAGCATGAACAGAAATGTCGGGTTCGCGAAAAAAGAGTTCGAGGACAGGAGTCCGGAAGCCATAGACAGGTATTTCTCCCCTGAATTCCGAAACAGGCTGAATGAAATCATCAGGTTTAACCCTCTTGATATAGAGGTAGTAGAGAGAATAGTGGACAAACTGATCGGAGAGCTTCAGCAGAGGCTCGTCCCGAAAAAAGTAACGATCAGTCTTACGCCCAAGGCGAGACTTTTTCTCGCCCGCAAAGGCTACGATCCCCAGCTGGGCGCAAGACCCGTGCAAAGAGTAATAAACTCCGAGATAGCGGAGAGGCTTTCAAAGGAAATTCTCTTCGGAGAACTCTCAGGCGGCGGCAAGGCGACTTTCTCCGTTAAAGGGGAAGAGATAGTTCTTCGCGCCCAGTCGGACTGAGTTTCTCCCGGGGCGCACGCCGCGGCGACGCGCGGCTAAGAAACCCATGATCTCAATACGCGAAAGCGCAAACAAGATGGTTCAGTACGTTCTTCCCGAACACTCGAACAACCATGGCACCCTGCACGGCGGAATACTCATGGACTGGATCATGCTCACGGGCAGCATAACGTCCTTTAAGTTCGCAAACGGGCCCGCGGCCCTAGGAGCAGCGGACAGCATAGATTTCCTCAACCCCGTAAAGATCGGGGAAATAGTGGTCCTTGAAAGCTGGGTTGAGCATGTTGGAAACTCGTCCATTGAAATCGCGGTGCGGGTACATTCAGAGGACGGCGAAACCGAAAAGAAGGAGCTTATAACACTCTCCTACATGTCCTTTATCGCCGTAGGCGAAGATGTAAGACCGAGAAAGATAGAAACGAAGCTCAGCGCGTCCAGCACGGTCGAACGGGAGCTCATAGCCCGGGCGAAAGAAAGAAAAGTCCGGAGGCTTCCCGAGATAAAGAAAAGGAAAAGCAACGTTTCCAATATAGCGGATGAGACGGAGAACACGAGGCTTATTTTCAACACCACCAAGATGGTGCTCCCGGAAGACGCCTTTTACGGAAAATTCATGTCCGTCGGAAAACTCATGAAGTACATTGACGAAAGCGCCGCCATACTGGCGAAGAGGTTCACCAAGGGAGTTCTCGTTACCGGGTCTCTTGACGATCTTTTCTTCTACTCCCCCCTTAACGTCGGAAGCCTGATTGAATTCAAGGCCGGCATCACCTACGTGGGAAGCAAGTCCCTTGAACTCGCGATCAAGGTCGATTCGTATGATACCGAAACCGGAGAATCATCCCACGCGTGCACGGCGTTTCTCACATACGTAAAAATCGACGAAAGCGGAACCCCCGTTTCAGTGCCGGAATTCACCCCCGAAACTCCCTACGAAATCCGTCTCTGGAAAGAAGCGGAGAAAAGAAAGGAAAGAAGGAAAGAGAGGGTGGAGAGAACCAGGCGCTTCGCCGATGATTACCTCAACGAATACAAAAAAGTAAGCTCAAATTCAAAGAAAAAGGGTTGATTGTCTTTCCCGGAGGATTCAGGATCTCTTTTCTGGTCCTCGAAGCAAGTACGCGGACACCGCAGCAGGATGATGGAAGAAAGAAAAGATCAGGCTATAGGCATTTTTGATTCCGGGATAGGAGGACTTACGGTCTCAAAGGAGATAATGAATCTCCTCTGCGAAGAGAACATCGTGTATCTCGGCGACACCGCCAGGGTTCCCTATGGAACAAAATCCCAGAGAACCGTCAGAAAATACGTTGAAAGCACCACGAATTTCCTCCTTTCAAAAAACATAAAGCTTCTGGTCGTGGCGTGCAACACGGCATCCGCATACGCAATAGAGATGCTTAAAGAGAATCTTGAGATTCCAGTGGTCGGAGTCGTTGAACCCGGGGCAAAAAGAGCCTCGGAACTCACCACAAACGGGAAAATAGGGGTGATAGGAACCCAGGCGACAATAAAAAGCGGCTCCTATGAGAAAAAACTGAGGGAGATCTGCTCCTCTCCGGTCGAGATATACTCAAAACCCTGCCCGCTTTTCGTTCCGCTTGCCGAGGAAGGGTGGGAAAATGACGAGACCGCCGCTTTAATAGCTGAGAAATACCTGGGAGATCTTAGGGAATCAGAAATAGATGTGCTGATACTCGGCTGTACCCACTACCCTCTTCTTAAAAACACTATTGCCGGGGTCATGGGCGATGGGATAAGGCTTGTTGACTCGGCTGAAGAAACCGCAAAGCAGACTGAGAACATACTCAGGGCCCAGGGGCTTCTCAGAGAAAACGAAAAAGCGCGGGAGATGTCGTTTTACCTTACCGATGATTCGGAAGCCTTTACCTCAATCGCGTCAAGGTTCCTCGGCAGGCCGATGGAAAAAGCCGAAGTCGTCGATATAGTGTGACGGTCCCTTACTCGGACAGGGCTTTTTTGAGTTCCTCTGTAAGCGGAGGAAGAACCTGGAAAAGATCTCCGCAGATTCCATAATCAGACTTCGCGAAAATCGGAGCTTCGGGATCCTTGTTTATGGAAACTATTACTTTTGACGAGCCCATGCCGGAGAAATGCTGTACCGACCCGGATATGGCGACCGCTACGTATAGAATGGGAGAAACCGCTTTTCCGGTCTGACCCACCTGCATGTCGTAAGGACAGTACCCAGCGTCGACCGCAGCTCTCGTCGCTCCCGCGGCAGCGCCCAGCAGATCCGCGAGATCGTATATGTGATTGAAATTCTCCTCGCTCCCAAGACCCCTGCCGCCGGAAACCACCCTCTCGGCCTCGGTAAGCTCGGGCCGGTCAGACTCCTTGGTTTTCATCTCAAGCACTTTGATCTTTATGTCAGCGTCCGTAACCCCGACATCCTCGTTCACGACCTGCCCGGCGCCCGCAGCCTCTTCCTCCTTGAAGGAATTGGGCCTTACGGTGGCTATCATCGCGCTTCCGTCACCGCTGAACTCCTGGGTGGATATGGCCCTGCTTGAGTGGGAGTATCTTTTTATCTTAAGCCTTCCGTCGTCGGTCATTCCTATATCAACGCAGTCCATGGCAAGCCCGGAGCCAACGCCCGAAGCAACCCTGGGCATGTAATCCTCCGCAAAAGCCGTGTTGCCTGAGAGAACAACCGCGGGAGAGTGTTTCTTTATAAGTTCGCAAAGGGACTTCACGTAACCGTCGGGATTAAAATCCTTGAGGTTGGGATTGTCGACCACGTAGACTTTCTCCGCTCCGTAGCCTGCAAGCTCAGAAGCCTTGTCCGAAACGCCGCTTCCTAGCAGCACGGCGCAGACCGAACCTCCAAGTTTTCTTCTGGCCTCGGAAAGGACCTCAAACGTCACTTTTCTTACCTGTCCGTCAGCCTTGATATCAGCAACAACCCAGATTTCACTACTCATTGTAATTAAAGCCTCCTAGCGATACTTTCTGATAAAGCGATCCCAATTATCCCGGATCATATGACTTTCGCGTCATCCCTTAAAAGCTTAACAAGCTCTTTTGCGGACTCGGCAATCTCGTCTCCCTTGACCGTGGTCTCATCGCTTCCCTTTATGATTCTCAGTTTTCTCTCCACCTCGGGAACCTCAAGACTTACAGTTTTTATCTTCGCCCCTGATTTGCCCACGGCATCCCTGCCAATACCAAGAGAACCGAAATCCACATCATCAAGCGAAACTACCTTCATAGGTTTTCTCTTCGCTTTCATTATATTGGGAACGGACGCGTAGCGGGGCTCGTTCATAGCGTCGGGACAGGTAATAAGGGCAGGAAGGGAAACCTCGACGGAAACGCTTCCGCCGTCGATCTCTTTCTGGCAGACCAGCTTTTTTTCGTCCGGCTTTACGTCGATCACCTTGCTTACAAGCGCAAGGTGCGCAATTCCAAGTTCCTCGGCTATCTGTATGCCGACCTGTACGGATTCTTCGTCAATAATCTTCATTCCCGTGAAAATCAGGTCCACCCCTTCAATCTTCCCAAGTTCCGACGCGATAAGCTTCGAGAGGACAAGGGAATCCACGGTCTCCCCGAGAGCTTCATCCGAAATATGCACCGCAGAATCGGCACCCATTGCAAGTCCCTGAAGCAACGCCTGTGAAGCGCGTTGCGGACCCGCAGTAATGAGAATAACTTCGCCCCCGTATGCTTCCTTGGTCTTTATGGCCTCCTCGACGGCGAACTCATCGTAGGGATTCATGATCCACTTCATGCCTTCTGTGTCTATGGAATCGCCCGAGGAACCGACTTTTATCCTTGCTTCGGTGTCCTGCGTCTGTGTTATAAAAACCACTATCTTCACCTGATACTACCTCCATGCTGGACTGATTTAATAGAGATGAAAACCTAAGGAAAAAGCAGCGGAAAAGCTGACTCCTTAGCTAGGCGTATGATTATAAATACTAGGGAATTGCTGTCAAGAACAGAAAACCCTCTTGTAGATAGTCATCTCTCGGAGAAAAACCGGATTTCATTCACACTGCAGGTGCCCGGAATCATTGTTGCCCCAAGGCCCAGGATCCCCGCTATAGATCAGTTCGATCCAGATAGCGAATATCCCAGAGACCGTACAACGTGGGAGTTATATCGCCGAAGACGTTTCGGACGGCGCTCAGCCGTTCGGAATGTGTGGTGTAGATAAGCGGCACGTTCTCGGCCGCGATTTCCTGGGCGCGGTGGTAGAGCGCTACGCGCTTGTCACGATCCAGTTCCTGGCTGGCCCTTATGTAAAGGTCGTCAATTTCGGCTTCCCAGAGCGTCGCCGGCTGCGCCTGTCTCGGATACCAAAGGTGAAGAATCTCGCTACTGTGCCATAAAGCAATGCCGCTATGCGGGTCCGCTTCGCCGGTGAAGCCGATCACAACGGCTTCCCAGTCATAGGAGGCTGTCAACCGGGGAAGAAGGTCGTGGCGGAACTCTATCTGTCTGAAATCCACCTTGATGCCGATGTCCTCGAGACCCTGTTGGATGATCATTCCAACCCTTTCACGCACGCTGTTCTGGGTGTTGGTCACCAGCGAGAACTCGATCGGGTTGCCCGCGTCGTCTTCGCGAATCCCGTCCCCGTCGGTATCCATCCAGCCGAGGTCATCGAGAATGCGGTTGGCTTCGGCGATGTCGTACTCGTACCGTCGCACGACCGGATTGTGGAAGTCACCCGCTGACGGACTGATGGAAGACCACTGCGGGGAACCGAGTCCGTGCTGTACGTCGCGGATGATCGCGTCTTTGTCAACGCTGTGCGTGACAGCCTGGCGGAACTGCGTGTTCTGGAACCACTTCAGCTTGTTCGGCGGGACGTAGGGCTCCCCCGTGTCCGGGTTTGCTCCGGGGTTCATGTTGAAAGTCAGAAATGTTGACCCGAAACCGGGACCTCTCCTGTAGATAGTGAAGTTTCCCTCCGCCTGCAGCGGTTCAAGTTCCGCGAACTCCTCGCCCAGCACACCATGAATGTCTGTCTCCCCGGACCTGAACTTGGCGAGTACGGTCTCCGAGTCGGGAACGATAAGTCGAACGATTTTATCCAAGTACGGCAAGCTGCGGCCTTCATCATCCCTAAGCCAGTAGTTCGGATTGCGACGCAGGACCACGCGGTTGCCCGGGTCGTAGCGCTCGATGGTAAATGGACCGGTGCCGATGACCTCGGTCGGGTCCGTGTCAATATCCCATACCTCGTTGAAAGTGCCGTTGTCCACGTACGGTTCCAGAATGTGTTTTGGATAGATAGCGGTACCCATGGAGCGGAGGAAGGGGGCAAACGGTACCGGTAAAACGCACCGGACAGTATAGTCGTCAAGCGCCGTAACGGTCATCTCCGCCTTTCTGGTAGGGTCGTCCAGAAACCGGAAGTTAAACGCCGCCCTGGCGGTTGCCTCGATATCCCCGTTGTAGATGATGCGGTTGAAGGTGAACTCCACGTCGTGCGCCGTGAAAGGTTCTCCGTCATGCCACTTCACGTCCTCGCGCAGGGAGAAAATCCATGTCAGACCGTCATCCGAACGCGTCCAGGACTCGGCCAGCGCCGGCTCAACCTGATCGGTCATCCACGAGGTCTCGGTCAGGCCCTCAAAGAGATATCCAAGAACATCTGCCGACCCCGCGTCCGTCACAAGGGCGAGGTTCAGGGTAGCCGGTTCGGAAATAGTGGCAAGCGTTAGTGTTCTCTCCTCGGAACTATCTTGGAAGCAGGCAAGCAACGACAGCACTGCAGAAAACGCAAGGGCAACGAGAAAAACACCGCCCCGGCCGCATGACTTCCGCCATCGCCTTTGTGAGCAGGCAGTACAGCCCTTCCCAAGTTCATGATATGAAGGATTGTCGGTGCCAATATAACCTTGTGAATTTCGCCTGTGGAACATACTTTCTGCCTCCATGTTCAAGTTGCTGATCTTACTCTGTTGAACTATCCAGTTAGCACTAATCAAAAACTAAGCGTTACATTAGATTTGTCAAACCGCGTGCAGACGGAAACCACGTGTGTAAAACGCCGAGATATTAGTGAAAACCCGCCTGTCATCCGACTCCCAGATGCCTTCAGGTTACTCTACTGAGCAAAAATTCTCAGCAGGGTAATTCACACCAGTTAGCAGATTGTTTGACCCCGTGATGTTGCCGCCATATTATGGTATAGACTATATAAAAATGGATCGGCACGTTTTCCGGTCCGAGGAAGGAGACCCGAAGATGAAGATCGCTGTTGGAAGTGACGAAAAAAACGCCCTCACCGACGAGGTAATAGAGGAGCTTCGCAAAAGGGACATGGAAGTTGAGCTTTTCGGACCGCTTGCGGACAAAAACGAGGAATGGGCGGAAGTCGCTGAACAGGTGGCCGAGAGGGTTTCTGAAAAAGAGTGCGACCAGGGAATACTGTTCTGCTCGACGGGAACGGGGGTAAGCATCGCTGCGAACAAGGTCCCCGGAATAAGGGCGGCTTTGTGTACGGATTCAAAGACAGCAGCGGGCGCGCGCATGTGGAACGATGCGAACATACTTGCCATGAGCCTGCGTCTTGTATCCCCTGACGTAGCGAAAGAGATCCTCGACGCGTGGTTCCGGAGCGAACCTGATCCTTCGGAGAAGGAAAACATAGAAAAAGTAGCCGGAATCGAATCAAAGTACCGCGATCCGGCGGACTGATCGGAAAATGGAAAGAAAAGAAAAATATAGCGTGGCGATAGCGGGAGCCACGGGGGCCGTGGGACAGGAGATGATGCAGATACTCGAGGAAAGAAATTTCCCCGTGGGAGAGCTTCGCCTTCTCGCCTCAGAGCGCTCCCGCGGGAGAAAATACAGCTTCTGCGGAAGGGACATAGCCGTTTCGGTGCTGGGCGAGAACTCCTTTCGCGACATAGACATAGCGCTTTTCTCCGCGGGCTCAGAGAGAAGCAGAAAGTACGCGGATCGCGCCGTCGCAAGCGGAGCGGTGGTTATCGATAACAGTTCAGCGTTTCGGATGGACCCTGAGGTTCCACTCGTAGTACCTGAAATAAACGCCCCGGCAGCCGCGCTTCACTCGAAAAAAGGAATAGTGGCAAATCCCAACTGCACGACCGCCGTAGCCGTTATGGCCCTTAAGCCAATTCATGACATATCAAGAATAAAAAGGGTGGTAGCGACGAGCTTTCAGGCGGTCTCGGGAGCGGGAGCCGGCGGAATAGCGGAACTTGAAAGCCAAGTGCGAAGCTGGTCAGAGAGCGAAGAGCCCCCGAAGGAAACAAACACGTTTCCCCACCAGATAGCCTTTAACGTGATTCCGCACATAGATTCTTTTACGGAAAGCGGTTACACGAAGGAAGAGATGAAGCTCCATAACGAAACGCGCAAGATACTGGGGGATGACTCCATGCTCCTCACGGCGACAACCGTTAGGGTTCCGGTTTTCCGGTCCCACTCGGTCTCGCTTAACATTGAAACGGAGAGAAAAGTGACAGTGGAGGAAGCAAGGGAAGCCATAAGGAATTTCCCCGGGGTCTCGCTCGTTGACGACCCGGAAAGTCTCGACTACCCGATGCCGGTTGAGAGTTCGGGAAAAGACGACTGCTTCGTGGGAAGGATCAGGGAGGATTATACGGTCAAAAACGGTCTTTCTCTCTGGGTAAGTGGAGACCAGTTAAGAAAGGGGGCCGCGCTTAATGCCGTGCAGATAGCGGAGCTTCTGGTTCAAAACCATGTCTGAGACAGGTATTTTGAAAAAGCTTTCGGATTTTTTCCTCGCGCCGTCGAGGATCGACTCCGATGAACTGAAGGAACTGCTCGGGGAAGACGATTCCGTGCTGCTCACGGTTCCGACCCTCAGTTCCACGTACAAGCCGAGGGCCTGGATAGACAGAAACACTTTCTTCAGAAGCATTCTGATGCTTACGAAAAAAAGGATCCTGATACTTAAAGACAGTTCCAAAGTGAACGTTCTCAGGGACATAGAGCTTAACACCATAACGCATCACAAGTTCGGTTCCACCAGAAGCAAGGGACTCAAGCTTGAAATAAAAACAGTTGACGCGGAAGACTCAATAATGTTTCATCAGCAGTACAGAAAGGAATTTGAGGAGCTTTCCGGAAAATTCGAAGAGACAATGGCGCAGGCCCTTGAACTTTCCGCGGGAGGTGGAGAGACTCTTTTCTGCATGCACTGCGGGGTAAAAATTCCCGCGGCAAGCGTCTTCTGTTCTTCCTGCGGCAAAAAAGTTAGGGTATAGCCTTCGGGAGCGGATAATAAATTGATACACGGTTCGATAGTAGCGATAGTAACGCCCTTTGCGGACGGCGCAGTTGACTACGGGCGGCTCGAGGAGCTAATAGAGTTCCACATAGAGAGCGGAACCCACGGCATAGTTCCGGTCGGAACCACCGGGGAATCCCCCACCCTGTCCCACGCGGAGCACGAAGAAGTAATAAATTTCACCGTGGATACGGTAAAGCAAAGGGTTCCCGTGGTCGCGGGCACAGGTTCAAACAGCACCGAGGAAGCCCTGCGACTCACGAGATTCGCAGAGCGGGCCGGCACGGACGCAGCCCTGGTGGTGACCCCTTACTACAACAAGCCCACCCAAGAAGGCGTCTATCGACATTTCCGCACCATTGCCGACGAGACTTCTGTTCCCCTGATACTCTACAACGTGCCCGGCCGTACGGTAGTGAACATAGAACCGGAGACCGTGGAGAGGCTCTTTTGCGACTGCGAGAGCATAATCGGCATCAAGGAAGCCTCGGGATCGCTTGAGCAGGCAAGCAGGATCATTTCCCTCTGCGGAGAGGACCTGATCCTTCTCTCGGGAGACGACGCGGTTAACTACCCCCTTCTGGCAGTCGGGGGCAAGGGGTTTATAAGCGTGACGGCGAACATAGCTCCCACGGACGTAGCGGAGATGTACAACTCTTTTGCCGGGGGGGAATTTGAGAAGGCTAAAGAGCTTCATTACCGGCTTCTTCCGTTAAACAGCGTTTTGTTTGTGGAATCAAACCCGATACCCGTAAAGGCCGCCTTGGCTGTCATGGGAAAAATCGGCTCGGAGATAAGGGCCCCGCTTTATGAGCTTTCGGGAGAAAATCTCGAAAGACTGAAAAGAGAGCTTGAGAACTACGGGCTCACGTAACACGGAAATTGTCTGAATCGGACTGTATCCTAGATATCGAGAATGGAACCCTGAGATCCGGGAGGATCGTAGCCGGCGTTGACGAAGCCGGAAGAGGATGCCTCGCGGGACCGGTAGTGGCAGGTGCCGTCATACTCGATGAGAGCCGGCCGATTCACGGACTCAGGGACTCCAAGGCGCTTTCCGAGAGAAAGCGAAACGAGCTTTTCGAACAGATCCGGGAAAGAGCCCTCGCCTACTCGGTCGGCATGACCGCGCCTGAGGAGATCGACCGCATAAACATTCTGCAGGCAGCGCTTCTCGCGATGGAAGAAGCCGTTCTGGACCTGCGGAAAAAACCGGACTGCATCCTCATAGACGGCAACTCCAAGACCTCCCTCCCGATTGAGCAGAAGACGATAGTAAAGGGCGACTCGAAGTGCGCCTCCATAGCCGCCGCTTCAATTGTCGCGAAAGTCACAAGAGATCGCATCATGACCGAGATTGAAAGAGAGTATCCCGGATACGGCTTTTCCCGTCACAAAGGGTACCCAACGAAAGAACATCTCGGTGCCCTGCGAAACCTGGGACCCTGCCCCATACATAGAAAATCCTTTAAAGGTGTCTTATAACTGATTGACATAATTATATCTTGACTTTTTCCTGCTGTTGAAATGTAATATAAGTATGTCTGGAATACTTTCAGATCTGTCTTTGCCGGACAAGCTTTATTTCAAGATAGGGGAAGTAAGCGAGATCATAGGAGTAAAGCCCTATGTCCTGAGGTACTGGGAAACCGAGTTCAAAGAGGTAAGACCCATCAGGAGGAAGTCCCAGAGGCTCTACGACAAGGACACGATCTACCTCTTCCACAAGATAAAGCACCTGCTTCACGATCAGAAGTTCACCATAGCCGGAGTGCAAAAAAGACTCAGGGATGAGAAAAGCGGAAGCGGTAATATATCCCCTCTCTATTCAGACAAAGCGCTGTTGCGCGAAATTCTAAATGAGTTAAAATCCCTGAGAAAGGATCTCTAAACGGGCCATGCCGTGTCCCGTTCGCTTCTGATCCGGCTTCTATTCATACGGGGTGTGGCGCAGTTGGTAGCGCACCGGTCTGGGGGACCGGGGGTCACCGGTTCAAATCCGGTCACCCCGACCAAATCAAGTCCATAAGTTCGATTCCAAGGCAAACTCTGTTGTTTTCGCGGCTTTCACCCCGTGCCAAAACGGGCTGTTGCGAGAAATCCCTGATGGGTTAAAATCTAGCCGGAACTTTTTATTCGGGGTGTAGCGCAGCTTGGTAGCGCACCGGCTTCGGGAGCCGGGGGTCACCGGTTCAAATCCGGTCACCCCGACCATTCCCAGACATGAAGACTAAAATACTGCTTTCAAACGACGACGGGGTGAACTCAGAAGGCCTAAAAGCCCTTGGAAACGCTCTGTCTCACCTCGG
The DNA here is from genome assembly GCA_022819805.1 of Candidatus Dadabacteria bacterium. GTDB lineage: Bacteria > Desulfobacterota_D > UBA1144 > Nemesobacterales > Nemesobacteraceae > Nemesobacter. The sequence continues at coordinate 14,319 of JAJEGO010000056.1, forward strand.
AGAGGTCTACACGGTGGCTCCCGACCGCGACCAGAGCGCTTCGAGCCACTCGCTCAACCTCATGAGACCTCTCAGAATCGAAGAAATCTCAGAGAGGGTGTTCTCCGTTGACGGAACTCCCACGGATTGCGTAAATCTCGCCGTGAACGGAATCCTGGGCGAGAAAAAACCCGATCTCTTGGTCTCTGGAATAAACATGGCCGCCAACATGGGAGATGACATAACGTATTCAGGAACCGTAAGCGCCGCGATAGAGGCGACCCTCATGAAAATCCCCGCAATAGCGGTATCGCTTGCGGCAAAAAAGAACTTTCTGTTCTCAACCGCTGCCCATTACTCGAGAGTGACCGCGGAATTTGTTCTTAAAGCCGGTCTCCCCGAAAACACCCTGCTGAACGTGAACGTGCCTAACCTCCCGCTCGAGGAGATAAAGGGAATCCGTGTTACGCGCCAGGGTAAAAGGGTTTATCAGGCTCCGATAGTGGAAAAAACCGATCCCAGGGGAAAAAAGTATTACTGGATAGGCGGAAACGAGCTTGATTCCCTTAGAATTGAAAACTCTGACATAGTGTCCGTCCTTGAAGGCTACGTTTCCATAACCCCCATAAAGCTTGATATGACCGATTACGGATACCTTGAAGAGCTAAGAGAACAGCTAGAGAATCATGCTTAAAAGCCTCTACGACTGGATTCTGGGCTGGGCGGACAGAAAGCATGGTCCCTGGGCGCTTTCCCTGGTCTCCTTCACGGAAGCGTCTTTTTTCCCCATACCCCCCGATCCGCTTCTGATGGCGCTTTGTCTCGGAAACCCCCGGAAATCATACCGTTTCGCCTTTTACTGTTCCGTTTTTTCCGTGCTGGGAGCGGCGGCGGGATATCTCATAGGATACTGGGTCTGGGAACTAGTCGGCGGCTTCTTTCTCTCTCATATAGTAACCCCGGAGACGTTCACGATTGTAGGCGACAAATATTCGGAGAGTGCGTTTGGAGCCGTTTTGGCCGCGGCCTTCACTCCCATACCTTTTAAGGCGTTTACCGTAACGGCGGGAGTCTTCAAGATCGACTTCCTCGCCTTCATCGCCGCCTGCGCCGTGGGAAGAACGGCCAGATTCGCGATAATAGCCTTCCTTCTTTCGGTTTTCGGAGCGAGGGTAAAATCGCTTATCGACAAATACTTCAACACATTTACGGTTATATTTTTCATACTGCTTTTGGTTGGGGTGTTGCTTCTAAAAAAACTGGGGTAAAGTGCCTGACAAGAACTTTGCGGACGTGAGGACACAGAAGGTGATTTGTTGGCACGTAACTTGCGGCATAAAAACATATTATGAGCGCTAGAAAAGTCGTTTTAATTCCTGGAGACGGTATCGGTCCGGAAATAGCCGAAGCGACAAAGAACGTCATTGCCGCTTCCGGAGCCAAGATCGAATGGGTCATAAGAGGGGCCGGTGTATCGGCTGTCGAAAAATACCGGGAAGTTCTGCCGGAAGTTACCCTTGACGCCATAAGAGAGCATAAAGTCGCGCTCAAGGGCCCGTGCACAACCCCCATAGGAGAAGGGTTTTCATCGGTAAACGTCGAACTGAGAAAAAAACTTGATCTTTACGCGGCCGTAAGACCGGTAAGAAACATTGAGGGCGTGAGAACCAGATTTTCCGACGTTAACATAGTAATCGTGCGCGAGAATACCGAAGGCCTATACAGCGGTGTTGAGAACACGGTTTCTCCCGGGGTCGTCATGAGCATGAAGGTCGCAACCGAGAGAGCATGCGAGAGGATCGCCAGATGGGGTTTTGAGTATGCGAGAAAAAGAGACAGGAAAAAGGTCACCGTGTTCCACAAGGCCAACATAATGAAGATTACAGACGGTCTTTTCATCAGAAAAGCAAGGGAGGCAAGCGAGCAGTACCCGGACATCGAGTACGAAGAATACATAATAGACGCGGGATGCATGAGACTGGTCCAGGATCCAGGCCGGTTTGACACCCTGCTGCTTGAAAATCTCTACGGCGACGTGATGAGCGATCTCTGCGCCGGCCTTGTCGGAGGACTGGGCGTTGTTCCTGGGGCCAACATAGGCGATGAATACTCAGTCTTTGAGGCGGTGCACGGGTCGGCGCCGGACATAGCGGGACTCGAGATAGCGAATCCGCTCGCCCTGATAATGTCGGCGGTGATGATGCTCAGATATCTGGCCGATTCAGAGGGAAGGAAGGACATGGAAGAAGCAGCCGACAAAATAAAAACGGCTTATAATATAGCCCTTTCAAACGGCGACGCGACCCGGGACCTGGGAGGCGACCTGAAAACGGCTGACTTTGCCAGGGTTCTCATACAGAATATACTGAAGTTATAAACAGAATCCGCCGACCGCGGCTAATACCGGCAAACTCCTATGAACAGGAACAAAAAAGTCCCTTTTCCGGTTTTTCTTCTGATCTCAACCGTGCTGAATCTCCTGCTGATTCAGATCCTCTTCGCGAAGATCCTGCCCGACCCCGAGAGTCTTAAGTCAGAGGTTGAGAGGGCATACATAGAACTTATCGAATTACCTGTTACCGAGGAAACAGAACCCCCCGACAAACCGGCAAGGCTCGCCGACAAGTCTCACAAGGCGAAAAAAGAGACTACGATAGACGACACTACCAAGCTCTCAAGGTCCGTTCCCCGGCCGACAAAGAAAAGCGCGACGCAGAGAAAACCCGCGGGAGCCGTTCAGCCCGGAGAACAGGAAAAGAGCGCGGAGAGATTCTCTCCTGAAAAAGACCGGGTCGCCATGATACCCGAGGGAGAGAGAAACAAGCCGCAAAAAAGAAAAGCATCTCCCGACAAGCTGCCCGCAAACAGCCCAAGTTCCTCCGCTTCGCAGATGGTAAATCCGAGAATAACGGACGTTCCATTTGACTACAATACCGAGGAGCAGCTTCTCGGAACCAAAGACGTCGAAAAGGAAATCACCGTTGATCTCAACACAACGGAATACAAATACATCTCCTATTTCACGAAGCTCAAAGAAAGGATCTACCAGGTCTGGAAGTATCCCAAGGAGTCGCAGATAAGAAGGGAACAGGGAAACCTCCGGATCGTCTTCACGCTCAGAAAGGACGGATACCTTGAAAACGTAAGGATAATCGAGTCTTCGGGTTTCGAGGAGCTCGACAGGGAAGTGCTGCGGACAATAAGGGTGGCTTCCCCCTACAACCCCTTTCCCGAGAGCTGGGAGGAAGAAAAGCTCAAAATACCCGCCACTTTCGATTACAAGCTTCCGAGGTGGGTAAGAAGATACTACAACTGAGTCCGCACCTTCAGAGAATGCGGACCTTGTCCCCCGGGGCATCAAGCTCTTTTATCTCGCCGACAAGATAAGCCGTCTCCGAGAGGTCCCGGGCAAGAGAGATCGCTTCTTCGGCCTGCTCTCGGGGCAGTACCGCCATCATCCCTATCCCGCAGTTAAATGTCGAGTACATCTCCTCGCAGCTTACGTTCCCGGTTTTCATTATCAGGTCAAAAACCGGAGAACCCGGCCAGCTTTGACCTCGGATTTCCGCGAAAAGTCCGTCGGGGATGACCCTTGAGAGGTTCCCCGGAATCCCGCCTCCCGTTATATGGGCAAGGGCTTTTATGTCGAAATCTCCGCAGAGCCCAAGCACAGCCTAAGAGAATATGGCCGTGGGTGAGAGAAGTTCCTCCCCGAGTGTTTTTGAGGGTTTTATGGTTTCTGAGAGGCTTGGGGGTTTCGAATCAATCGAGTAGTCTCCGATGTCAAAAAGCACCTTTCTAGCGAGCGAATAGCCGTTTGAGTGAAGACCGCTTGAAGCAAGCCCGATGACCGCGTCGCCCGGTCCCACCCGGCCGCCGTCAATGTAGAGATCTTTCTCCACCACTCCCACGCAGAAACCCGCCAGATCAAACTCCCCTCGGGCGTAAAATCCAGGCATCTCGGCCGTCTCTCCCCCCATAAGCACGCATCCCGCCTGAACACATCCCTCGCAGATACCCCTCACAACCTCAGCCGCCTGCTCGGAGTCAAGCTTGGAGGTAGCCAGGTAGTCGAGAAAAAACAGTGGTTTCGCGCCGCACGTAATCACGTCGTTAGCGCTCATGGCGACGAGGTCTATGCCTATCGTATCGAACTTGCGCGCGGAAAAGGCCGTTTTGAGCTTAGTGCCAACGCCGTCTGTGGCGGATACCAGCAGGGGCTCCCGGAAAGCGCCCGCATCAAGCGGAAACGCGCCCGCAAACCCCCCGAGCGGGCTCACCTTCATCCCGCCGTAAGTTGACTCGACAAGAGGTTTTATAAGCCGAACGAACCTCTCGCCCTCCTCAACGTCAACACCGGCGCTTTTGTAAGTGGTTTCTTCCGACACGAAAAAAGAGATCGCCCGCTAATTGACGACCTTCATGGACAAAATAGACACCGTCTCGACGGGAACATCACCCGGTCTGGTCTGAACGGTGGCGATTTTATCAACAACCTCAATTCCCTCAACCACTTTTCCGAACACCGCGTAACCGAAATCACGCGCGCCGTGGTCAAGAAAAGAATTATCCTTGTGATTTATAAAAAACTGCGATGTCGCGGAGTCCACATCGGCGGTCCTGGCCATCGCTATGGTGCCGCGGTCATTCTTAAGGCCGTTGTCGGCCTCGTTTTTTATCGGGGCTTTGGTCGGCTTCTGTTTCATGTCCGCGGTGATACCGCCGCCCTGTATCATGAAATTATTTATAACCCTGTGAAATATGGTGCCATCGAAAAAACCCTCTTCCACGTAGGAAAGAAAATTCGCTACCGTGATCGGCGCCTGCTCTTCATAAAGTTCAAGTTTTATGTCACCCAGCGAAGTTGAAATAAGAACCATTGGCTTTCTCCTTTCTTTTTTGCCGCTGGATTCAGCGGACGTATTTTTGTTATGACCGGGATCGGAATGAGAGTACCCCTCCCCGGGAAAAGCAATAAAGGCAAAAATAAGGCATAGAGCGAAAACAGTTGCGTTTTTCATTGAAAACCCCTGGATCGTAGATTTTAAGAAGAAACAGAATTGTTCTATTCAAAACAGGCGGCAAAAAGCCCTCCGAGCGCTGCCGGTCTTCTTTTTCCCGTCGCCCGTAATGATAGCACAAAGAAGCGAAACAGTGAACATCGCAGGGATTTTTATTTCCCCGCTACCGGTGAGTCGTTACCGTGTTTACAGCGTCCCTTGGTGAAGGGATAATTTACCCGTGCGTTTTATGAACCCACGCAAATACCAAAAGACGGAGAGAAACCAATGGGCAGACCCGAATTCGGAGTAATGCTGAGACAGCAGAAAATAGATTTTGAAGAGATAAAAGCCACAGCGCAGTTATGCGACTCAACAGGATACGATTCCGTGTGGTTCTACGACCATGTTCTCGGTCAGGGAATAATAGGAATCGACATCTACGAACCCTGGACGCTCATGTCCGCACTCTCCACCGTAACGGAAAACGTAAAGCTCGGAACGATGGTGCTCTGCAACCCTTTCAGGCACCCTCCCCTGCTTGCCAAGATGGCTTCAACGCTTGACGTGATAAGCAACGGACGGGTTGAGTTCGCAATAGGAGCCGGGTGGTTTGAAGAGGAATTCCGCGCTTACGGGTATCCCTTCCCCTCAACCAAAGAAAGAATAGAAATGCTTAAAGAGGCAGCCCAGATACTTAAACTGATGTGGACGGATGAAACCGCCACTTTCTCCGGAAAACGCTACAAGGTGGAAAACGCTCTGTGCAACCCCAAGCCCATTCAGCGTCCCCACATCCCAGTATGCATCGGAGGCTCAGGAGAAAGGTTTCTCCTGAGGGCGGTTGCAGAACTCGCCGATGAATGGAACTGTCCCGCGACAAGCGCGATTGATTTTGACCGCAAGCATTCAATACTGCGCGGGCACTGCGAGGAGGTCGGAAGAAACATAGAAGATATAACTATATCCCAGCAGACCGTCTGCGTACTGGTCGAAGACAGGAAAGATCTTCCCGAAAAGCTTGAAAAGGCCCAGAGACGTTACGGATTTTTCGGGGATATAGAAAAACTCGGAATTGTGGGAACTCCGGAAGACTGCGTGAAGAAGATCAACTCGGATATCGATAAGGGGATATCCAAGTATACGATTTTCTTCTCCGACGTGATGAATCCCAAGACCATAGAGCTTTTCGCAAAAGAGGTGATACCGGAATTCAGATAAAAACTGAGAACTATGGTTTTAGCTTTTGCCAATACGGAGGCAGTTGGCAATCTTATCCAGTTTCTCAATCACCTCAGAATGAATTTCATCCTTGTTCATCTGGGCAGCAATTAATGAATAGTTATTTTCGCTGATTCCAGCAGCACTTAATGCCTTAGAGAGAAAGCTTTTCGCTTTTGTTTGCTTTAGATAATCATGCTCTTGCTTTGGATCATTAAAGACAGCGGGTGGAAGGTTGTTTTTCAAATATGTTAATGTTTTCCTCGCTGCTCTTTTCCCACCGACGCTTTCCACAAAGCGAGCGATAGAATTGGGATGAATAAGGTAACTTTCAATTTCATAACGCTTCCAGAAAATCCGCTTCAAACCATTCTTAAGCGTTTTTGGCTTACGTGTTTTGTTATCGCTGTCATGCAACTCTATACCAAGGATGTCATCCCGTACCAGTTTTAACGCTTCGAAATGTTTCTCAGCCTTGATACCAGCCCCTTGGTCTCTAATATCGTAAACGGTCTCCTTCCAGAAAGGTTTTTCAAGAAAAGTATAGAGCCGGTGACCCCACTTTTTTGCCCATTCGCGCAGAATGGCAATGTCAGTATGACCTTCAACATACAATATACCTGGATTTGTTTGCTGCTCGACTAGACATATATCTACATTGTCCAAGTATTTGAGAGAGTCGATCAGTGTAGACCGTTCCATTTTGTCGGCAATCATTTTAAAGTCATTATCTCGTAGAACACATAGATAATGCGGGTCAACAATTCTTATGAGAGACTCAGAATGTGTGGATATAATCAATTGTGATCCATTCTGATGAGCATATTCACGTAATTGACTGTACATTTTGTCCTGCAATATAATATGCAGATGCGCATCCGGTTCATCAATTAGGATAACAGATGCTTCGTGTGCCAGAAGAACCGCGTAAACCATTAACACTTGCAAGAAACCACTTGCAGCACTACTCAGGTTATAAAGTATATCCTGCTGAGAGTGGCTATAAGGAGCATATATCTCTGCACCTCCACTGGGTGTTCCTAATTCATAACCAAAAAAAGACCTGATAATCTCTTTTAGTTTTAACCATTTTTTTTGATCCTGACTTACTTTAAGAAGCAGGTTCCTTAACACGCTTCCTGCCTGCGCTCGTGCAAGTCGTGCAGGTATAACAATTGGATCAAAAAAAGGTTCCTCTACGTCAACACCCGAGAGAGGGGGTATATAGACAGTCATAAGCGGTTTAGCGATGTACTTATCCAAATCATCTTCACGTACTTGCTTTGCCGGACGAACGGCGACACTTTCCTGGTTTTCATGAAAAATTTCAAAACCTATTTTCCATTCATTGGTATGCAGCCAGATGGAAGCGGGTTCGTGGACTTCCATGTTTTTCCATAAATGGCCGAAATTCGCAAGCGGTACCGAATAAAACTTCAATCTATTAATATTAGCGCTCGGGTAGTTGTCTTCACTATCCCTTGCTAAATCGGGATTGTGTTCCCTCCATAGAAATGCCACTTGGGACCACGCTGCAATAGCCTGTAGAAGTGTCGTTTTGCCGGAGTTGTTTTGTCCTGCAATAACAAGGTGATCATTTAAATTGAACTTTAGTCTCGAAAATCTCTTAAAATTTTTAAGTTCTACTTTTTTAATCACGTTTGTTATCCTCAGGTACAAAAAACCGTGGAGTTTCGCTCCAGACAATCCGTCCGCGACGAAGCCAGTAATGGCATTGGCAAGGCAACTTAGTCACGTGAATTGAAGGTGATATTGAAATACGACCATCCGTATGTTCCGTTATTGACCATCTCTTGGTAACCTCAGGCGATAAATCAAGATGAACAACTTGCTGGCAAGCCTTACGCGGACAAACAATTGCCGCATAGAATGGATATTTGCGCCCACCAATAATATACACTGTTTTCTGACAGGGGTTATCAGGCAAGTCTTCTACCCACTGCGTATTATAAAGACTAAACCGCGCTAGAAAATTGAACAACCATTTAATCATTACTAGTGTTGTTTTTAACAAGCAAGCTTTTGTCACCGGAACCTGTATATTTTTTCATTAGAGGATGAGGGACTGCTCTGTCCGCGTTATTTTCGTAGAATCCATGCACGAGACGAAATCTTTGCGTTGCGAATTCACTGTTATCATCAAAACGGTAAGCATGTATCCTCGCCATAAAATCGTTAAATAACATACACGCCGCCTGCATATTAAGTGACATAACTGCCGGTTGTTCTTCGCCTACCGCTGCCAAATAACCGGATACGCGCTGCTTGTGATAATAGTCTGGATCTTTTCTCTGCCAATCTTCCGCCTTTACTTGATCCATTGTGTACGCCCCACGCGACAAGAGACTTTCTCCCTCGGGATGAATATAATGAGAAACCGCGTCGGCAGCAGTAATACCACCTGTGCCATCAGCCTCGAGATTAACTCCCACGTCAAAATACGGTATCAAGTAGGCACTCGCTAAACAATCCAGATGATATCTCCCAAAGGCAGAGTCTACGCAACCGAATATCACGTCACAATCCACTAAAGCTTCAACCACTCTTTTAGAATCTGTTAATCCTTGGTAAGCATCAACCTTTGTTTTCATTCCGATTTTGCCAATAGCCTGTTTAATAGCGGATACTTTTGGTTGCTTGCCTCGTGCAGCACTCACGGTGCTATTGATCATACGATTGAGATTCTTCTCTTCAAGTATATCGCTATCCACAATCACCAGTTCGCCCACGCAGTTACGCATCAGCAATTCAATAATAATGCTACCCGTGCCAGAACAACCAATAACCCCAACACGCATACCGTGCAGAAGATCCAACGTTCCACTACCAAAGGTTTGAACCAGTTTATTTTGATACGGCGTTTCTTTCCTTGGCTTTCGCGGTTTCCATATGCGTATATCATTACCGACAACAGAAACCGCTTTCATGTCAGAAAAATTGCCGTACGGGTCGACAGTACGTGCTATTATACTTCCATCTGGAAGCATTATTGCGGAGCCATTCTGACGTTGGTCGTCAAACCAATTGCAAACGGAAGAAAACAAATCCCGATCGTTTCGATTGTCAACTTCCGAAAATTCTTTATATCCAGATGGGTGAGAGTGGATAGTTATAATAGACTGTCCGCGTCTATCTATATCGCTGATTTTTTCCGGCGGCAAAAACTCAGCGAACGGCCAAGAAATGAAGTTCTTTTTTCTTTCACACAAATGATGCGGAAGATGCAAAACCTCAGTTGCAATAAGACGCTGGTAATGCTTCCCCGTACCTTGATTACATAATAGGATTGCAGCCGATTCCAGCTTGTCTCCAGGAAAAAGATATTCAAAAACCTCTTGATGTAGGCGCTGCGTCATCGCCAGCAAGGCGGACTTCATCAACTGACCTCTTTTTCCAATTCATTTCTCACATATTCGATATGATTTACCAGAAAATCTGATCCAGGATTCCATTGGTAGTGACGAGACCATCTTTGCCATTGCCGAGCAAAATGAGTTTCAATTGAATCCGAACAACCTATTGCTTGGCCGTCTGATCTGTTAAGCGGCGGGTCAAAGTAAAACATATCCAGCCCCGAGCCCGGATACCCGCTTGGAATGAGCACCATCAGCGTGGATTCCTCTAACGTATATCCGCCTGGAAGAGGAAAGTTCTCAATGATCAATCCGTATTTCCCATTGCCTTCCGATGTTTTTTTCCATCGGGATGAATAATGTGCGTCAAGGTATTCAATGTCTTCTTCCGGCAACTCATAGGCAATTTCACCTTGCTGAGCTTGTAACCGGACAGTTTCAAAACGCTCAACACCGGGGTGGGTCAGATCAACCACATCGTCAGCTTTGATTTTCTCTCTTTTACCACCACGAAACTTCTGATTGAGTGACCATTCCTGAAAGTTCTTCCCAGCCAGTTCAAGTATAGCAGTTCCAGTAATCTTCTCTGAATCCACGCGATATTTGTCACGGTCTATTCGGATTCTATACCTTTTTCCCTTTGGTGGGCGACGTTCGTGTTTACCGCATTCTTCAACGTCAATTAAATCCAAATCATCAGAATCGGATGGGGGAATAACGAAATATGATTCTTTATCCTGAATAACCATTATCATATCGTCTGCAACTTCTATGTCCACGCCACCTTCAATATCAACAAACAGGCGTCCCATCGGGATATCTTTATCATGCTCTTTAAGAGTTTTACCAGTTATCTTTGCTCTCTCAAGAGCAAGGTCAGAGCCATTGAATCTAAAGTGAACCCCCTTGCGCAATGGTGGGTTATTCTCTGTATTGTTTTTTCCAATTACAAATTCTTCCCCACCATAAACAACTAAGTACTCTTCCGGTAAAAGAGGGATATCTATATCGTCTTTACGACTGAGAAAGATTTGTTCTCCGCCACATTCAGCGGTTTCATAAAGAGAATTAACTGAAAGAATTCCTGCTCGAATAGATTTTTTCTCACCGTTAATTGTAATACTAACTTCCATTTCTTAACACCTCCCGATATTTAAAAAAATCCTTAACCGAATACGCTGACCGGTTTCGTATCTTATTTTATAAACTAAGTAAGTATGGCTGGAATTTCAACTCTTAGAATATAAAAAAATTCGATCCAGCATATGTAGCTTGGTCAACAATGAATATCATTCTCGATTTTTACCCTTGAAACTTGAACCAACATTCAATAGTTTATAATTAGGGTATGAGTTTTATGAAAACGGTAACGCTGTTTCTTGTGTGCATTATGTTGTTCGCCGGTGGCACGGCAAACGCCTTCTCCACATGTCTGATGAATATGCATGAGGCTCCCGCCGAGATGCAGATGGACGGCGATATGGACATGCCTTGCCATAACACCGAAGAATCGCAGGATCAGAGTTCAGATGAATGCGACGGCTGCAATTGCCTGCACTGCGTCCAGATAAACGCTTTGCCGCTTCAAGAATCAAAAGATAATCACGGGAAAATCGCCGTCGGAATTCCAGTCGATGAGCTTTTATCCTCCCGCCAGGTCGATACCCTCTTCCAGCCTCCAAAACATATCTCCTGATCAATCCGTGCGTCCACGCGCCCAAATGGCTTCGCTTCGGCGTTGCCAGACTATAATCAAGATATTCAGGAGGAAACATGAAATCAGCAGTTTTCGCTTTATGCTGCGTGGTCCTGCTGGGATACGCTTCCCCGTCTCTCTCCCGTCCGGTCTCATACCCGGGCGGATGGACGATCATGCAGAAAAACGACAAGAACGCTCATTCTCTTCACGTTCATTATTCGCCGACGGCCAGGTATTCGATAGGATACAGGACCGAATACTGGCCCGGGGAGGATTGGCAGTTCCACGGCGTGCAGCTTAATTACTTGGTGAAGCGGCACAACGCACCGGCCTCGCAGGCAAATTTCTACCTTAAAAGCGGCTTGGGAGTGGCCTATGATGACCTCGGGTTGCCTGACGGTGGGCCTCAGCCCGCCGCGTTTACGGATATCGCCCTTGACTGGGAAAATCGACGGTATTTTACGGGTTATGAGAACCGCGTTTACTACGCAGAAGACATAGCAAAGTTCTTCAGGCAGAAAGCGCGAGTGGGAATCGCCCCTTATCTGGGGGATTACGACGATGTTCACACATGGCTCATGCTCCAGGTTGACCACATCACGGGTGAGAGAGATAACATCATTTTTACGCCTTTTGTGCGGTTTTTTAAGAACGAGTATCTCGCCGAGGTCGGAATCAGCGACAAAGGTGGGATCATGTTTAACTTAATAATAAGATTTTAGGGAGAAAATCATGAAAACATCAATTATTACAATTGCGTTTATCACACTTTTCTTTGCGCTCCATGGCAATGCGCAGCATGGAGAACACAAACACAACCATGAAGGTGAAGCGGTGGAAGCGGTTAAGGCTTCCAACAGCATAGAAAAAGCATCCTGTGAAGACACAATCAACATCAAAGTGAACGGGCTTGTATGCGACTTCTGCGCACGTTCCCTGGAAAAAGTCTTTCTGAAACGCGGCGATGTCGCCGGTATCAATGTCGATCTCGGCAAAGGCTCCGTAGTAGTCGCCATGAAGCCAGGATTGACCATTGACGACACGACGCTCACGAAGCTTATCACGGACTCCGGGTACAACATAGCCGCCATTGGGAGGGGATGCGAACATGGATAACGTCACCCCTGACTACGGAGTGAAGCAAACGCTTCTTCCCACGCTCAGCCTGTTTACGTCCGCTGGAACGCTTGTGTGCTGCGCGCTTCCCGCGCTGTTAGTGACACTCGGGGCCGGTGCCTCTCTCGCGGGAATCGTAGGCACCGCGCCCTGGCTGATTGCGCTGTCAAAATACAAGATCTTGACGTTTGGAGTCTCCGGCGCGGTGCTTTTGATCGCCGGAGCTGCGCTCTGGAGATCAAGAAACGCCCCTTGTCCGATTGACCCGGCGCAGGCCATGGCCTGTGCCAGGCTGCGGAAGACAAGCAACTGGATATACCTGTTGTCCGTGCTTTTATGGTGCGTCGGCTTTTTCTTCGCTTTTATCGCGGTGAGAGTTTTTTATTGATCTTTTTCAGATCATAGGGCAGGGAAACGTCTGGAAGTGCCGGCGTTTCCCGCACCGCAAAGTACGAGGGACGTTGGTCAGGAATTCTTCTGCCCTCCGAAAGACTCGAGAACCATCTCGGCGAACTCGCCCGCGAACTCCCTCATTCTGTTCGATATCCGCCCCTGGGAGGTAGCTCTTTCATACGTATCGGCCATCTTCATCATCGTATAGTAAAAATGATAATTCATCTCTCCCACTTCCATTTTCTTGGTCCAAAGATCTATTACCAGAGATTCCTTTTTCTCGCCGTCCCACATGGAAATAAAAACCGCTTCACAGGGTTTTTCTCCCGGCACTTCGGATTGTGATGCGTCCCAGAAAATCTCTTCAGGGACATTGTCGTCCCCAAGGACTACCTTAAGCTTGATTTCAGCGTCTTTGGACATGGAAAACTCCTTACAGATGTTTTTATGAGGAACGGAAAAACCCGCGCGGAAATTATATCCGGTTTCGATTAAAGAGTCTCAAGACATGCTCTATTGCGCCTTGCTTATGCGCAACGGGAAGGATGCAGGTATTACCAGGGAAGTTTGCCCATCAAAGGAGCTATCTTGGTGCCGAAAAGCGCTACGGTAGCCACTATGCCTATGAAGGCTGCGATGCCGATTGCAACTTTCACGGCGAAAAGAAGCGTCAGCTTGTCGAGCTGTTCAGGAGTAAGTTTCATCTAATGCCCTCCTCCTTTCGTTTTGCCGTCAAAGTACGGGTCGCCGAAAGGTATTACCGGGAACCTGTTTATAAACAGAAGGAATGTCGCCACGAATCCCGCTAGAAAACCGAGAGTGATCAGAAAATGATTGATGCTGAAAACCAGTTCGCTTGTAAGCGAGGGAATAACCAGCAGGAACTTGTCCATCCAGAGACCCGAGAAAGAAACCGTAGCGATAAAGACGGCTATCGGGGTAACTATCTTGTGGGTACGGGGCAGAAAGGAGACAAAAGGAAATATGAAGCAGCAGGTCAGGATAGCCCAGGCAAACGAGCGGAAGGGCTCATCCACTACTCTCTTTATTACAAAACCGGTCTCTTCCGGCATGTTCGCGTACCAGATCGTGAGAAGCTGGGAGAACATGAGGTAAACCCAGAAAAGAGAGAAGCCCTGAAGTATTTTCCCCATGTCCCAGTAATGATGGACGGAAAGATAGTCGTCGAGCCCAAGGTAACGCTTGATCGGGACCGAAAGTATTATCGTCGCCCCTATGGCGGCTATCAGGCTTCCCATGAAATAGTAGGGTCCGAAAAGCGTGCTGAACCAGTGAGGATCAAGCGACATCATGAAATCCCAGGCGAAAAGGGAGAAAACAAGGGCGTAGACAATAATTACGGCGGGGGCAAGTTTCTTTAACCTGACGATTCTCTCCCTGCCGTTGAGATCCTGTTCTATGGATGTTCTGAGGTAGAAGTAATTGAGAACCAGAAGAATCACGAAGCCTATGACGTTTCTCGCCATCACGAAATTTATGTTAAGCCATATGTCCTTTGGGCTGTGATAGTGATGATGTGCGTAAGGAAGAATAAACTCCTTGCCGATGAAAAGAACCAGCAGGAGCACTAAGGAAACCACCGTGAAGCTCGCAAAGCCCTCGCTTATGCGAAGAAGTCCCCTGCCCCACCTGGCGTTGGTTATCCTGAGTATGCAGGAGAAAACAAGCCCGCCTTGGGCGACTCCCGTCCAGAAAAGAAAATTCACCAGAAAGAGCTGCCAGACCTCCTCGGCGTTCTCCCCCTTGGCGTTAACTACGAAAGCCCCGGCGCCCACGACCGCAAGAGCGACAAAAACCATAAATACCCAGTTAGGTATCTGGTTTCTTTTCGCGAGTATTTCCTGGCTTATGGACTGATCCATTTTTCTATTGATTCTCCTTGGAAGAACCCGGGTTCTGAAGCTTCCTCACGTAATTGACCACATGCCACGCATCCTGCTCCGATATGTTCTCGCTGTAAGGAGGCATCATTACCTTGCCTCCGTAGCGTATATAGGCGTAGATGAAACCGTCGGTTCTCTGCGCCACGGCCGGCGTTGTAAGATTAACGGGGTAAAAACCGAGTCCTTTCTTTATTATGATTCCGTCTCCCAGTCCCCCGAGACCATGGCACACGGCGCACTGCTCCTTGAAAACCTTCGCTCCCCGGGCAATAGATTCATCGCTTTGGGGAACCGGCCCTTTTTCTATGAGTTCGACACTGTCTCTGTCTTCAAGCTTTGTCTTCTTCCCGTCGGTGGAAATTGATTCGCGCGGGAAGAGCACTGGCTCCTCGTAGGGCTGAATCGAGTCCTGAGACCACATGTCCCAAGACCACGGAAGCGAGTGGGCGGAAGAAAGGGAGAACGCGACCGCAAAAGCGATCGCCGCACACACTTTCAATCCCCTAAGGAAATTGAAACCCCAAGCTTTCCCCGCAACTGTCCGAAAAGACTTTCTATGCTTCATCAAACTTGATTTCTTCAGCTCCCGTAGAGTTTAATATCGCCTCAACCGCCCCTATCTTTTCCTTTTCGCACACAACCGCAACGCCGAACTTATCGTCGGAGAAACGCTCGTCGTAGAGCCGTATCGGGGTTCTTTTTCTTATAAGTGAATTTATTATCAGCCCCAAGAATGTTGAAAGCGCGCCGAAAAGCACCGTAAGCTCAAAAACGATCACCATGTAGGGGATTATCGAGACTATGGGCTTGGCGCTCACCGCTATGGGCCATGAACTTGAAGTAAGAACCGTAAAACCGATCCCGCAGGTCGCTCCCAGCAGTCCTCCGAAAAGAGTGAAAAACCGCACCGGGCTCTCCGGCAGATCAACCGCCGCCTCAATTTCGTGGTCCGGAAACGGGGAGAACACCCTCATGTTGCGGTAACCCGCCTCCTTGAGCTTGCCCACGGCTTCAAGGACTGAGTCCTGATATGAATAAATTCCGACTACGCCCTGGTCCATCTCTTGTTAACCTCCCTTCTTCGGCACCGGAAGTATTTCCTTCATCTCCGCTATGGAAACTGCCGGAAGAGTTTTTACGAACAGTAAGAAGAACATAAAGAACCACGCGAAACTGCCGATCGTTATACCGGCCTCGACAAACGATATCTTGTATATTCCCCACGCTCCGGGCTCAAAATCCCTCGAAAGCGATATGACGATGATATTGAAACGCTCAAACCACATTCCTATGTTTATCAGTATGGAAATGACGAAAAGGGCTTTTATGTTCTTTCTGACCTTCTCCCACCAAAACGCTATAGGAACTACGCAGTTGCATATGACCATCGTCCAGTAGAAAAACGCGTACTCTCCAGTTGCCCTGTACACGAACTGTCCCCACTCGTAAGGACTTCCGCTGTACCACGCCATGAAGAACTCCGCCGCGTACGCGTAGCCGACTATGCAGGAAGTCAGAATTATGAGCTTCGCCATGCCGTCATAGTTATCAAGCGTTATGTAGTCCTCGAGATGGAAAATCTTCCTTATCGGTATGGTAAGCGTTATAACCATCGCAAGTCCCGAGAAAATGGCTCCCGCAACGAAATACGGGGGAAATATGGTGGTGTGCCATCCGGGAACGTTGCCCATGGCGAAGTCCCAGGACACGACGCTGTGAACCGAGAGAACAAGCGGCGTGGCCAGGGCCGCGAAATAAAGATACGCCCTGGTGTAGTGAAGCCATTCCCTGTTCGAGCCCTTCCATCCGAAGGAAAGAATCGAGTATATGATTTTTCTCGGAGTTTCCTTCACCTTGTCCCTTATCGCCGCGATGTCAGGGATCATCCCGACTACGAAGAATACCGAGCTAACCGTAAGATAGGTGCCCACCGCGAACACGTCCCACACAAGCGGGGACTTGAAGTTTATCCACAGTTCCCTTGAATTCGGATAGGGTATAAGCCACAGGAAGTTCCATGGTCTTCCGAGGTGGATTATAGGGAAAAGTCCCGCCGTCAGAACCGCGAAGACCGTCATGGCCTCGGCAATTCTGTATATGGACATCCTGAACCTCGCGCGGAACAGATAAAGTATGGCCGAGATGAGAGTTCCCGAGTGCGCTATTCCGACCCAGAAAACGAAATCAGTTATGTAGACTCCCCAGAAGACCGGATGGCGGTAGCCGGCAACTCCAAGCCCCTCCGCCACCTGATAGAAAAAACAAGTGACACCGAGTCCCACGAGCGCCACCGTGGGAAGAAAAAGCGCCCACCACTTCGCAGACGGCTTGTCAACCATCCTGACTACGTCTTCGGTTACTCTCGCGTAAGTTAAAGGCCTCTGCTGCGTCTGGTTCATCACACTCTTTCCTGTTTTACTTTCTTAAGATAGGTAATCGCGGGCTTGGTGTTCACTACTTCCAGGACCTTGTAGCCTCTCTCGTCCTCGGACAGCACCGACGCCCTGCTTTTCTCGTCAAGCAGGTTGCCGAACACTATTGCATCGCTCGGACACGCCTGCTCGCAGGCCGTCAGAACCTCCCTGTCGCGAAGAAGCCTTCCTTCATCCTTGGCGAGGTCCTTCCCGTAACTTATCCTCTGAACGCAGAAGGTACATTTTTCCATGATTCCCTTCGATCTTACGGTCACGTCGGGATTAAGCTGCCAGTTTAGCGGCTCGGGGAACTTGTATGTATACCAGTTGAATCTCCTCACCTTGTAGGTGCAGTTGTTCGCACAGTACCTGGTGCCCACGCAGCGGTTGTATATCATGCCGTTTAGGCCCTCGTGATTGTGGTAAGTAGCGAAGACCGGACACACGGGCTCGCAAGGAGCGTTTCCGCACTGCTGGCAGAGCATGGGCAGAAATCTCACGTCAAGGCTTCCGTCGCTGTTTTTCTCAAAGAATCTCTCTATGCGGATCCAGTTCATCTCGCGGCGTTTCGCTATCTGCTTCTTTCCTACGAAGGGGATGTTGTTCTCAGCGGAACACGCCGTTACGCAGGCCCCGCACCCTGTGCACTTGTTAAGGTCTATGGCCATTCCCCATCTGTATTTCGAGTATTCCTTTTCCGGGTAGAAGTCAGGATGTTTTGCGTGCTCCGACCCGTGATGGGCGCCGTTGTGACCAAGCTGGTCAAGAGCGACGGTCTTTGTGACGGGCCTGTCTCCCTGGCTCTTTGTGTACTGGGTCCTCACGAGCAGATCCCTTTTCCTAAGGGATGAGACGCTCGCCTTTGTCGAGAGCAGTGAAAGTCCCCCTGAAAGCACATCGGTCGCCGCCGGCAGCAGGGCAAAAGGATTGACTCCTCTCCCCTTCGCATACCTTCCGTAGGAAGTGTGTCCCTGCCCCAGAGGAATTGCCACAGTATCAGGCCTTATTCCCTCGTAGACGAAAACCTGGACCTCAAAGCTTCCCCCGGGGGTATCAACCTTCACGTAAGAACCGTCCTCAAGGCCCATTTTCTCCGCGACCGCGGGATTTATCTCAAGCCACGAATCCCACACGGAAGTGGTAAGAGCGTCGGGGAGTTCCTGAAGCCACGGCTTGTTCGCCCCCCTTCCGTCAAGAAACCTGTATGACGGGTAAGCAATCAGGTGGAAACTCCCTTCTCCGCTGAACTTCGGGTCGCTGAACGAAACGGAACTTATCTTCGGCGAAAGAGCGACCTCGACGGGCGCGGGGGCGGTCGTTACCAAACCTTTTACGACAAGATTCTCCCAGAATTTCTCAAAGCCCGTTGCGGGAGCAATTATCGCGGCCCTTTTCTTCCAGGCGCTTCTCAGATAATCGTAGTATTTCTTCTCGGCAAACGTATTTTTAAGCGCCCCGACGTTCTTTGAAACCGATATAAGCGTATCCCCCGCGGATTTGGTATTGAAAACGGGTCTCATAACGGGCTGAACGATGCCGGTTACGCTTTTCTTCGGGCTGTAGTCGCCCCAGCTTTCAAAGTTAGTGCTTTCAGGAAGTACGAGATGCGCTTTCTCGGAAGTTTCGTCAAGAAACGCGGAGAGACTCACGATAAACGGCACCTTCTCAAGTGCCTCGGCGACTTTCAGCTCTCCCGGAAGCGTGAAAACGGGGTTCACGTCATGAACAATGAGAATCTCAACCTTGCCCGACCTCATCTCTTCGACAAGCTTCTTCATATCGCCAAAAGTGTTCGCTCCCGAGATTGAAAGAGGATCTGAGAAATCAACCGTCTTGCCGATGTTTCCGGCAAGGTAGTTAAGTATGTTCACGGCAACCATGGTCTCGGTAGCATTCGATCCCGTGTTGGCAGTCCCGCCACCTATTGCCAAGCTTTTTGAAGCGGTGAAGTCGCGGGCGATTTTCTCTATCGTGTCCGCGGACACTTCGGTAAGCGTTGCGACTTTCTCGGGTGTGTATCCGGAGACCATTTTCGCTACAGGTCCCGCGGCAACCTTGTTAAGGCCCTTTGAGATCATCACGTTGGCGATCCCGAGAGCAAGGTACTGCTCGGTACCCGGCTTTGCGGCGATCCAAGTGTCGGCGTTTGAAGCGGTCATTCCGGAACGGGGCTCTATATGGACTATCTGGCCGGTTTTTCCGTGATCTATGTCTCTTAGCTTTGAATGTCCTATGGAGTTTGAAACCGTGGAAAGCCACGTCTCGAGATAATCAGCCCCGAAGGAGAGAAGATAATCCGCTTTGTCTATCCTGTAGGAAGGAATTTCGTCTCTTCCGAAAACTATTTCGTTTGCTTTTCTGATGGGTTCGTGGGAAAAAGTCTCGTAAACGTAATGCTCTCCCCCCAGGGGTTTTAGAAACTCAGCCACGAACTTTGAGTAGGTTCCCGATATGTCATTGCTCAGATAGACGATCTTTCCCGAACCGAGAGAATTTAATTTCTCCGCCAGTATTTCCTCGCCCCGCTTCCAGCCTATGGCTTCGAGTCTCTGGGTCTCAGGGTTGTGTACAAGCGGCGAGCGCACCCTGTCGGGATTGTAAAGGCCCTGAAGAGACGCCTGGCCCACGGCGCACGTCTTGCCCATGTTTATCGGGCTCTCGGGGTTGCCTTCAACCTTTATGGCCCGGCCCTCGCGGTTTTTAACCAGAAGACCGCAGCCGGAAGAACACTCCCTGCAGGTCGTTGTGTAGAACTTCGGCACTCCGGGAATGACGTTTTCAGGAGGAATAACGTAAGGAATTATCTGCTCGACGGGTTCCGAACAGCTTCCGGCAACCGCGGCCGTACCGCCCACCACGCCGAGCACCTTCAGAAAATCCCTTCTTTTCATGCCATCTTTTCCTTTATTTTCTTTCCGAGACATATATCCCCTCCGCCCTAGTAGTGGCAGGTCAGACAATCCTTAAGTTCAGTTTTGTGCTCCTCGTTATCCGCGTTTTCTTCATGGCACGATATGCAGAATCCCATAGTCAGGTCTTCCGCCTTGTGCACCACGTCCATTTTCTCCACTTCCCCGTGACAGGTACTGCACTCAAATCCGCGCTTTATGTGCCTTTTGTGGTTAAAACGCACAAACTCCGGCATTCCCGCGGAGGTCGTGCCGTACATTCCGGTAACCTTCACCCAGGGTATGGGTTCCTGTCTTTGCCAGTAGCCCTTTACCTTGTTTATTTCCTCTCTTATGTTGATCGTCTGCCCTCCCTGAGTCGTGTATTCAACATCCCTTCCGGCTACGTATGCATGACATCCCATGCACTTTTGGACCGAGGGAATACCGGGGTGGGGGGAAACTTCCGTGTAGCTGTGACAGGTCTGACACTGTATCTGGTTGTCCCCTGCGTGTATCTTGTGGCTGAAGAGAACGGGTTGCGCGGGTCCTTTGTCCCTGCTCTCGGCGCTTTCTGCGTACAGGAAAAAGCCTGCCGATATAAATAAAACGGTTATAGCAATACGCAGAAATCTCTGTCTCTCTCTCTTCATCTTAAGACTTGCTAAAAAACGGGTTAATCAATCAGGAAGTAGATTTGATCGGCTAGTATTATTACAAGTTCTTCTGATCTGTCAAGAAATCAGAAACCGCGCTGGAAAAACCGTAAAACCCTAGAGTGAAAAAGCCCGCGGCGAGCGGTTGCGGTCCGGAAAAATCACCTTCCCGCTCCCTCCGAAAGTTCCTCTAAAAAGACATCCGCCGAGAAATTTCCCCCGAAAAGCGGGGAAAAACAACTCTCCCCCGCTTGGCTGAGCCCTGAAGAGGAACCGCCTTCGACGTCAAGCCCCGGGAAATGGGGGATCACCCCCAGAATGTTTACCGAGAAAACATCCCTCAAAACAGCCGGGTTGGTCGCGGAGGCAACATCCGCAGGTTCCGGAAAACCGTTTATCACGACCCCCAGCACCTCTGCGCCTCTTTGTCTCGCGTATTCAAGCGAAAGGGCCGTGTGGTTAAGGGTGCCGAGCCCCGGACGCGCGACTACAACCACCGGAGCATCAAGATCAACGGCAAGGTCAGCCATCATGTAGCTCTCCGTAACGGGAACGCCAAGACCTCCGGCGCCTTCTATGAGGGTTACGTCGTTTCGGGAGATATAGTCCCGCGTATGTCCGATTATGTCCTCAAGAGGAATCTTAACCCCTTCAATCTCGGCGGCGCGGTAGGGAGAGAGGGGAGCCCGCAGGCGAAAGGGAGAAACTTCGGACAGCACGCACTCCCTTCCTAAAAACCCGTAGATGAATTCAGCGTCGCTCAGACCGTCAAGCTCCGTCCCGGTCTGAAACGGCTTTATTACTCCGGTCACAAGGCCTTTTTCCCAGAGAAGAGCCGCGAGCGCCGCAGTGACTGCGGTTTTGCCCACTCCCGTGTCGGTACCGGTTATGAAAACGGCTTTGGGAAGGTCCTTCATCAAATTCGCGGCAGGAGAGCTACAAGCCCAGTTCTTTTACCTTCTCGGTTATCTCTTCGGCATGGGCCGAGGTTTTAACCTTCTTCCAGATATGCGCTATCCTGCCGCCTTTCTCTATGAGGAAGGTGACCCTGCGGGCAGAGCCGAACTTGCTTCTTACCCCGTACAGATCCACTACCTCCCTGCCCTTGTCGCTAAGCAGCGGGAAATTGAGTGAAAACTTGTTTCTGAAATTCTCATGGGACTTCACCCCATCTGTGCTTACCCCCAGAACCTGCACTCCAAGGGACAGAAGTTCCTCCTCCGCGTCGCGAAGCGAGCAGGCCTCCTTCGTACAGCCTGAAGTGTTGTCCCTGGGGTAAAAGTAAAGTGCCACGGTCCCTTTCGAATAGAAGTCGCTCAGTCTTACCTTCTCGGCGCCGTAGGTCTCAGCTTCAAAATCAGGAGCCTGGCTCCCCACTTCAAGATTGCCCGCCATTTTTAATCTCCTCGGTCATGTCAGCGCAGCATCGCGGATCAGAACATTCCCAGGCTTTCCTTTGCCGCTTCGCTCATCTTCCCCGGGTCCCAGGGAGGATCCCACACGATCTCGACGCTCACCTCGGAAACTCCCTCGAGTTCCTCGACAAGATACTTGGCCTCGGCAACTATCTGCGTTGCGGCGGGACAACCTGGAGAAGTCATCGTCATATCGATATTCACCCGGGAACCTTCTACGGCAACCCGGTAAACAAGGCCCAGATTGACTATATCTATCGGTATCTCGGGATCGTATATGTCGCCGAGCACATCCATTACGTCATTTTCCGTAACTTCGGGTTTTTCAGTCGCCTCGCTCATCAAAACACACACCTCAACTTAAGGGTATCACTCCCCGCCCTGCAACTCAACACCGCACCTGGGACAAAACTCGTCAGACTCTTTGTATTCGTAGTATTCGCCGCAGTAAGGACAGAGCTTTACCTTCGGCCTCGTGATGAGCCAAAGCGGCAGGGCTATGATGAGGACGAAAAACACGCCCAGAAACCACAAAAACGCCTTCACCGTGGTCTTACCCCTGTTTTTGGCGTCCGTATAAACCCAGAAAGCCGCTATGAACGCGATCGCCAGTCCAAGAAATTGCATGTTAAACCCTCTCCTCCTCTATCCTATTGACTTTATCGCCGCAAGCGCCGCCTCGTAATCGGGCTCATCCACTATGTCTCCCACGTACTCAACGTGCGCGAGCACGTTATCGGGACCCACAACGAAAATCGAGCGGGCAAGAAGACGGTTTTCCTTTATAAGCACCCCGTAGGCCTCGCCGAAAGAAGCGTACTGGTAATCAGATGCCGTTCTTACCCTCTCCACCCCGGCGGCCGCGCAGTAGCGGCTCTGCGC
This sequence comes from Candidatus Dadabacteria bacterium, assembly GCA_022819805.1. Classification (GTDB taxonomy): domain Bacteria; phylum Desulfobacterota_D; class UBA1144; order Nemesobacterales; family Nemesobacteraceae; genus Nemesobacter. The sequence continues at coordinate 37,260 of JAJEGO010000056.1, forward strand.
AAACGGAAGATCCATGCTCACCGTCACTATCTGTACCGAGTCAGAAAGTCCCGCAGCTTCCTCGTTGAACCTCCTTATCTGAACATCGCAGACCGGAGTGTCCACTGAAACCACGACGTTGAAAACCTTTACGTCGTCACCGAAACTCCCGAGGTCCACCTCGCTTCCAAAAGCCTCCATGCACCTGAAATCGGGAGCTTTATCGCCCTTTTTGAGCTCGGGACCGACAAGCGTGATCGGATTGCCTTTCATCACTACAGCGTCGTCTCTTTCCATTTGTCTTTTTCCTCCTTATGACCGTTTTTCTTCAATTTCAAGATTTATTTTCTTGGCCGTTACGTTTGCATCGTAAATTGAAACCCCCGCGATAAAAAGCGTCGCAAGAGAATACCCCACAACCAAGGTAAGTGTAGCACGGGGAAGGTCCTCAAGCGTAGAGGTATCCGCAAACTCAAAGAAAACCTCAAGCGGCTCGCGTGAAAGGATGTTCACCACAATGACGATGGCGAATATCGACACGGCCTTGGTAAACTGCCCGTTGTACAGCTGGCCAAGTCCCGGGAAAAAAAGGGAAAGCAGAACCGCCAGCCAAGGTTTTTTTCTTCCTTCTCTCCTCATACCCACAAAGACTCCATCAGCAAAGAAAACCGCGAAGCGCCTCCCCCGGGCTCTCCGCCCTCATAAACGTTTCTCCTATAAGAAAAGTATCTATACCGCAGGCCATAAGTCCATCCATGTCCTCGACCGACGATATGCCGCTTTCGCTTATCAGGATTTTCCCTTCAGGCACCATTGCGGAAAGCCTCTTCGAGGTGTCAAGCGAAACATCGAAAGTCCTGAGGTCCCTGTTATTTATGCCGATTATTTCGCTCCCCGCCAAAAGGGCGGTCTCAAGTTCACTCTCGCCGTGAACCTCCACAATGCAGTTCATCCCGAGGGAACGCGAGAGAGAAAGGTATTCCTCTATTTCTCCGCGGTCCAATACGGCGACTATTAAAAGCACGAGGTCGGCCCCGTGGCACCTAGCCTCATAGATATGGTAGGGATCTATGGTGAAATCCTTTCTCAAAATGGGAAGCGCCGAGTGAGCCCTTATATCGGAGAGATAGGAAATATCACCCCCGAAGAACTTGCGGTCAGTAAGAACCGAGAGAGCGAAAGCCCCCGAAGCCTCATACTCCCGGGCAATAGATGAATGATCGAAATCACCCCTTATGACCCCCTTGGAAGGAGACGCCTTTTTTATCTCCGATATTATTTTCACTCCCGGAGTCCTTGCGTGAAGGTCCGTAAAATCAATGGCCGGGGAGGTCTCCGCGGCAGCAGAGACAAGTTCTTTCAGAGGAAGTCTTTTTTTTACCTCCTCAAGCTCCTGTCTTTTATACGCAACTATGTCGTCAAGGATCATTCGGCTGGTTCCGGTTAGTGATTTCAACAAGCGTCTCAAGCTTTCTGAGCGCGGCCCCGCTTGAGAGTGAGTCCTTGGCCAGCAGGAGCGCTTCTGCCAGACTCTCAACCTTGCCCGAAACATATATGGCCGCCATCGCGTTAAGCAGACTCGCGTCTGTTTTCGCGCCGTTCTCCCCTCCCTTCAGCACAGAAAGGGTTATATCGGCATTTTCGGCCGCGCTCGCGCCACCCCTGAGTTCCTCGTGCGAGCGGGTTTTTACGGCAAAATCTTCGGGGCGCAGATCGTACTCGGCGATTTCGCCGTCGCGAAGTTCGGCCACTTTCGTGCTTCCCGCAACGGTTATCTCGTCCATGCACCCTTCCCCGTGAACCACCATGACCTTTTGCGAACCCAGGTTCTTAAGCACCTCGGCAACGGGAACGAGAAGATGCGGGGAGTAGACTCCCATGACCTGATTTCTTACTCCCGCTGGATTTACCACGGGACCTATCAGGTTAAAAACGGTCCTTATCCCGAGGTCCTTTCTGCACTTGGCCACGTTTCTCATGGCGGGATGGTAGACGGGGGCGAAAAGAAAAGCTATGCCCGCTTCCAAAAGGCATTCCTGCGCCAGAGCCGGGGAAATACCTATTTTCACTCCCAGCGCTTCAAGCACGTCCGCGCTTCCTACCGGGCTTGAGACTGATCTGTTTCCGTGTTTTGCGACCGTGACCCCGGCGCCGGAGACTATGAAGGCCGCGGTGGTGGATATGTTAAACGTCCCGCTTCCGTCTCCTCCGGTTCCGCAGAGGTCCACGGCGGTCTCGCGGTCGCAGTCTATTTTCTCCGCCTTCCCCAAAAGAGCCTTCGCAACGCCGGTTATCTCGGAAACGGTTTCCCCCTTCATGCGAAGCGCCGTAAGAAAGGCGGCCATCTGGCTCTCGGGAAGCTCCCCCTCCATCATAAGGTCAAAAACCGCGGTCACCTCTTTTTCCGAGAGGTCTCCGCCTTCCACAAGTTTCGAAATCACTTCATTTATCATCGTCCCTCTCGTCCTTTTCCATGTCTTTTCCGATCTTATCCAGAATGCCGTTTACAAACGCCGCGGAGGTCTCCGACCCGAACTCCTTAGCCACCTCGATTGCCTCGTTTATAGTAACAGGCACGGGTATGTCGCTCAAGAAGGCCATCTCGTAAACCGAGAGGCGCAGAATGTTCCTGTCCACTATGGACATTCTCGATACTTTCCAGTGCTCAGAGCACCCGTTTAAGGTGCCGTCTATGGTATCAAGATTCTCAAGAACACCCCGGCAGAGCAGAGACGCGAATTCGAGCATTTCACGGTCCGCCGTCTTGTGATGAAATGAACAGAACGATTCAAAATCGGATCCTGGGTCGGTTGGCTGAGGAGATCCGTCTGCGGACGCAGAATCAATCTGGTAGAGAAACTGAAGGGCAGTTTTTCTTGATAACCTTCTTTTCCCCATCTGGAAAATCAGGAAAGCGCTTTTGCGAGATTTACCATCTCAAGCGCGCTAAGTGCGGCCTCGCTTCCCCTGTTCCCCGCTTTTACCCCAGCCCTTTCAATAGCCTGCTCGGTGGTTTCCGTGGTTATCACGCCGCAGCAGACGGGCACTCCGGTCTCAAGGGCGACCGCGGAAAGATCCTTTGTCACCTGCGAAGCTAGAAAATCAAAATGGGAAGTCTGTCCCCTTATTATGGCCCCGATCGCCACGACGGCGTCGTATTTTCCCGACATTGCCGCCTTTTTCACCGCAAAGGGCACCTCGAAAGAACCCGGCACCTTTATCACGTCTATTGACCTGTCGCTCGCGCCGTGGCGAACGAGGGTGTCAATCGCCCCCTCCGTCATCGGAGTCGTGACAAAACTGTTGACCCTGCTTGAGACGATGGCGAAGCGGAATTTCCCGGCGCTCAGCTTTCCTTCTATTGTTTCAGGCATCTGCTCCCCTCTTACTTCGATATGGAAACAATATTACCGTAATCCGCGTTTTTTCCCATGGCAGTTTCCTTCTCCCTGTAATCCGAAATGTCCACAGGAACGCTTCCGACTATCCTGAGCCCGAATCCCTCAAGCCCCTTTACCCTTACCGGGTTGTTGGTGAGAAGCCTTATGTCGCGCACCCCCAGATCCCTGAGTATCTGCGCTCCGACTCCGTAATGCCTGAGTTCCGCCTTGAGTTCCTGCCTCTCCGGAACCAGTGCGGGTGCCTCTCTGGTCTTTCCATCCGAGTAGCGCATTATCTTCTTCGCGAACCCCCCATTGGTTGACTCCTGGTTTATGTAGACGAGAACCCCTGAACCGTTTGCCTCTATCATCTTAAGGGACTGGATAAGCTTTGCCCTGCTGTGACAGTAAAGCGAACCGAAGATGTCGCTTATAGCGCAGTCGGAATGCACCCTTACAAGCGTGTCATCCTCGGAGCCGGGATTCCCCTTGACAAAAGCCATGTGCTGGAGACCGTCTATTTCGTTTTCAAAAGCGATTGTTCGGAAAACTCCGTACTCGGTAGGCACCTCCGCCTCGGCCACCCTGCGCACGAAACTCTCCTTGCCTATCCTGTACCTTATGAGATCGGCGATAGTGGCGATTTTTATTCCGTGCCGCTCCGAGAAAGCCAGCAGATCCTCAAGGCGAGCCATGTCGCCGTTTTCCTTCATTATCTCGCAGATAACCGACGCGGGGCGGAAGCCCGCGAGCCGCGATATGTCAACAGAGCCTTCTGTGTGTCCGGCGCGGACAAGCACCCCGCCTTTTTTCGCTACCAGCGGAAAAATATGTCCGGGACGCACGAAATCCTCCGGTTTTGAATCTTCGGATATCGCCTGCTTTATAGTTGAGGCCCTGTCGTGAGTCGATATGCCGGTCGTAACCCCTTTCTTCGCGTCTATCGGAACGGTGAAAGCCGTGTGTTCCGGGGCTTCGTTATACTCGGGCTTTATGGGCTGAAGCGCCAGGCGGTCGGCGTCTTCCTGGGTAAGGGAGAGACAGATCAGGCCACGGCCGTGGGTGGCCATGAAATTGATCACCTCCGCGGTAGCGCTCTCCGCGGGTATTACGAAATCTCCCTCGTTCTCCCTGTCCTCGTCATCAACAAGTATTACGAGTTTGCCCTGTTTTACGTCATCAATAATTTCTTCGATGGAGTTCATCTATATATCCTCTTCCGTGGCGAAAAAGACTACAATACGAACCGTTACTTTAAGCAGGATATAGAATAGACCGCGTCTCTGTCAACAAACACTCGGGGCCCTACGTGCGGAAAAGACCAACCCTCTCCTTTATCTCCTCCATGTTCTCCTCGGCTATCCGTTTCGCCTTGAGAGTCCCCTCGCGGAGTATGTCCCTTACGTCATCCGTCCTTTTTTCGTACTGAGCCCTTCTTTCCCTGATGGGTTCAAGGAGAAGGTTTATGGCGCGGGCGAGTTTCTTCTTTACCTCGACGTCCCCGACGTTTCCGGTTCTGTAGCGATCCTTGAGATCCTCCACTTCCCCGGCATCATCGCTGAAAAGGTCGTGATAGATAAAAACCGGGTTGCCTTCAACCGTGCCCGGTATGTCGGCCCTTATTCTCTTGGGGTCCGTATACATGCTCCTTACCTTACGCTCAACATCCTTTTCGCTGTCGCTTAGGTATATGCAGTTATTGAGGCTCTTGCTCATCTTCCTGTTCCCGTCGGTGCCCACGAGGCGCGACGCTTCGCTTATAAGCGGTTCAGGTTCCCCGAAGTAATCGCCATAGAGAAAGTTAAACCTCCTGGCAAGCTCCCTGGTAAGCTCCACGTGGCTTAACTGGTCCTCGCCCACGGGAACCTTGGTCGCCCAGAACATCAGTATGTCAGCCGCCAT
>JAJEGO010000069.1 GCA_022819805.1 Candidatus Dadabacteria bacterium
GAGGGAGGTTTAATTCGGGGAGCGAAAGAGATCAGCAGGGCCGTGGCGCTGGGATAGAAGCGCGGCTTCAAATCAGACTCTTCGGGCTTGCCCTTCGAGGCTGATTTGAAAAAGCAAAAGCGGACAATTCATTTGTTAAGACACCGGTCATTTTAATTTGCTATTAACAGGTAGTTCATCTGCGGGCATCATCCGGAACTAAGCCGCTCAAGCAGCCTGTTTATTCTTCCGACCATGCTTCCGGGATTCTCCATGTACCCGGCGGCCAAAAGCGCGTTATCAAAGAGCTGCTCAACTATGATTGCGGCGAACTCCCCGTCTTTTTCTCTCATGGAAACGAGGTTCTTTATAAGCGCGTGGTCGCCGTTTATCTCAAGGCGGACTACAGAACGCATGTCGGCACCTGCGCTTATGTTCTTCATTATCCTCTTCATTCCCTGGGTCATGGTGGAATCGGAGTTAAACGCAGCTGCGGGACTCTCAACAAGCCTCCGGCTCATGCGCACGTCCCCGACCCTCTCGCCGAGCACTTCCTTCATCCAGCCGCAAAGCGATTTTTCCTCCTCAGAAGAACTCTCCGCATCCCTATCCGCAACTCCTATGTCAACACTGTCGGCGGAGACAATCTTTTTTTCCTCATACTCCCCGAGAGTCGACATCACGAATTCGTCAATCGGTTCGTATATGAAAAGAACCTCGATGTCCTCTGAGCGGAAAAACTCCATGTGGGGCCCGTTCTCAAGCGTTTCCCTTGCGGAACCGAACAGGTAATAGATCTCCTCCTGGCCCTCACCCATCCCCGAGAGATAGTCCTCAAAGGAGACAAGCTCCCCTTCCCCCCTGCGCGAGGATTCAAACCGCAGAAGCCCCCGAAGCTGCTCTCTGTGCTCAAAATCCGAGGCCACGCCCTCTTTTATGAAAAAACCGAACTTGCCGTAGAAATCACCGTAACTCTGGGGGTCGTCAGCTGAGCTCTGCTCAAGAAACTTTATGAACCTTTTCGTGATGGCAGAGTTAAGCTTCTTAACAAGGGAGCTGTCCTGCATGGTCTCCCTCGAGATGTTAAGGGGAATGTCGGCGCTGTCCACCACGCCCTTTAGAAATCTCGCCCACTCTGGAAGAAGATTCTTGGGGGAAGCGTCTATAAGAACCCTCCTTGAGTAAAGACTCACTCCGGAGTCCACTCTCCCGAATCCCAGGCGCTCCATGTTGTCCTCAGGGACGAACAGAAGCACGTTCATGTCAATGGGGGCTTCAGAGGAGAAGTGAAGCCTGTATCTGGGCTCGTCAAAAGAGTTTGTCTGGAACCTGTAAAAACCGCCGTACTCCTGGTCCGTAATCTCGCTTTTGCTGCGGAGCCAGACGGCTTCAGTGGTATTTATCTGCTTGCCGTTTAGCTTAAGGGGGAAGGGAACAAACGCGGAGTATTTTCTCAGGATATCCCTTATCACGTCCGGGTCTGAGTACTCCTTTGTATCTTCCCGTAAAGACACGACAACCTTTGTGCCCCTCCTGTGCCCCTTTCCCTTGGTTATCTCGAACACTCCGTCGCCGCCGCTTCGCCAGATGAGATGCTCTGAATTTTTCCTGTAGCCACGGGTCACCACCTCAACCGAATCGGCAACCATAAAGGAACTGTAAAAACCCACTCCGAACTGCCCGATCAGATCCCCGCCTTCGGTCCCGCCTTTCTCCATCGCCTCAAAAAAGCTCCTTGAGCCCGAGCGGGCTATCGTTCCCAGGTTCTCGACGAGTTCCTTTCTGCTCATTCCGACACCGTAGTCGGTAAAGGTGATCGTACTGTCCTCGCTAGAAGTGGATATCTCGATTTCAAGCGGGAGCGCCTCGTCGTATATTTCCTTGTCGGTAAGCTGTATGTACCTCAGTTTCTCAAGGGCGTCAGAAGCGTTTGAAACCAGTTCCCTGATGAATATCTCCTTGTCGGTATAGAGGGAGTTGATCACGATATCCATCAGCCTCCGCACTTCGGCCTGAAATTCGTGCTTCTCAGTTTTCTCCTTGGTCATCTGAAACCTCCGTTAAGCGGCAAATTCCACTTGGAAAAACCGTTTTCTCTTAGTAAAAATAAGACTGATTGCTTCCTTGACAAGTAGACGCGACCCAAGAACCGTTTTTCATACGCCAAATGTTCCGAGACGGCAAGCTTGTCACTCAAGGCTCGTAAAGAAAGCATTTGGGGTCAGGTCTTTGCGTAGAATCCAAAAACACTAGGGCAATCCTATTTGCGTCCTATCGCCTCCCCCCAGGCAAAAGCCGCCAGCGCTCCGGGGGTATCCTTCCACTGATCAAGTCTCCGGCGCCAGCCATCGAACTGCTCCTGGGTAGCAATCCCGTATTTCGTGGCCGCTTCAACGGTGGCCGGAGAGAGAAACCAGCCGATAATGAAACCGTGAAGAAAATCAATATCTTCGCCCGTGCAGAAAGGTTCGAACGAAACGCTCGCGCTTATATCCGAAAAACCGGCCTCGATAAACAGCCGCTTGAGCTCCCTGCCGATCTGGGGGTGGCCTCCATTGGCCTCGATAAGCTTCGCGAACGTTTCCCATCCGTCTCTCATCGTAGGCTCAAGAAACGAGGAGTCGACAAACATCTCCCGGCTTGAAATGATGCCGCCGGGCTTTAGGACCCGACGCACCTCCGCCAAGATGGCTTCCGTATCCGGGGCGTGCATGAGCACGGCGTGGCAGTGCGCGACGTCAAATGAGTCATCCTCAAAGGGCAGATCGGCTACGTCGGCGGTCTGGAACATCGCGTTTCGGTGCCCGCCGGCTTCCGCGGCGGCGCGTGCAATCTCGACCTGCGAGGCCTCCATATCGACACCGAAAAGCTCTCCGGGTTCAACCGCTTTTGCCAGCCCCACCGAAATCGTCCCGGGGCCGCACCCGAAATCCAGAACCCGCATGCCCGCCTCAAGGTGCGGGAGCAGATGTGTGGCGCTGGTCTCCGCGTTGCGGCGCCTGAGCAGTCTCTGAAAATCGTCGCTGTATCCCATGGTGTAGGTGGAAGTGGAAGCATCTTGGGTCTCGTTGCTGTTCATGGATTTCTCCTCGGTATTTTGGCAGATCATTATAGACCCTAGGCGGTGCATTTAAAAGCCCCAAGAAACCGGAATCCGAAAAAACTTGATCGGGCCCCTCTCCACCGTCCGCCGTTCTCTCTTAAGCGCTCGCCGGAAATATTCACCTTTTGTTGACTATTCTCCCGGGCCTTTTATTATTTTCCGGGGGTTTCGCGCTGGGTAAAAGCGCTTTTCCTCCCGTGCTTACAAAACCAATATCTCAAAAGCCATGAGCACCAGAAAAAAACCTAAGACAAAAACGCCAGAGAAAGACATCCCGTCTCTTGACCTGTCCGCAAGGCCGAGAAGAAACCGCAAATCCCCTTCCGTAAGAAACCTGGCGCGGGAAACTTCGCTTCTGCCGGGAGACCTCGTGTACCCGCTTTTTATCCACGATAAAAACGGCGATGAGGAGATAGAATCGATGCCCGGATGCAAAAGGTGGAGCATCCCGGGTCTCGTGGAGGAAGTGAGGCAGTCCCACAGTCTGGGCGTCGGGGCGGTAATGATTTTCCCGGCAATCGAAGACGGACTTAAATCTCCCTTTGCCGAGGAGTGCTACAACTCCAAGGGGTTAGTTCCAAGAGCCATAGCAGCTATAAAAAAACAGGTCCCGGAAGTCGCCGTCATAACGGATATCGCGCTTGATCCGTACTCAAGCGACGGGCACGACGGGGTGGTGTCCCCATCAGGGGAAATACTTAACGACGTAACCGTCGAGGTGCTCTGCAAGCAGGCTCTCTGCCACGCCGCCGCGGGAGTCGACATAGTAGCGCCGAGCGACATGATGGACGGGCGGGTCGGAGCAATCAGGGAAATTCTTGACGAAGAGGGTCACACGGATGTTTCGATAATGTCGTACACGGCCAAGTACGCTTCCTCTTTTTACGGACCGTTTCGCGGAGCGCTTGACTCAGCTCCCAGAGGTGGGGACAAGATGACTTACCAGATGGATCCCGCAAACTCAAGAGAGGCCCTGAGGGAACTCATTCTGGACGAAGAGGAAGGAGCGGACATGGTGATGGTGAAGCCCGCGGGGTACTACCTTGATCTCGTATCCCTGTTTCGGGAAAACACCGATCTTCCCCTGGCGGCCTATCAGGTAAGCGGAGAGTACCTCATGATAAAGGCGGCCGCGGAATCGGGGTGGCTTGACGAGGAAAAAATTATCCTTGAGAGCCTGCTAAGCGTAAAAAGGGCCGGGGCCGACATTGTAATCACCTATTTCGCGAAAAAAGCCGCCGAAATTCTTTCCCGAGCTTAGCAACAGGAAAAGACCGGTGCCGTGCTTTACAAAATTTTATAGTTGTATAGAATTTCCTTTCTCAAAAAAAACACCGGATAGACAAGATGAAAAAAGACATCCATCCAGATTATAACTACGTGGTTTTCAAGGATTCGTTCACCGGGCATATGTTCCTTACGCGTTCGACCAGAACATCCGAGGAAACTACTAAATGGGAAGACGGAAACGAGTACCCTCTTATAAGCGTGGAGATCTCAAGCGACTCTCACCCTTTCTATACAGGAAAGGAAAAACACTATAAAAAAGAAGGCAGGGTCGAGAAATTCCGTCGCAAGTACCAGAAAAAGTCCGCCGAGAAAGAGACCGCGGAAACTGAATCGCAGTAAGAAGGTTTCAGAAACCTGCCATTTCCGCCGCAACCGAGTGAGGGAAGATGTAGTCGCAAGAACTGCGGTTGCAAAAGTGGGTTGACCACTTGGTCACTGCATGCAAAAAGCAAGTACCAGGCGGATAGAAGTATTCATGGTCGAATTGTTAAAGATGAGCAACCTCAGAATCCTGATTCATAATGTTGGACATGGACAAGCGGTTCACATGTTCATGCCGGCCGGCCAAACGGTCGTAATAGATCTTGGCCGCTCGGCGAATTTCTCTCCGCTTGAATGGCTGAGGGAACAAACCAATACCATAGACCTTCTGATCATTACACATCCTCACGGAGATCACATTGATGAAATTCTTCTCCTAGAAAAAATGGGTTTCACAGTAAGACAGTTCTGGCGCCCAGGGCAGCTCCCGAGAGATGAGGTATATAGTCAGAATCAGGGGTCGTACAAAAGCAAGCTTGATGCTTACTTTAAAATGTCTGACAGTTATACAGCCCCCATCAAAGAAAGTGAAAACGTTGGCAACCCATCGGTCAGCGGAGGTGTATCTATCAATCAATACGCTTCAAGTTCTTGTGGTGTTTCAAACATTAATAATCATAGCTTTGTAACAGTTCTTGACTATCGAGATGTGACAGTGGTTATTCCCGGCGATAATGAGCAAGTGTCATGGAGCGAGCTAATGAAAGAGCGAGATTTCGCAACTGCAATGAACCGGGTTAACGTATTTATGGCTAGTCATCATGGTCGGGAGTCAGGGTACTGCGCCGAGATATTTACTGAAAAACCAGATCTGTGTGTCGTTAGTGATGGGCGTGTCCAAGACACGGATGCTCGTCAGCTTTACTCTTATCACGCAAAAGGATGGAGAGTTCACAAAAGAAATAATGGGTCTTCAGAAAAGCGGTACTGCGTGACAACCAGGCAGGATGGTTCTATTGATATTGAAATTGGTCTCAATCCTAACAGAAAAACATATCTTTCGGTTGAAATTGACTGACAGAATTCGTGTGGTTGCAAAAATGGCTTGATTATTACCTTTTTCACTCCTCTTGTAGGTTTGTTAATTTTGTCATCAAGGGCAAACAGCAGAATCTCCGTTGCCGTTAAGTACCGAGAGAGTCTTAGGCTATGACTAAGTCTCTCGCAAGTCGAGGAAGAGGAGGAATTTCGGAGTCTCCTTGCCGTCCTAGGGGAAACTAGGTGACCTCCTTCATTTCTTTCTTTGTTTTTCCTATTCTCTCTTTATTTATCTGTGGTTTCTGTTAATACTGTATTTTTGTCTTAGAAATTTCATGGCAAAACCATTTGCCTTGTTAAAATATGGATAAATCCTTACCATCTATGGAAGAAGGCGAGGCAGCGAAGTTCCTTGAGCGAGATTTTAATCAGTGCTTCGCACAGATGCGCCACTACGACTCTCAATTCTGGAATGTCTTCCGCTTTACCTTCACTGCTTACATTGCGATCCTAGGCACGGCGATTGCCATGTATCGATACTCGATTGAGAAAAACATCAACTTAACCCAAGCTGTAATATTCATCCTCGGTGCGGGCTTAGTCCTTGGTTTACTGAATTACTGCCTTGCAATCCGTAACCGGGTTTATTACGTGCTGGTGTGTCGCTACATCAATGAGCACAGAAAGCTATTCCTTGAGTCCAAGCCGCTTGGATTTGAGAATATCTCAGGAATGTATGTAAACCCAGCACTGCCACCCTACTTCAATTGGCAGAGCTGGCAATCGTTGCTCTGTTACATTATTGCAGGGCTCAATGCACTGCCAGCCGCCCTACTGATCTTTTATGCCTTGGACGAATGTTCATGGCAGTGGGGGTTGACCGTAAGTTTAGGTGTAATTACCGCCCTAATTCAAATTTGGCTTGGCATTGCCTACCTGAAATCCCGCGAGGATAAAGAAGGAAGCGAAGCAGTCTTCGGAAGGAAATAGAACTATGGGGGAATTATACTTCTTAAATGTTGGTTGTGCAGACGCAAGTGTCATCAGGACCTTAAGCGGAGTGTTCTTGATTGATTGTCACGGCATCGAGGATTACCCGCATCTGCTTCCAGCAAATGGGAGACTTCGTGGCGTCTTCATCACTCACCAGCACAAAGACCACTACTCCGGGCTCGGTTACCTCAAAGATATGGGTTACACCATCGACAAGCTGATCTACAGTCCATATGAACGCCGCAAAAAAGATCAGAGTGTTACCATTGAGGAGTGGAATGAGTTCAATGAATACTGTGATTACTTCGAAGAAAGAGGCACTGAATTGTACACGCCGTATCGACAAAGCAATCTTGGCGGACCGTACTGGGAGACCGATGATGTGAGCTTTTATATAATCGGCCCAGCTAAGCACATCGCGGTAGCCGCCAC
>JAJEGO010000025.1 GCA_022819805.1 Candidatus Dadabacteria bacterium
CCCAGAAAAGCCAGCCGACCCAGCCCTCAAACATAAGCCACTCGGGAAGACCGCCTAGCATCCATAAGCCCAGATAATCCGCAAGATCCACCAGAGGGGCCGTCCCCACTCCCATTATCACGAGAAAAATAACCGTAGCGACAGATATGGCTCTATGCCACTGCGCCGGGAAGACGCAATATACGATATGCCCTCCGTCGAGCTGTCCCGCGGGCATAAGATTCAAGACGGTTACGAAAAGACCTATCCATCCCGCAAACGCGACGGGGTGCAGCAGAAGTTCGTATCCCTGGGCGACTTCCCCGACGGCCATTTTCGAGAAAAGGGCGAATACGAGGGAATTGCCCAGCGACATGGCCGTCTGCATCTCGGAGATCCTCTCGGAATCAAGGGCTATCACCTCTGAGAAGAAAAGCCCCACGAACAGGACCGGCAAAGCTACCACCACGCCGGCTATGGGGCCGGCAACCCCTATGTCGAAAAGCTCCTTACGACCGTGTATTTGGGATTTTATCCGTATAAACGCTCCGAACGTCCCGATCGGGGAGAGAAAGGGAGGTGCGGGGATAAACCAGGGAAGAGTTATTGAAACCCCGTATTTTCTGCCGTAAAAGTAATGACCCATCTCGTGGGCTCCGAGAATGGCGACCAGAGAAAGCGAAAAAAGAACCCCTCCGGTATAGGTCCCGCTTATCATGTAGCCTGAGAGAAAAGTGGTAACGGCAGTAAGGACAAAAAGTACCAGCGGAATGACGGTAGATCTCTTGATCATGGCTACTCTGCTTCGAGCAACATCGGGTTTATCGAGTTAAGAACGTCCTTTAAGTACCTTTCTATGTCGGATTCCTTTGTGAGCAGCAGCACGTGCGACCTGATTTCCTCAAGCATCTGCTCAGAAAGCCTGTCCGAGAGGAATTTCACGTACGGAAACCGAAGCGGGGAAACGCTCAGGTGGCGGTAGCCGAGGGCCAGTATCAGCAGGGTGCCGGAAGGAACTCCCGCTATTTCCCCGCAGATGTTAAGCTCCTTTCCGCTTGAGATAACCTGCCCCCTCGTAAAATCCAGCATTCTCACCACCGAGGGATGAAAAACCGAGTAAAGATGTCCGACCGCGTTTGAATTTCTATCAACCGCGAGCAGATACTGTATGAGGTCGTTTGTCCCGATGGAAACGAAATCTATTAAGTCCGCGTAATCCCCGAACTGGTACGCGAGGGCCGGGACCTCCATCATTATTCCGAGCTTCGGTATGTCATGGCGGTTAAGACTCACCTCGGCGGACAGCTCTTCAATTATCTGCGCTGCGGTCTCAACCTCCCAGACGTTTGAAACCATGGGCAGGAGGATCCTGAAATTCCCTCCTTTTTTCGCCGCCAGCAAAATGGATTTCACCTGATCCCTGAAAAGATCAAGGTACTCCATCGAGAAGCGGATCGAGCGGAGACCGAGAAGGGGGTTTTCCTCCTTGGGCATCTTGAGATAGGAAAGTATCTTGTCAGAACCCACGTCAAGCGTCCTGATCGTCACTTCACCCTCGAAACTGCCTGAAATCTCCTTGTATATCTTAAGCTGGGACCTAACGCTCGGCCACTTCTTAAACCGCGCGAAGGCAAACTCCGTTCTGAAAAGCCCAGCGCTTTTGATGCCGTAACGCTTGGCCACCTCTACATCGGCCGGAATCCCGACATTCGCCGTTATTTCGACGTCAAGACCGGTGCCGGTGCTTTTTACGGCTTCGGTCTCTATGAAGTTGCGGAGCTTGGCCGCTCTCTCGCGCATGACCAGATACTCATCCTTAAGCACCTGGTCGGGGTTTGTGAAAATAAAACCGCTTCTTCCGTCAACTATCATATCCTCCCCGGGACGTACCAGGTTCACGATGTTGTCTATGCCCACAACTACCGGGATCCCGAGTGATTTCGCTATTATGATCGCGTGAGAGGTCTCCCCGCCCTTCTCAAGCACTATTCCCCCGACCTCCCCCTCAACGGCCGTGACAAAAGACACCCCTATCTCCCTCGCGACAAGTATCAGGGGTTCTCCATCTTCAGAAGCGGGAATATTCTGGTTTTTTGAATGGGTAAGATCCCGGAGGATTCTCTCGCCTATATCCCTGAAATCATGGGCCCGCTCCCTCATGTAGGAATCCGGCAGAGACTCAAAACGCGACGCCTGGGATTCAAGATACTCGACCACCGCCGCCTCGGCCGAAACCCTCTTCTCATCTATCAGCTCTCCGGTCCCCCTCTCCATGTCGCGGCTGTCCACTATCATCAGATGCGAGCGGAAAATATCCACTTCGTTTTTCGAGAGTTTACCCTCGGAATCCATCTTTTTAATAGTGTTTTTAAGGTCTTGGGATATATTCTTTATGGAATTTCTAACCCTTCTTTTTTCGATTCCGGGAGTGCGGGCCGTCATCTCCATCGTGGACATCCGGCGGAAAAGTCCGCGGAAGGTAACCGCCTTCCCGACGGCTATCCCCTCAGAAACTCCCTTCCCCTGATAGGTGGTTGTCTCGTGCTTTACCATGGACGGGGGCTTCAGGCGGTCAAGCGTGTTTGCGACTTCAAGAACCCCGGCGAGTCGCAAGGCTATGATCTGAAAAAGGGTCTGTTCGGCCGGGGTTATCTGCATCGGGGTCCTGTTCTGTCCCACAAGCACCCCCACGCATACGTCGTGGAGCATTATGGGAACACCTATGTAGCTTTCGTATTCCTCTTCTCCTATTTCGGGAAAATACTTGTAATTGGGATGCTCCGAAGCCGGCATGGCGATCAGGGAAACCTTCGTTTTATGAACCACCCCGGTAAGACCTTCATCCGAACGCAGGAAGATATCGCTTTTCGGCTTAACCTGAAGGCCCCTGTTGGCCGCAAGGCGGAGAACCTCTCTTGAATCATCCCAGACGTATATGGAAACAACATCGTAGTGAAGGGATGAAGAAATTTTTCTCACCACCCTGCCCAAGACGGTATTGAGACCCACGGACTTGTTGATCAAGTCGCTTATCTCGTGAACCACCTTGAGATGAAAATGCTCGGGTTCCGTACGGTCTTTAACAATCATAGAGTCACTCCACCACACACAAAGAAACTAGTATTATACCACCATCGAATCCTGTTGGCGGAAAAAGGAACATCTAAGAACTCCCCACCAAAAGCCTGAACCAGGGAAGAGAAAAGGTTTTCCCGGGAATAGATTTATGAAATATTGTATATATACTTCCCACGCCATGAGTCTTGAAAAAATAAAAGTTGCCATCGTAGGATCGGGACCAGCGGCTTTCTACGGAGCCGAACACCTGCAGAAAAAACTCGGCGACCGCGTGTTCATAGACATGTTCGAGAAACTTCCGACCCCCCACGGCCTCGTGAGAAGCGGGGTAGCTCCGGACCACCAGAAGATAAAGAGCGTAGCCAGAGTTTACGATAAGATCGCATCCAATCCTCAATACAGGTTTTTCGGACTTGTAGAGTTCGGAAAACACTTAACGCTTGAGGACCTGCGCAGCCGTTACCACCAGATAGTTTTCGCGACAGGGGCTCAGACCGACAGGAGGATGAATATACCGGGAGAGGGTTTAATCGGAAGCCACACGGCAACGGAATTCGTAGGCTGGTACAACTCCCACCCAGATCACATGGGCCTTGGTTTTGACTTTTCTGGGAAAAGAGTCGTCATAGTCGGAGTCGGAAACGTCGCGGTGGATGTCGCGAGAATTCTCTCCCTCACAAGAGGCGAAATGGAAAAAACGGATATCGCGGACTACGCACTTGAGGAGCTGGCCAAAAGCGGAATAAGGGAAATACAGGTTCTTGGAAGAAGGGGCCCCGCACAGGCGGCCTTCACCAACCCGGAGCTTCGGGAACTTGAAAACCTTGAGGACGCGGACCTCCTCACACTGCCGGATGAGGCGCAGCCCGACCCCCTCACGCTTGAGGAGCTTGAGCGTAAACCGAACAGGGCGGCCCAGACGAAAATAGAGCTTATAAAAAAAGCCTCCGAAAGGGTTCCATCCAAATCGAAAAAGATCATTATAAGGTTTCTGGTTTCTCCGACAGAAATAATCGCCGGAGAGGACAACAAGGTAAAAAGCGTCAAAGTCGTAAGAAACAGGCTTTACAGGTCCGATGACGGCTCTCTTCGACCCAGACCCACTGACGAGACCGAAGAGATTCCCGCTGATCTGGTATTTCGCTCCGTCGGATACCGGGGAATACCTCTTCCAGACGTGCCTTTTGACGAGAGTTCGGGAGTAATCCCCAACGAGAAAGGAAGAGTGCTTAACAAAGCGGGCGGCAACCCGATTCCGGGACTCTATACAACCGGGTGGATAAAGCGCGGGCCGACAGGAGTTATCGGCACAAACAAGACCGACTCCGGTGAAACCGTAAGCTGCATGGTTGAGGACATTGAGGAGGAAAACACGCTACGTCCCGAACTCACTTCAGATGAGAGCATAAGGGAACTGCTTGATGAAAAACATATTTCCTATAATGAATGGCTGCGGGTTGACTGGTTTGAAAAGAAAGAAGGTGAAAAACGGGGAAGGCCGAGAGTGAAGGTCGCGGGGCTTGAAGAAATTCTCGAAATTCTTGAAACAGAGCACTGAAGCGGCGGTCTTTTCCACTCCGACAGCGCACGCTTGTTTGAACTTGGGTTCCGGCACACCGAAACTACGCCGGACTCACGCGTATCCTTCTTCTGAGAGGGTCCACACCCCAGATTGAGAGGGAGAGTTCGCTTCCTATATCAAAAACCCTGCCGCCTGCGTTAGAAAGCGCGAGTTCAACCAGAAACTCCGGGATATAAACGTTAAACCCGTTATATCCCCTGGAACTTACGTAGCCTGTCGCCCCCTTTATATCCTTTTCCATAAGATAGCGGATAAGCCAGTACCTGTGTCTGCTTCTCTGCGCGTTTTTTATTTCCCTGGTGGCGAGACTCACCCGCGTGTTTGTGTTTTCAAGCTCGCTCTCCGAGTAGCAGATCTTCTGTTCCTCGATCCAGGATATAAGCTGGCGCTGCATGACAAGGTCCAAGTACCTCCTGATCGGAGAGGTCATCTGAACATAGCAGGCGACTCCCAGAGACTTGTGGGTTTCGGGAGTGGATGTGACAAAGGATGGCTTTAAGTGCTTTATTACCTTTACGGGAAAAAGGACATCTCCCGGGTCAAGCTCTCTGGCTTCGGGATCAATCTCCTGAGCTTGGGAACGAAAGAGAGCAGGAATTTCATTTTTACCGAAAAAATCTCCCGAAAGCCGGTTCATAAGTATCATGCATTCGGAGACGACGTTGTGGGCGGGAGAATCCATGCAGTCTTTGCTAATCGAGATTCCGTCCCGGTCTCCGAACCTGATCTTGAGTTCCGGGAGCTGAACTATAAAAGCCCCCTTCTCCACCCTTGTGCTTCTAAGCGAATCAGTGAGGGCCACAAGGGATTTTCCCCATTGCGTCTGGTCGAATATTTCAGTGGCTTCGGCGTAGGTAAGATTTTTCGAAACCCTTATGACCGTCTCCTCAAAGCGATAGTCAATCAAAGTAAAGTCTTCTTTGTTAAAAATAGCGAAAAGGGAGAGCGCGGGTCGTGGGTCACCGGCAGTGAGGCTGAGCTTCCTGCTCACAATCTCCCTGGGAAACATATCGATGCGCCCCTCGGGAAAATAAACCGTCTCGGCGCGCTCAAGGGCCCCCTGATCAAGAAAAGATCCCCTGCCTATGAAATGGGCGACATTCGAGATGTGGACTCCCAGAGTGACCCGGTCTTCGTGCACCTCAAGGGAAATGGCGTCATCAATGTCCTGAGTCGTTTCACTGTCAACGGAAAAAACTTCGAGGTCCATCCTGTCCGTAAGGCCCTCGAAGCCTCCCCGGATGCTCAAAACAGCTTCAACCTCCTCAAGCGCCCTTTGCGAGTGCTTGAAATGAAAGGCGATCTTTTTCGATTCAGGGTCGTCGTCTTTTTCCCAGAAACCCGTCTTTATAAGGAACTCAACCGCCGACTCCACTTCCTTAAGCTCCGCCTCATGGAGAAAGCTCTTGGCTTCCTTGGCCCGCTCGTAGCCGTCAAGATCAATGACGTACCGCTCAATCAGTTCAAGAAATTCACCGTGGCTCTCATCAACCGCAGAAGGAGCTTCGCCGCTGAGGACGGAACGCACCCAGCTTACGGCTGCCTGCGCTCTTCGCTCCCTTTCCTCCCTGAGTTCAATTGTGCGGAGCGTCCTGGAAACATCATCCCGTGAGCGGACAAGGTAGCCGTCTTCGCCCCTCGCCAGGTAAACCGTGTTCTTATCCACGGCCCAGAAAACCAGAAACCTCCGCTCCGCGGAAACCTGCTCCGTGCCCAAATACAGCTGCAGTATTTCCTCGAAGCTTACGGTTTCCTGCTCTTCTACGACACACTGCCACAACGTTTCGAGATCAACGGAATCCTTTTTTTCCTCAAGCTCTCTTCTCCATTTCCTCATCTCGAGTTTTCTCTCAGAGTCAGTCAGGGTTTCGGGGACTGTTATTCCGGTGAGCAGAACAATTTTTTTCGGTTCAACCTCATAGTGCTTTCCGTCTTCTGAGAGAATGGCGACCTTGCCTGTATGGACGTGGAGAACCACTCCCAGGGCAGGCTCCCTTCTTTTCCTGTAGGCAATAAGCTCGTTTATGCTGGGGGAATTCATCGAACGGGACAATCCGATCAGTTAGAAAAATCCTTGTACCAAAGCGCGCCTCTTATGAAATCCCTGAACAAGGGGTGAGCGCTTAGAGGCTTTGACTTGAATTCGGGGTGGAACTGACAGCCGACAAACCAGGGATGATCCTTAAGTTCCATGATTTCAACCAGATCTCCGTCCGGAGAGAGACCGCAGAGAACCATTCCATTTGACTCAAGGATTTCCCTGTAGCTGTTGTTCACTTCAAACCTGTGGCGGTGTCTTTCGGAGATCTCGGGAGCCCCGTAGATGCTGCTTGCCAGGGTCTCGGGCTTTATGACGCAGGGATAGGCCCCGAGTCTCATCGTCCCGCCCTTCTCACTTACATTCTTTTGCGATTCCATTATGTCTATAACCGGGTTTTCCGTACCGCCGTTGTTCTCGGTCGTATCCGCGTCATCCATGCCGCACACGTTTCTTGAGAACTCAATAACGGCAAGCTGCATGCCGTAGCAGATTCCGAAAAAGGGAATCCCGTTCTCCCTCGCGTACTTCGTGGCGTCGACTTTACCGTCAATTCCTCTCTCCCCGAACCCTCCGGGAACAAGTATGCCGTGAACATCGGAGAAATAGTTGTCTGGAGAAGTACCATCCATTTCTTCTGAATCCACGTATTTTATTTCAACGGCTGAATTGTTGGCCACGCCACCGTGGTAAAGGGCTTCGTGGAGACTCTTGTAAGCGTCTCCGTGTGAAACGTATTTTCCGACAACAGCTATGCGCACGGTCTTCTCCATGCTCTTTATTCTTCGAAGAAGTTCCTCCCACTCCCCCATATCGGGCTTCTTGGTCCACATGCCGAGATATTCAATGATTATCTCGGCCAGTCCTTCTTTCTTGTACATAAGCGGAACTTCATATATGTGCTCAACGTCCTTGGCCGTGATCACGGCTTTCTGCTCAAGGTTGCAGAAAAGAGCTATCTTTCTCTTGACGTCTTCGGGAAGGAACTTGTCCTCGGTGCGGCACAGGAGTATGTCGGGCTGAATTCCTATCTGGAGAAGCTCCTTAACGCTGTGCTGCGTGGGCTTTGTTTTCAGTTCCCCGGCCGCAGCCACGTAGGGAACATAGGTAAGATGAATGAAAAGCGTGTTCTGCTTGCCGAGATCCGACCTCAGCTGCCTCACCGCCTCAAGAAAAGGAAGGCTTTCTATGTCTCCTACGGTGCCGCCGATCTCAACTATGATCACGTCATTGCCATCCTCAAGGGCACGCACGCGGGATTTTATCTCATCCGTTATGTGAGGGATAACCTGGACCGTTTTGCCGAGGAACTTGCCCTCTCTCTCCTTGGAAATAACGGAATCGTAGACCTTGCCGCTTGTGAGATTGTTTCTCTTGCCGAGCTGGGCCTTGGTGAATCTTTCGTAATGACCGAGATCAAGATCCGTTTCCGCCCCGTCATCCGTGACAAACACCTCCCCGTGCTCGAAGGGGTTCATCGTGCCCGGATCAACGTTTATGTAGGGGTCAAGCTTCTGGAGGGTAACCCGAAGACCGCAGCATTCAAGAAGGAAACCTATTGAAGAAGCGGAGATACCTTTTCCCAAAGAAGACATAACTCCGCCGGTAACAAAAATAAACTTTGCGCTTTTCAAGCGGAAAACCCCTTTATCAAGTTAAAGCATTAAAGCAGCCGCAATAAACAAAGGTCGGAATTTAAATATATTCAATTGGGAAGCAGCTTACAATTAAATTCACCAGAAAATCCTTTCGGAACCTAATTTATCTCTGCGAACCTGTTTCAGGCTGCCAGCGACGAATCTTTATGAATCTCCGGCCATGATTCCGCTTTTACCTTGTCAAGATCATAATCCCTTTGCAGATTAATCCAGAGTTCAGCAGTGGTATCGAAAAACTGTCCAAGCCTCAAAGCGGTATCAACTGTTATATCTCGCTTCCCACGAACGATCTGCGAAATGCGATTGGGCGGCACACCTATACGACGCGATAACTCCGTCGGCGTTACCTCGATTTCCTTAAGTTCGTCAATAAGAAACTCACTAGGATGAATAGGTTTTCTAGCCATTACTTTCGGAAATTATATATATAACTACACAGAGTTTGTTTCCTATCTAGGCCTGTCGCTCGGCATACACCCGCAGTCGGCATTAAACTCTATGTCAATCCTGACCTTGTCTATATCCGAGACATACTTCCTAAGTTCCTCTACCTCTTTCAGTGCTTCGTCCACAGGGTCAGACCCACTCATCTCCGAGAACCGGGCGTGCAGTTTCGGGCGTTTGTCGTCCATTGCCTTTACCTTGACTGTAACTTCTATCATATATGCCTCCCATAAAGTTTTGATCTTCCTCTTCTGCGCCAACTTCCTATCCACAACCAAGCAAATCGCCCTTGCTAACTCCTCCGGTGTAGCGTCTATCGGTTCGATTACGTTCTTAACTGGACGACCTCGTGGTCTCTTAGTTTGGGTCTTCTTTTCCTTTGCTATTTTCTTACCTGCTACCAAGCTTTCTTTTCAAGAAATGAACTGGGTGCTCTCGCTGGTTGCACGAAAGCCAAATTTCTTCACTTTGCAAGACTCCTAGTCATCACGCCGGAAAAACAACCAGCAGAAAAACCAGACAACTGGACCACCACAAATAAGAATGATAAGAGAAAGCCACGAATAGGTTCTCATGCTACATATCTGTAAGACAGGTCGGGACGCTTCCCCCTTAAAATTTGTTCTAAAGAGAGTATCAAGGATTTAGAGAAAAAAATTGAGGGATTTGTGTAGTTATGCATATGATTCCCATTACTTTTATACCTCCCTTCCTGTTTTCGTTTTTAAGTTGCTGGCAAGCAATGCTACTTCAAACCGGAAAAATAGGACAGAAGCTTTTCTGAAGCGATAGCCCTGTGACTTATCTTGTTTTTTATGTCAGGGCCGAGTTCAGCCATTGTCTTTCCGTATTGAGGAACATAAAAAACCGGGTCATAGCCAAAACCGTTTTCGCCTTTTTTCTTCTGGATAATCTGTCCGCCGCACTCGCCTTCAAAAAATTCCCGTGTCCCATCCACAAGCACAAGAGCAATACAGCACACAAATCTGGCTTCTCTGTTTTTCTCTCCTTTGAGTTCAGACAGCAGTTTCTGGTTGTTATCGTCATCGGATGCCCCCTCCCCTGCGTATCTGGCCGAATAAATTCCAGGAGCCCCTCCAAGAGCATCAACAACTAGGCCTGAATCATCCCCTATGGCATCCATTCCAAGAAAATCAGAGGTTATTTTCGCCTTGATAAGGGCGTTCTCTCTAAAAGAAAGACCCGTTTCCTCTATGTCTGGAATATTATCAAAGTCAGAGAGAGAAAGGATATCATCGTACGCATCGGCGAGAATCGATCTTAATTCTCTCAGTTTTCCTTTATTTCTCGTGGCAATTACGATAGTTCTACGGTTCATATTGGCCACTAATCCCCTAGAGTCCTTTTACTATCTCGGTTTTATTACTTTTAAGTATCACTTGGTTAAAACGATCCCTGTTGACCCAAATATCTCTGGGATTAAAACGTGTGTATATGAAAATACCATATTCTAGCAACTAGAGATGGCTTTGTTTTTTTAAGCGGCTATATAAAGAGCAAGGAAGTCAAATAAGCACAATTAATTACGCTTATTTGACTTGGAAAGGAATAATTGAATAATAACAGGAAGTTGTGAGTATCAAATAGCGATGACCGCAAGTGATTTCTTGAAATTAAAGCAGGATTCATAGCTATTTCTTGGAAGGAGAATTAAGGAAATACAATGTGTAGAGGGATATATTCTCTCTGCAGTGTTGGACACATAAAGAGGTTAATCTTCACTTATCTCTAAAAAATTCTTTTATTCTTATGTGGTTACAAAAAATGTGGTGGAGGCGCCGGGAATCGAACCCGGGTCCGGAAAAAGTTTCACCAAGCTTCTACATGCTTATCCTGTCTATTTAATCAGACGGTAAAATCACCGGCAGGCAGGTTTTTCACCGCAGTCCCGAGTAAGATCTCGCTGGCAAATGCCCCGGGAATCACATACCAGCCATCCCGCTTGAATTACGCCTCAGAAGGCCCAGCGGGCATGACGTTCTGAGACGTCGCAGTTTTTTTTAGGCTGCGAGTGCGTTAATTGGTTCGGCACTTATCGTGCTTGATCAGTTTTACGAGTTAACCAAGCTCGGCATGCGGCACAAGCTTCCCTGTTCTCCGTCGAAGCCGATCGCCCCCGTGTTTAAGTTATGAACGTTTCAAAGATCGTCTGACGGCTTTCTGCATATCTCTCTGGGCCTCGCGACGCTTGATATCCTCTCTTTTATCTCTCGTCTTCTTGCCTTTGGCAAGGGCCAGTTCGAGCTTTGCGATGCCGCTCTTAAAATAAATCCTGAGAGGAATTAGAGTGTACCCTCTAATGCTGGTTTTTCCAATCAGCTTCCTTATCTCATGGGAGTTGAGCAAAAGCTTTCTCTCCCTCGTCGGTTCATGGTTAAGCGTGTTAGCGGCGTCATAAGGAGCTATGTAGCAGTTAACAAGCCTTGCCTCCCCCTCCCTTATGAGAGCGAAGCTCTCCTTCACGCTCGCGTTTCCGTTTCTAAGGGATTTAACCTCGGAGCCCCTGAGAACCAAGCCCGCTTCGTACTTCTCCTCGAATATATAATCCCTGTGAGCGGTGGGATGGCTGCATACTGTTTTCATATCCTAATAATAATCCGCCGCGGTGAAATAACCAGCATGAACTCAGAAATCCCTGGAACTGTCGACAAGAAGCGTAACGGGTCCGCAATTCGCTATATGAACATCCATGTGAGCCCCGAAAACGCCGCTTTTCACCGGGATTCCGCGCTCCGTAAGCTTAGAAATGAAAAGTTCGTAAAGCCTCTCCGCCAAATCTCCACCGGCGGCCCGAGTGTAAGAAGGTCTTCTGCCCTTCCTGCAGTTACCGTAGAGGGTGAACTGGGAGATGGCCAGAATTTCTCCGCCGGCATCCTCGATACTGAGATTCATTCTGCCCGAGGAATCATCAAATATCCTGAGACCCGATACCTTCTCCGCCATATAGGCAACGTCTTTTTCCGAATCATCTTTCTCAACCCCGAGAAGAACCACCATTCCCGGACCTATGCTGCCGACTACGTTCCCGTCAACACTGACTGACGCCTCTGTTACCCTTTGTATAACGGCTCTCATTTTCGGATTCCACTAAGACAAACTATCAAAGAAAATCACACGTAACGCCTCGGAACCCTGGGCGAAATCCTTGACAAAACTTCGTAGGATATGGTCCCCGCCCAGGAAGAAACGTCTTCAACGCTCACAAGCCCGTCTCCGAAAAGCACCACCTCATCTCCCACGCAGACACCCGGAACGTCTGTTACGTCAACCATGATAAAATCCATGCAGACAGACCCTATAAGTGGAGCAAGTCTTCCTCCTATGGAAACCTTCGCCCTGTTTGAAAGGGCTCTTGGGTAGCCGTCCGCATACCCGATCGGAAGGGTCGCAACCAGTGTTTCCCTCCCCGTAACGAAACTCCCCCCGTAACCAACCGGAGTGCCCGGGGGCACTCTTCTCAGTTGAACTATTCTTGTTTTGAGTTTCATAACCGGCCTGAGGTCAACTTCTCCCATGCCTCCCGAACCGTAGAGCATTATCCCGGGTCTCACAATGTCCATATGGGAATCCGGAAATCTCTGTATGGATGCGCTGTTTGCGGAATGCGCGTAGCGGTATTTAACGCCCAGTTCGCCGAGAAAGAGAAGGCCTTCGCGGAAAACCCCCAGCTGGTAATCCGTGTAGTCGCTTTGGGGAATCTCAGAAGAGGCCAGATGGGTAAAAACGCCTTCAAGCGTTATTCCGGGGAGTGCGGCGGCCGAAGTGAAAAAAGATTCAATGTCTCCCACCCCCACTCCAAGCCTGGTCATGCCCGTATCGATTTTCAGGTGATAACGGGCTGTTTCTCCGCGCTCAGCGGCGGCTTCGGAGAGAGCCTCAAGCAAATCAGGGGAATAGCAGGCAGGGGTAAGCGCGTTTTCCACAACTACGCCGGCTTCCCCGGGGTCAATCCCTCCCAGAAGAAATATCTCGCCTGTTATTCCGCTCTCCCTGAGTTCCATCGCCTCCGGCACCGTAGCCACTCCAAGCATGTCGGCTCCATGAGCAAGGGCGACTTCGCTTGCCCTTACCGCGCCGTGTCCGTAAGCGTCGGCTTTGACAATCGCCATGATACGGACATCGTCCCCTACAAGCTTTCTTACTTCACCAAGATTTGATTTAAAAGAATCAAGACTGATTTCAGCCCACGTAGGTCTCATCGTCTGGAAATTTCTCCAAAAGCCGAGTGAAGCGGTTTGTTCGAATTATCTGTTTGCCGGTTCCGTATTTCCTCCGGCTGGATAAGACGAATTATACCACTCCTTAGGACAAGTTTCAGGCTTGCCTAATACCAGAAACGAAAAAGACTGTTCGCAAAGGAAGTTGCAGATCCGAGCACTGCCTATTAAATCTCTGCCATTGCAAACGTGATAAATACCCGATTGCCATTTATTTAGGTATATAATTCAGTACCTTCCTAAAAACTTTTATTTAGCACAGAATTAGATTATCACGGGCTACTCGATCGGGAGTTACCTTATGTAATTCAGCGTTTTTGAGCGCCTAAGGGGGACATGTGCC
>JAJEGO010000001.1 GCA_022819805.1 Candidatus Dadabacteria bacterium
CGGCACGCCCTTTCAAACTGGGAGATGCTCGCACAGCAGCACGGCGTTAACAGAACCAATATCAGATTGATTACCGAAGCTATAAGCCGGTTCATTTAACTCCGGTTGAAAAGTATAAGGTTCCAGACCGCACGAAATCACGGCAGAAGGCCCCCGTGGGGCTGGTGTTCGTGAAAATGAAGTACAATGAAAGCCAAGGTGTAGACAACCAGAATAATGCCGGTTAAAAGAACCGCCCGCCCCATCTTGGGCGGCGGCGCGGGACTGAAGAAGTCAGAAACCTTTCTCACCGCCCATCTGTACTCGTCAACCTCGGATTCTGTGTACTCCCTTGCGATGTCCGCCATGAACAATTCCAGGTATTCGTCGCTTCCGCGATTCACTCCCGTAAGACCCGCGGCTATCGCTTCCTCGGTATTCCGCCAGAAATCGTTAATAGTCCTCTCACACTCGGCCCAGATATCTTTCTCACGCACCCGCCGCGCGACCTCGGCCGCAAGGCTCCTTTGCCAGGAAACGGCACCCCCGCCCTGATCAGGACAGCCGATCGCCGCGGTCGACAAAAGACCCAGAATCACGGGCCTGCCTAGGGCAGAGACAAGGGAAACAGCCCTGGTGGCGTGATTCACAAGCCCGAAAGAAAGCAAATATCCCTCGGCGTTTCCGATAAGGACGGTCTGCCCCATGTTGGCTGCTATGAAATCTCTCAAGTAAAACGACATGGCTCCTAAGGTTCCGGATTCCCCCATATCTTCTATGAATTCCGCCCGGGGATCAAAAACTGACATCCCGTGATCGGGATCTCCCGTGTCGGGCAAGGAATGGAGGTGCCGCATCGACGGCTGAATTCTCTTCCACTCCGCGAGCAGTTCTTCAACCTCGGCCGATATCGATTTGCCGCTTTTCTCCAAAACGCTCTCAAGCCTGAGCACAAGCAACTGCCCGACGCAACTGCCGATATCCTCCCGCGCTTCTTTTTCATCGTCGAAGTTCTCTTCAATCAGGGCTGCCAGGAATTTCTCGGAAGCTATCGCCTCGAAATAATTCCTCATCGACTCAAGATCAGAAGACTTTTTCCCCTCGCAGGATTTCGTAAGTTCCGTGAGCCGGGTCACAACTCTTCCCACTCTGCTGCCACGGAAATCCTCGATATGACCTTTTAGATCCTCCGATCTTTCAGACGCTTTCTTCATGGTGTACTGAAGGGCTTCCGACACGTCAATTGCGTTATGAAAGATCCTGTTCAGGCGGTTAAGCGCCCGGTCTATGTCACCCTCAACGGTCTGCTGGTTGTTAAAAACCAGGTACGCTGCCATGTCATTGATCCTTCTGATTGTCTGCGTCGCCAGGCGCTCGTTTTCGCGGGAAAACGGCTGAACCGTCGCGACAAGATCCTCTTCGCTCGGAAGCGTGTTTATAAAATCGGCTTCTTCCAAAAACTCAAAGGCCGTATCGTAAAGTCTCCTTTTGGCCCTTCCGATTGCATCCTCGGAAACCGCGCGGGTCTCCCCGGACTCCGTATCGCTGCAGCGGGACTGCACGAAAACCATATGGTTCGTAACCTCATTAGCCTTAACCGGTGGACACCGGCGGATAATGTTCGAAAGAAGCCCAATATCGTCCTGCCGCAAAAAGCAGGAATGGGGGGAAAGCAGGACAAAGCCGTCCGCAAACTCAACGCTTCGAAGCACTTTTTCCCCGCCTGGGCCGTAGAGATCTCCAGGGGCATCCATGAGCCACACGTGGCGACAGATATCGGCTCCGCAGAAGACCACGGCGAAATGCGCGTCGTCCCCGCGCGCAAGCAGTTCATCCCCTCCCTGCTCAAGCAGGTTCCCCGCGACGTGATCGGAATCGTGGATCATGTGGGGACTGAATCCCTTCTTGAAAAGCGCCACCTTGGCGTAGAGGGAAGCCGGCCTGTATTCGGTGTGTCCGACCAGAGTGACCAGACGGGTGGTGGGACTCTCTCCAGTCGGCAGAAGATCTTCGCCCACAACGGCGTTAACAAGGGTCGATTTGCCCGCGCCCGAGCTGCCGAAAAAGCCTATAACCGATTTTTTCTTCAGAGTTGCAAACAGCTTTTCGGTTTCATCGAATGCGCCAAGAAGCCTTAGTGACGGCAGGAAGCCAGGTTTTATGTCCGCTACCTTTGACTTAATATCGGCAACCTTGCTAAACCCGTCGGAGAGCCGCTCGGAAATTTTGTTCTTTTTTCCAAGGGGGATAGGTCTTCACCATCCTTGTTCGCAAGTCAGTTCAATTAGTCATTTTTACCGCTATCGCGAAGAAAAACAACCTTTCTCCGGGCTTTATGGCAAAAACCGGTTAGTCATATTCGCCGTTAACTATACTTTTTTATCCCTTGTCCAAAGCAAATGAGCGTATATATTTGAAGTACAGATGAACGAACTGCTCGAAAGCTTCATAAAGCACCTCTCTGACGAAAGAAACTACTCGGAACACACGGTAAAGGCCTACAGGGGCGATCTTGAGAATTTCCGCAATTTTCTCCTGAAAGAGGAGAAAAAGGTTGAGGATGCTGATGTCGCTACCATCAACGCGTACGTCTCAACCCTCTACGGAAAGAACTCCCCCGCCTCGGTGGAGAGAAAAATATCGGCCGTCAGATCCTTCTTCTCGTATCTGGTAAGAAAGGACATCGTGGCGCAGAATCCCGCGAAACTCGTGCGCACCCCTAAAAAGGAAAAACATCTGCCGGTGTTTTTAAGCGTGGATGAGGTATTCAATCTGGTCAACGTGAAAGACCCGGAGCAAAGCCCGCTTCGCCTGCGGGACAGGGCGATTCTCGAACTTCTTTACTCAAGCGGCCTCAGAGTAAGCGAACTCGCCGGAACCACCCTCGCCGACCTCAGCATGGGAGAAGCGATAATAAGGGTTCGCGGAAAGGGAAACAAGGAGAGGATCGTTCCCGTGGGATCAAAGGCGCTTTCCGCCCTCGGAGATTATCTTGATATAAGGGAGAAGCTAAAACCCGCGTCTGACCGCATATTCCTTAACTCCCGTGGAGGCGGGATAACCACCAGAAGCCTCGCTCGGATAATAAAGAAATACGGCCTTGTCTCCGGGATATCGAAAAACGTAAGCCCTCACGTGCTCCGGCACTCGTTCGCCACCCACCTGCTTGCGGGCGGCGCGGACCTTCGGGCGATCCAGGAAATGCTTGGCCACGCGAGCCTCTCAACGACCCAGAGATACACCCATCTCTCGGTCGAGCGCATAATGGAAGTGTACGACAAGACCCACCCGAACGCCTAGGCGACGGGAAAAGGAAAAAGACCATGAGTCAGTTTCACGGAACCACGATACTATGTGTTAAAAAAGACGGCCGGGTCGCGCTGGGGGGCGACGGCCAGGTGACCATGGGAGCAACCGCGGTAAAGCATAACGCGAACAAAATAAGGAAGATGCACGACGGGAAGGTCTGCGCCGGATTCGCGGGCTCGACGGCGGACGCCATGACGCTTTTTGACAAGTTCGATGGGAAGCTCGAGGAATTCAGGGGAAGCCTGAAGCGCTCCGCGGTCGAACTCGCGAAAGAATGGAGAACGGACAGGATCCTCAGAAGACTCGAAGCCCTGCTCATAGTGGCTAACGCGGAGACCATGCTGATTATATCAGGAAGCGGAGACGTAATAGAGCCCGATGAGAGCGTGATAGCCATAGGCTCCGGAGGCCCCTTCGCCCAGGCGGCCGCGCTTGCGCTTGCGAAGCACTCGGAGCTATCCGCCGCGGAAATAGTGGAGCGCTCTCTTGAGATCGCAGCCGGCATCTGTATTTACACAAACAGCCACATATCCATAGAGGAAATAGAATAGATGTCCCAGGAATCCTACCTCACCCCGAGGGAAATAGTTTCGGAACTCGACAAGTACATAGTCGGGCAGAACATGGCCAAAAGGGCCGTAGGCGTGGCTCTCAGGAACAGGTGGAGAAGACAGAAGGTCTCCCCTGAGCTCAGAGACGAGATCTCTCCCAAGAACATTCTCATGATGGGACCCACCGGGGTGGGCAAAACCGAGATAGCGCGCCGCCTCGCGAGACTCGCCCAAGCGCCCTTCGTAAAGGTCGAGGCGTCTAAGTTCACCGAGGTCGGCTACGTGGGTCGGGACGTGGAGTCGATGATACGGGACCTGACGGAGATAGCCGTCAACATGGTCACGGAGGAAGAAACCCTCTCCGTTAACACGAGGGCGAGGGAGCTTGCCGAGGACAAGCTGATTGACCTGCTCGTTCCGACGCGCCCCGTCACGGAGGCGGATGGGGACATGGAAGAGGCCCAGAAAAAGATGAGCGAGACCAAGAAGAAGATGAGAAAGCTTCTTTGGAACGGAAAGCTTGACGAGAGGGAGGTCGAAATAGAGATAACGGCAAGGAGCCTCCCAATCCAGGTGTTCAGCCAGGCGGGAGTGGAGGAGATGGACCCGGGAATCTCCGAGATGATCGGAAGCCTCATGCCCAAAAAATCGAAGGTAAGAAAAGTTAAGGTCCCAGAAGCCATGGACATCCTCACCGAAGAAGAGGCCCGAAAGCTCATAGACATGGACAAGGTTACCCAGCTCGCCTTAGAGAGAACCGAGAACTCCGGGATAATATTCATAGACGAGATAGACAAGGTCGCCGGGAAAAACGGCGTCTCGGGCCCCGATGTTTCAAGGGAGGGGGTGCAGAGGGATCTTCTCCCGATAATCGAGGGAAGCAGCGTCACCACCAAGCACGGGATGGTGAGAACCGATCATATACTTTTCATCGGAGCCGGCGCGTTTCACGTCTCGAAACCGTCCGATCTTATACCGGAACTCCAGGGACGCTTCCCCATAAGGGTTGAGCTTGAGGCACTCACCAAAGACGATTTCATACGCATCCTCACCGAGCCCAAAAACGCGCTTATAAAACAGTACACCGAACTTATGAGAACCGAGGACATAAAACTCGAGTTCACCGCCGAGTCTGTAGAGAAAATAGCGGAGACCGCGGCCGAGGTTAACAGTTCCACTGAAAACATAGGAGCGAGAAGGCTCCACACCGTCCTTGAGAAGCTGCTTGACGAGATCTCCTTTAACGCTCCCGACATGAAGGAGAAAAAATTCGTTATAGACAAAAGCTACGTCGAGGAGAAAATAGCCGATATCGTCAAGGACCGGGATCTCAGCAGATACATACTCTAGACAACATGGATTTCGAGCATAACTTTGCCTACCTAGAAATTGACGCTGATCACAGATCAGATCAGAAGTGGGTTACTTCTGAACTCATGCAAACTTTTTAACCTTATACAACAATCTGAAAAATGAGTGGATGGAACTACACCAGTGCCTAAGGTGAAAAAGACATCTAAATCTACGGAAGAAGAGTTCTTTAAGGGCACCGATTGAAGTCTGAAGTGCACAATTAACTCAGATAATCTTCTTTCAGTGGGAGTTTAGCACAGGGATGGACAAGGGACAATGCTCTTCGCAGCGAGGGCGTAGCCCGAGCGGAGAAGAGCATTGTCCCCAAACCGC
>JAJEGO010000024.1 GCA_022819805.1 Candidatus Dadabacteria bacterium
CCTTTGGAACTCGCGTTTGGTTTTCTTGAAAAATCCAGCGGTGTGGTTACGCACTTCATTGAGAACCTCGGAACCGTTGACGCTGCTGGAAAAGGCATAGTGAAGATCGTCATAGATTTCGGTGCCCAGTTCGTAGAGTCCCTGGTATCCGCACTGCCTGACTTCTGGGGGGGCTTGGTACTGATTGTCGCGGGAATCGCTCTCATTCTCCTGTCAATAATGTATCTCGGAAACGCGTTGAAGACTGTATTCGCGGGCAGGTCCCAGAACCTGTTGCAGGCGGCCGTCGGCAAGGGACCCGCAACCGGCATATTTTCCGGCACTTTGGTCACAGTGCTGGTGCAGTCGTCCTCGACTACCACAAGCATCATCGTGCCTTTGGCCGGTAGCGGTGTTATAGGTCTTCGCCAAGTCTATCCGTTTACGCTTGGGGCTAATATCGGGACAACGATCACCGCGCTTCTCGCGGCAACTGCGATAACAGGTCCCACTCATGCCATAGCACATCAGATCGCAATTGCACACTTGCTCTACAATTTGGTGGGCGTTATTGTGATCTACTGCATTCCCTGGCTGCGAAACATTCCGATAGCAGGCGCCGAGTGGATGGCGCGGCTCGCGGATGAGCGTAAAGAACTGGCACTCGCATACATCCTCCTTGTATTTTTCGGTGTTCCGGCAGGACTGGTGTTTTCTTATGCGGGGCTGTTCTGAATGCCGGGCGCATAACCACGATCACGCCTTTTGATCTGATGGATGGCGTCGGCCCGCGGTCTCCGAGGCACTGCTTCTGTCCTCAATTTTCTCCGGGCGTCTGCTTCTATGTCCACTCTGTCCGGGGCGACCAGCCGTCTTGACGAAGCTTGTATATCAGGAATCTTTTTTTACGGGCCAGGCGTGTATAGCATTGAACAACCTGCTTTGGTTGCTGACTTGGAGATTATCTTTGCGTGCCCGGTCCTTTTAGCTGAAGCGTGACGCCTCTAAACGGCTCGGCACTGTTTTCACGGGTGATGCGGCGCTTCAAGGTACGGCAGGCGTAATTTTCGCTTGTTATAGTTTAGTAAAAAGGGTTGCTGGACAGATGCGAGAGACTTCATTGCTGTGTGTGCTTTTCGTAGCGGTTGCTTTGCTGGCAGGGGTCTTGTCGCAGCCGCTAAGAGCGGACGAACTGCGCCTGCCGGAAGTCCATAAGCATGAGAAGTGTGTTTATGATAACGGTTCCATACTTACTCTGTCAGATGCTATAGGCAATGCTCTGAATAACTCGCCGCGCATCAGATCGGCTGCCGCCGCTGCCGAAGCTGCGAAGGGTACGGAAAACCAGGCGGGGCATCTCCCGAATCCGGAAATCTCATTCGAGATGGAAAATGTTGCCGGCAGCGGAAGCTTCGGCGGGACGGACTCGGCTGAGTTTACTTACAGCTTGACGCAGACCGTTGAGATTGGCGGTAAGCGTTCGGCGCGCATCAATGCCGCAAAGGCGGCCCGAGGGGCGGCCGCTGAGGCATTAGCGGTTGAACGACTAAACCTGGAGCGCGATGTTCGTATAGCCTATTTCAATATTCTGGCCGAAGACGAGGGAGTTAGTCTTGCGGTGCGACGGGAGCAGTTAGCCAAGGATGTTCTAGACGACGTATCCGAACAGGTGCGTGCCGCCGCGAAACCGGAAATTCAACTGAACAAAGCAGAAGTGACTTATGTAACAAGCGTTATTGCACGCGAGCGAAAAGAACATGAACTGGAGATCGCCAAAGAGAGACTCGCAAAATTATTAGGAGTTTCCGCATTGAACAATTCACTTGACCGCGCTGATTTCTTTGAGTTTCAAGCCCCGGATTCCATGGAGAGCTACCGCGCGAATCTCGCTCGTATTCCCGATATGCAGCGATTTTCCTATATGAAAATGGAAAAGGAATCGCTGCTGGATTTGGAGCGCGCGCTTGCTATTCCAGATCCGGACTTCAGTCTCGGCGTAAGGGATTTCAGAGAAAGCGGCGATCAGGCGTTTGTTTTTTCCGTCTCGCTTCCCATACCGATTTTTAATCGAAACAAGGGGAACGTCGCCAGAGCTCGAGCGGAAGCCGTGCAGACGGCAAATGATGCCCGACAGGCAGAACTGATTCTGGAGTTGCAGCTTACGCAGAACTGGACACAATGGAACATTTCTTACTCGGAAGTACAAAGATTGAAAACGGAACTGCTGCCATCTGCGGAGAAAGCGTTTGAGCTGGCGCGCGCGGGATATGCCAAAGGCAGGTTCTCCTATTACGAAGTGCTTGACGCGCAACGCACCCTGTTCGATGCTATGTCCCGATATTATGATTCGTTAAAGCTCTATCATACTGTCTCTGCCAATGTGAAGCGGCTAACGGCTGTAATGCAGTAAAGGTAGGATGCCTTGGTGAATTGGGGAAGCAACGGCAGTCACGCTGAGGAAAATCGGGCGGTGCGAGAGAAGTAAACCTCCACATCTGATCATAAGGTTTTTCCTGACCTCGGGGCATCTGATACCTCGGGATATCCCGCGAGGAATGAACCTCTAGTACCCGCGTCTTATCTCTCCATTTTGCGAACACCTCTGCCATTGCTTCTCATAACTATCCGTATGATTGTCGCAACCAGTGCATACCCGAGGACGGTCAAAGGGCCCGCGGGTTGATCAAATACAGTTGCAATCGTTATTCCTGAAAGCAAGGCCGTGATTCCGCAGAACCATGCCGTGACATGCGGTCGTTCCGCGTGCACCGCGGCCAGAGCCGGGAGTATAAGGCTTGCAAAAACCACATAGACGCCGACCAGCTGAACCGATGAAGTAATGGCGAGAGCGAAGAGCAGGTAAAATCCCATGTTGTTTCGCACCTGGGGCCTGGAGAACCAAGCCAGCAGTATAAACGCGTAAATGGGTGCGTGTTTCGCTACGTCTATCCATGTCACAAACAGCATCTGTCCCGAAAGCAGGTATTTTACTTCATCTCCGCCGTGGGGATGATCTGCGAGCAGCAGAAACGCAAGCGATGCGGCAAGCACAAAAGCGCACCCTATGACCGCTTCCTGGTGCTTAGGCATTGTCTTTTCTATTTTCCTGAAAGCAAGCCCGGACCCAATCGCGTAGCTAAGCGCTATGAACTGAATGAGCCACGGAGACGGATCGTGGATAAAGATGTTGCCGATCAAAAGCCCGAGGCCCGCAATCTGCGCCACCGCGAGATCAATAAAGATGATGCCGCGACGGAGCACCTCGATACCCAGAGGGGCGTGCGTGAGCGCGATCATAAGACCGGCCGCCACCGCGGGTCCGATGATCTCTACAAGTTCACTGTCTAAAATTACGCGATCCTCCCAACAAGGCTATAATCCTGTCAAACAGCGCGAACAGATCGCTGCTCTGCTTGTCGCTGCCGACTGTGTAAGGAAGCACGATCGCTCTTGTCCCGGTTTTCCCCGACAGCCATTCGCTCGCGTCATCCGGATCGGAAGGGGTACGGATGATCACGTCCGCCGGAGCGGTTCTTAACTCTAGCAGCAGACTCTTCAGATGAGAAGTTGTCGGCGGAATGCCGGGTTTTGGTTCAAGTGTCCCCACTTGTTTCATTCCGAGCCAGTCAATGAGATAAGTAAACGATTTGTGATGAACCACAACCGGTTTTCCCTTAAGCGCAGCAGCCTCGGATTCCCATCGGGAAATCGCCTTGCGCATGCGGGATGAAAAATCCCGGTGACTATGCTTATAAAAAGAGGTGTTTTCAGAATCTATTCCTGAAAGCCGGTCAGCAAGCGCCTCGCCCACCGTCATCAGATTGTGCGGATTCAGGTGCACGTGGGGGTTGCCTTCCGGATGCACGTCTCCCATGCTGCGGTCGACCACGACCGGTACTTCAAGCATCGTAACCACATCCGCCGCCATAAGGTAACCGACAGAACCGGGTTGGATGTCGGAGCTTGCCTTCTGAAGCAGAATCGGAAGCCAGCCTATCTCAAGACTTGCGCCCGAGCAGAGCAGCAGATCGGCTCTGCGCGCTTTGGATATCAGGCTTGGACGGGCCCGTATGTAATGAGGGTCCTGCATAGCCGAGGTAGCCGCAAACACTTCCACCTTGTCGCCGCCGATTTCTTGGGCGAGTGACGCCCATTCCGGCTCGCAGGCAAATACGTTTACCTTTGCTAAAGAAGGTGCCGGGGCCAGAAAAAACAGCCCCGGCAACAGGAGATAAAGGAAGATTAGAAAGCGTTTCACACTCCGGTTCCTTTTAATATTTATGCGCCGCGTGAGCACCTATGCCCATTATGTACTG
The DNA here is from genome assembly GCA_022819805.1 of Candidatus Dadabacteria bacterium. Classification (GTDB taxonomy): domain Bacteria; phylum Desulfobacterota_D; class UBA1144; order Nemesobacterales; family Nemesobacteraceae; genus Nemesobacter. The sequence goes on from JAJEGO010000024.1 coordinate 4,296, forward strand.
GAGCAGAATCTGGTTGTCGCTTAGATCCTCTCCTACTTTTTCGTAGTTGTACTGAAGGCGTATACGGGAAAACTCGCTGTTTGACCAGTCACCCATTATGGCTACCGCGTAGGAATCGTGTTCTATTCCTGAATCCTTGGGAGAGTAAATCTGGGAATAGCGGGCGCCTATTCTCCATTTCGGCGCGAACTTGAAAACACTCTGCGCGTACCAGCCTTGGCTCTCCCCGTCCAGACGCTCTTCGAGCACTTCGTCTCCTTCCTCAAGGATGTAGACGCCTTTTTCATCACGCCGGAAATATTCCCCCTGGAGAAGCAGTTCCTTCTCGTGAGCATTTCCGGTTGGTGCCCACACGTAGCGGAGATCAAGCGCGTAGAGCCTCGTGTCGCCTGTATACATGCCGGCGGTGAAAAATTCTTCAAATCCCTCCTCGCCCTCTTCCTCTTCTTCTTCGCCTTCTTCCTCGCTTCCATGCCCCCCGCCTCCACCGCGGCCGCTTGCCTCTCCGTCAAGCAGGTAGCCCCCGATTCTCCAGGATGAGTTCTCTCCTATGTCACCGCCTACCCGCAGGAAGGCGCTGAATGAGTTTATATCGTTACCCTCAGCTCCCCCAAACGGGAAATCGTCCCCACGGAAAACACCGCCTCCCGCCTCGATATAGAAGTCGGTTGGAAGCACGTATGAAATCTGCGCTCCGGTATCATTAAAGGCTTTCTCGAGAAAAACTCTGTAAGGCAGAGGGCGATCGGCGAAATCTTCAGAGTGGGAGTGATGCTCGTTGAGGTATCCCATAGTCCAGAACGCGCGTCCTATCCTTACCGTCGTTCCTGTTGGAAGCCCGAGACCTGGAAGGCTTTCCATGTATGCTTCCTCAAGCTCGACTTCAACTCCTTCTTCTCCGTCCACAAGGGCCAAGGTTGTATGAGCGTAGAATTTATCGTCAACGCTTGTCGAGAAATTAAGTTCGGTCTCCCCAAGGGAAATTCCTTCCGTTCCCCTTTCTCCCTCATGCCCTAGGACGAACCCGGGAATTTCGTCCTCATCTGAAGAGAAGCTGGCGAATCGTCCGCCCAGTATTACTCCGATTGAAGGATTAAGATTCCTGTTATAGATAGCTCTGCTGGGGTAGGCTGTGTCCCTGCTCTTTGAGTAAGTTGTTTTGGCTTGAGACGCTTCAGACTCCATCTGGGAGAGTTTTTCTTCCATCTTTAAAATCCGGTTCTCATATTCCGATCTCATATCCTGCATCTCCTTCTTTAAAGCCTCTATCTCCTGTTCGGAAGCGGCAGAAGCGGGCATCTGAGAAAACGGCAGAACGGCAAAAAACGCGGTTATGACCGCTAAACGCAATATATTCATTTTCTTCCTCCTTGTTTGAAAAAAAACACTGCTCCCCGTGCACATGCGCAGGGAATTTAAAAAGATCCTTTTACTGCTTTAGGAGGAGAGGGGAGGTCCGCGGGTAATTCCCGTGTCGCAAGTGTTCCGAATGATGATAACGCCAATGGATGGCTGGGGAATGTATTCTGCGTGGTGAAAAAAACAGACTTCGCTGGTGACACCGGGACTTGAGCAGTCCTGATACTTGGCGCTCAGGCATATCTCGCAGGCAGTTCCCTTGTGTTTGTGTTTTTCGAGGGCGTAACCGCTTGCGTGCGCGAAGAAGAGCACCTGTGCTCCGAGAAAAACTGCTGTGAATAGTAGAAAAAAAGGTCTGCTCATCTGCTAGATTAAATGAAAAATGTTCTCATTTAATCTAGCATGCGGAAATGCACTGTCAAGAAGATGGTCCGCAGTCGCTTTACTGCCATTTGGGTGTGCTCGATTATGATTTCCTCCCTTGGGCGCGTGAATTTCCAAATTCCCAAGGCAGATATTCCCCCGTTGAACTTCTGTGTGCAAAACCATTATAACATTGTCCCCTGCTCATCACTGTGCTAGACTTCTGTGAAGGAAGATAGTCAGTTTTGTGCTTCAGAGTTTAAGTAGTGACGTCAAAAGGTCTTGGTGTTGTTCGTGGTCTCTTTTGCGGCAAGTCTGACCGTTCCGAAGCAACGGTCGTTACAGTCTAATCTTAATTGTCGTTAAGATCGATTATGAGTCTGTTTGAACAAGAGGGCTTGTACTTAAGAACAATGGCTATAATGCGTATATTCGTGCTAGCCTTATTGCTAGGTAATGTTGGTTACGCTGTTATGCGTGACGGGTTCCCGCAGAAGGCTTACTCTGCTGATATTGACCATAAGCATGAATACCAGGAACTCGAGGACGATAGCGGTAAGGAGCAGAAAAAGACAAGAATCTCCCCGGAGTTCGCAGAACTGTCCGGGATTGAGGTAATGAAGGCTTCGCCCATGAAAGTGACGATGACAAGACTGCTGATGGGGCGCGTCACTTTGAACGAAAACAATACCGCCAAGATCCGTGCCCGTTTTCCGGGCTTTGTTCATGCGGTGCACGTAAGCCTTGGGGAAAAAGTCCAAAAAGGCCAGAATCTTGCCACTGTTGAAAGCAACGAAAGTCTCATAACCTACGAAGTTGTTTCGCCTATAGATGGCGTGGTTATCAAACGTGGAACCAATGTCGGAGATGTTACGAACGGCAAGGAGATATTTGTAGTTGCTGATTTATCAACAGTATGGGCGAAATATCATGTTTTTCCGCGCGACATAAAGTACATCAAAGAAGGCCAGACGGTTGATATCCATTCACTGGACGAGACCCACTCCGGTGATGAGATGCTACGGCGGATAGCCAGAATATCCAAACTTCTTCCTATCGCTGATGCCTCAAGCCAGACGGTTGTAGCCATCGTGGAATTATCCAATGAAGACGGCATATGGCGTCCGGGCATGGCAATTCAGGGCATTATCAACATAGGCGAGAAGCAGGCCCCGATAGCCGTGCCGAAAACAGCCCTTCAATATATGGGAGACCAGGAAGTCGTCTTCACAAGGAACGGCGATACCTACGAACTGCGCCCTGTTAAGGTCGGCATGATGGGCACAACCAATGTTGAGATCGCCTCCGGGCTTGAGCGCGGAGAAACTTACGTGAGCCGTGGAAGCTTCGTCATCAAGGCCGATCTTTTAAAATCAACAACCTCACATGAACACTGATTTAAGAGTGTTGAACAATGATTGAGAAAATCATCAAGCGATCGATTGAATACAGATGGCTTGTGCTGGTGTTCGTTCTGGCAATCTGCGCCCTGGGCATTTACAATTTCAGCCGCTTGTCAATCGACGCGGTGCCGGACATAACTAACGTACAGGTCCAGATTAACACTGCAGCCGAAGGCTATCCTCCCCTGGAAGTCGAGCAGCGCATAACCTTCCCGATTGAAACCGTGCTGGCGGGAATTCCGAACCTTGATTATACGCGCTCTTTATCGCGCTACGGCTTGTCGCAGGTGACGGTCGTGTTTGAAGACGGCACCGACATATTTTTTGCGCGACAGCAGATCTCCGAACGCCTACAGCAGATTAAAAGTGAAATTCCCGAGAACCTGGAGCCGATTATGGGGCCGATCAGCACTGGACTTGGCGAGATTTTCTTTTACACGGTGGAAACCGAGCCTGGAGCACTCAAAGAAAACGGCACGGAATATACGCCAATGGACCTGCTGACGGTACAGAACTGGATTATCGCGCCGCAGCTCAGAAACCTGAAAGGTGTGGTTGAGGTCAATACTATCGGGGGATACGAGAAGCAATATCACGTCAAGCCTTCTCCTGATCGACTGTTGTCCTATGGCCTGACTATCCGTGAAGTGGTAGAAGCTCTGAAAGCTAATAATTACAATGTCGGCGCGGGTTATATCGAGCACCAGGGTGAGCAGTACTTGGTACGCATTCCTGGACAGGTCAAAAATATAGAAGATATCAGCAACATTATCGTCGCAAAACGTGACAAACTGACCATACGTATCAAAGATGTAGCTGATATTGCTCTGGATGGCCCGCTTAGAACAGGCGCGGCCACAAAAAACGGCGAGGAGACCGTTCTCGGCGTGACCATGATGCTTATGGGGGAAAACAGCCGTGACGTCTCCGACCGCGTGGGCGAAAAGCTCAAGGAAATTGCCTCCAGCCTTCCTGAAGGCGTTATTATCAAACCGGTCTATAATCGGACGACATTAGTTGAAAAAGTCATTGGCACGGTCAAGAAGAATCTTGTTGAAGGCGCGTTGCTGGTAATCGTGGTTTTATTTCTGCTGCTTGGAAATATTCGCGCCGCATTGGTTGCGGCCTTGGTAATTCCGATCTCAATGCTCATGACCATTACGGGTATGGTGGAGAACAAGGTGTCGGGAAACCTGATGAGCCTCGGCGCGCTTGATTTCGGGCTTATCGTTGACGGCGCGGTCATCATTATCGAGAACTGTCTGCGTCGCTTTGGCATGGAACAACAAAGGCTGGGGAGGATTCTTTCGAAAGAGGAACGGTTTGACCTGGCTTCTAAAGCCTCGGCGGAAGTGATCAAGCCCAGTATTTTCGGGGTTTTGATCATCACGGTTGTGTACATACCTATCTTCTCCCTGACGGGCGTGGAGGGCAAGATGTTCCATCCGATGGCCTTTACCGTCGTGACTGCCTTGCTCTCGGCAATGGTGCTTTCCGTTACATTCGTTCCTGCGGCCGTAGCCATATTTGTTACCGGCAAAGTGCACGAAAAAGAAACCGCCGTCATAAGCCGCGCAAAGAAAGCCTACAGGCCAGCGCTGCGCTGGAGTATCGCGCATCCGTTACCCGTAATTGGCGCGGCCACTTTCCTTGTCGCTGTCAGCATCATCTTCGCTTTACGAATGGGGGCGGAATTTATCCCGAATCTGGATGAAGGCGATATCGCGGTACAGGCTTTGCGCGGCCCCAGCACATCATTGACGGAATCGGTGCGCATGCAGTCCATCATGGAAAAGCGGCTTGCGGAATTTCCCGAAGTTAGAACCGTCCTCGCGCGTATCGGTACGGCGGAAGTGGCGACGGATGCCATGCCGCCAAACATAGCCGATACCTATGTTTTACTGAAAGACCGTGATCAATGGCCTGACTCCGGCAAGTCTAAAGATGAACTCGTTGAGGAAATGGAGATGGTTTTGGAACAGATTCCAGGCAGTAAATACGAGTTTTCCCAGCCGATTCAGCTGCGCTTCAACGAACTGATTTCAGGAGTGAGAAGCGATTTGGCCGTGAAGATTTACGGTCATGATATGGATCAGCTTCTAAAATCGGCCAACGAAGTTCTGGATGTAGTTAAAAATATCCCGGGTACGGCGGGAGCCAAAGTAGAACAGGTTGCCGGACTGCCGGTTCTGAGCATTGTGCCGAACCGCAAACGCATGCACTTGTACGGCCTTGATATTGACGATATTCAGCAGACTGTCCAAGTCGCGATGGGTGGACGCAAGGCCGGAGAGGTGTTTGAGGAAGATCGCCGGTTTGATCTGGTTGTGCGTTTACCTGAATATCTGCGTACCGATATCGATGCGTTGCGCCGCCTGCCGGTAAATTTGCCGAACCATGGACAGGAAAGTGCCGGAGACTTTTTCGACTACGTTCCTCTGGGTGAAGTAACCGATATTTCAATTGCTTATGGCAGCAATCAGGTTAGCCGGGAAAATGGCAAGCGCCGCATTGTTGTGACTTCCAATGTCCGTGGTCGTGATCTGGGAAGCTTCGTGGATGAGCTACGCAGACAGGTTTCCGCGGATATAAGTCTCCCGGCTGGATACTGGATTGAATACGGCGGCACGTTTGAACAGCTGATTTCGGCAAAACGGCGTCTCTCAATTATCGTGCCGTTGGCACTGTTGCTGATATTCGGCCTGCTATTTTTCACCTTCGGTTCAGGGCGTGCCGCGTTGCTTATATTCTCTGGCGTACCTTTGGCTTTAACGGGTGGAATAGTAGCCTTGTGGCTGCGTGGCATTCCGCTATCCATATCCGCGGGTGTCGGCTTCATAGCACTTTCCGGTGTGGCTGTGTTAAATGGTATGGTGATGCTGTCCTTTATCCGCAATCTCGAAAAACAAGGCAAGCCTCTGCAGGAAGCTATTTTTGAAGGCTCGCTGACGCGTCTGCGGCCCGTCTTGATGACCGCATTGGTTGCTTCACTCGGATTCGTTCCCATGGCGCTCAATACCGGCACGGGAGCGGAAGTTCAGAGACCGCTTGCAACGGTAGTTGTTGGGGGCATCATATCCTCGACTATCCTGACGTTGCTGGTGTTGCCAGCTTTGTACAACTGGTTTCCCGGTCGTTCCAGCTTTCGCCGCTAGCATATAGCCTCATTTTTGTGTTGACGGGTACAATGACTTGAGCTTGATTCTCGCATCATCCGTCGTGAAACGCCAACCCTCAACAGGCGCCGACAGCATGAACAGGTTGCTTGCTCCGTTACCCGAGTGCCCCCTCCTCCGAACAGGGACAACTCCCTGCACAGCAAAACAAAACGGTCGGCAACACGTTCTGACAGAAAAAATTTAAATTTCTTTGGGAATCAGTGATCGCAGCAGTCGTCTTGCCTGCAGAGCCTGAAATTGCGCAGGTGGCCGAAAATCATGATGAAAGCGCCGATAAAAGCAAGGACGTATTCCATGTAGCCCGTAGTTGCGAAGATTCCTACCAGGATAAAACAAAGCCCCAGAACTACCAGCGCGATAACGCTCAAATCCTTATGGCGTCTGCAGCCGAGAAATACGGCGATCGTACTTATGGGAATAACCGCAAAAAGCATCAGCTCGTGAAAAACCTCTTCAAACTCAAACGCAACCGCCGAACCCACGACCGGGAACAGTATGAGCGCCACCGGTACCACAAAACAGTGGACAGCACAGACGCCCGCAAAGAATAGCGAGGTGTAATCGGTGAGTTTCTGAATTCTTGTCTGGTCCATATATTGTCAGGCTGCCTCCACGCACTTCCCGCACTGACCGAAAAGCTGTATAAAATGATCCTTCATGCGGAACCCCTGTTTTTCAACCGAAGCGTAATCAAAGTTCTCCGCTGGACACTCGGAGAAATCGAAAACCCCCCTGCAGTCAACGCACACCATGTGATGAACGTGCTCGCCCTGGGAAAACGTGTAGCCGTGACCGCCGTCGGGAAAATGAAGGCGCTTAACGATGCCCAGATCTTCGAACATCTCAAGTGTTCTGTAGATGGTGGCAAGTCCCGTGTTACCCAGCAGGTCCTTCACCCCGCAGTGTATTTCACCGATTGAAAGCGATTTCCCGCTCATGTGAAGAATATGAACGACGGCAAGACGCTGCGCAGTTGACTTAAGTCCCTTTTCCCGCAGAACCTCCCTGGCATATGATTCCTGCGTGCATTCAAAATCTTTCATCATCAGAATTATTAAATGAGAATAGTTTTCAACTAATTTTTATTCTAATTCAGTTATTACTAACCGTCAAGGCCAAAAACCGGGCATGTAGCTTATTCTCTACACACGTTCTGACAAAAAATGAATTCTTCAGAAGGAGCAGGTTTATGAATCGGTTTTTCTCGGCTGTAGCTATAGTTCCGGAAAGTGGTTTTATCGCTGCATATTCCGGTTGAATTGTAACAGGGAATCGCTGTTCCGTCTTTTGCGTATGGTGGGATCATGAAAGCACGATCTTAGCCAGCATTGTTTGCGCCCTGCTATCGTCTCGGAATTCGCTTTCCAGTATGGAACGGCCTTGGGTTCCGCGTAGGGGTGCGTGGGTTTTTGCTGTTGTTCGGGTAAAATACCAACGAATCCCACATCGCTATGCGGAGAAACTTAAATGAAAAAACTCCTGGCTCCTTCAATACTGTCGTGTGACTATCTTCGCCTTGAAGATGAGGTAAACGCCGTCTGCCAGGCGGGTGCCGACATTATCCACGTGGATGTGATGGACGGGCACTTCGTTCCGAACATAAGCATAGGAATACCCATAGTGGAGGCGATTACCCGGATGGAATCGCCGCCCCAGATGGATATACACCTGATGATCGATAGTCCCGAGAAATTCACGGAAAAATTCATAGATGCCGGGGCTCCTTACGTAAAGATCGTCACCGTTCAGATGGAGGCCTGCAACCTTCTCTACAGCGCTCTCTCATCCATCAGATGGAGAGGGGTTATGGCCGGGGTGGCCCTTAACCCCGCGACCCCTATCGGCGTGATAGAGGAGAAGCTGATGGAGCTTATAGACGTGATAGTGATAATGACCGTGGAGCCGGGGTTCGGGGGTCAGAAGTTCATTCCCGAGATGCTCTCCAAGATAAGCGACCTAAGGTCTCTCCTTGACCGGATGGACGGAAAGAAACCGCTTATTGAAGCTGACGGCGGGATAAACCTGGGGAATATAAAAGAAGTGGTGGAGGCCGGAGCCGACATAGTGGTTACGGGCTCGGGCATATACAAGACAGAGAACTACGCCGATACGATGTCGGCCATGCGAGAGGTTATGGGGTAGGGGCCGGAGCCAGGTGTGTTTTTCCGGGGGAAGATGAAGTCCGAAGAGCGAAACTACATAGCCGACATAGAGCGGTATTTTCTCGGGCTTGCGGGAAAGGGCCTTATGCTTTCTGCCAGGGATTACGGTTTTATAAGGGAGCTTGGCGAAAGGTCCGTTTCAAAGGAAATGGTCATTAAGGCCATAGCCTACGGCTTCGAGAAGAAAAGGCAGATGGGGGCCCTGGAACCAAGAGGGCTTTTTAACATAAGACAGGAAATCGAGGAGTATCTCAAAGCCCAGTCGGCGGAGTCCGAGCGGACGGAACCGGAAACCGCCGCCTTTGCCAGAAGCAGTATAATAGAACAGGTCCTGAGGAGGCTTGATAAGATAATAATTGAGGAAAAAGAAGGGCATATAAGGGAGAATTACAAAAGACTGAGGGAGAGGGTCTGCGAGACGGACACCGTGGGGTCAGCCAACATGTACAGGCAGTTTGACTCTTTGTGGCGGGGCTTCGTTGAGGATGTTTTCTCGAGTCTCTCAGCCGAGCGCCAGGAGCAGATAACCGCCGCCGCGCGGAGCAGGCTTCCCGACGAGGCGAAACTCTACGACGAGAGCGCGAGGGGGAAAACCCTTAAGGCTTTTCGGGACGAGATCGTGTGCGAGACTCTCGGCATAGATAATGTCTTCACGATGAAGTGATATGGCCAGAAGAAAACATATAGCGACCGGTTGTCGAACATGTTCCGGCAGGGGGTACCTGATTTCCCCTGAGAACGGCCAGTACGCCCGCGCCGAGATCTGCGACTGCGTCTCCGAATGCAGCGAGTGCGGGGGGTCTGGAACGGTGTTTCTTGAGAACGAAAGGGGCTACAGGTACCTTGAGCGCTGCGGGCTCTGCGGGATAACGAGGCTTAAGGTCAGGCGGTACAACAACGCTAAGATTCCGTCTAAGTTCGTAGATGTTCTGCGCTCAGATGACATAGACCCCCGAGAGCCGGATCAGAGCCAGTATGCGGCAATGAGCTACGTGAAATCGTTTGTCGACAAGTACCCCAAGGAAAAAGGCTTTCTGCTCATGGGAGGCCCGGGGGTCGGCAAGACGCGCCTTGCCGTGGGGGCCATAGCGGAGCTCACCCTCCAGAAGGCCGTCGAGTGCGTGTTTACCGACTTTTTCTTTCTGCTCGCGGACCTGCGCAAGGCCTATTCCGAGGGAATTCCCGAAAACGAGATAATAGGGCCGCTTATAACCGCGGAAATCCTGGTTATAGACGAGATGGGGAAGGGGAAGAGTTCCGAATGGGAGCAGAACATCCTCGATCAGCTTATCTCCAAGCGCTATAACTCCTCAAAAAAGACCCTCGTCACCACGAACTACGTCGCCAGAGAGTCGCTTCCAAGAAGATCCGCTGCCAGGACGGAGATACTCGAGGACAGGGTGGGGGAGAGGATAGCTTCGAGGCTTTACGAGATGTGCATCCCTCTTTTCATCAAGGGAAGCGACTACAGAAAAGGCGATATATCTTCCTAATGTGAATTCCCGGCAAAGCTTTGCCTAGGAAGGGGAAAGGCCCTCCGCGCGCCGTTTGAGCCCCCATGCCACGTCGTTAAAACCGCGGCGCACCATCCGACCGAAGAAAAGCATGACAAGCGGCGTGAGGAGGCCGCTGAACGCGTCGGTCGTCACGTAGCGGCAGCGCCTCTCGTCCACCCGCTCAAGGCGTTGTTCCCGCCAGGCGAAGAGCAGGGCGCGAGCGCCTATCTTCGTGCTCCAGACCAGCAGGTGCGGCCGGTCGACAGCCTCGATCCGCTCGGTCTGCTTAAGCTTAACCGGCCCCAGTGTGGCGTAGAGATGAACGGGTGAGCCGATTTCGAAATCCGTTTTCACCCGGGCCGTGAAGGGATTCCATTCGCCGTACCGCTCCACGTCCATGAGTATGTCCCATGCCCGCTCGATCGGGGCTTCGATTTCCACGGTATCAGAACTGATCAGGCCTTTGAACATGTCTATCCTTTATTAACCGTTATGGCGCGTGCTTTGCAAGCAGTGCCTCGCTTGCTTCCCACAGCTTTGTGCCGGCATCCTCGTCCGTGGCAAGCGCAGACGGCCTTTTCTCCTGCATCAGGTGGAGGTAGACGCCGCTTCGCCGCCCGATTTCCTCCGCGCAACACGCGTAGGTGACCGGAGCCGCCGCCTTCTCGGGCGCCGCGAAGAACATGTGCATGACCGGGTAGAGGATGAGCTTCATCAGAGCCGGCGCTTCCCGCGCGAGGTTTGAGTTGATCGCTCCCGGACAGAGCGATGTCACCGCCGCCTGGACCTCGCCGCCCGGATTCAGCCTGCGCGAGAGTTCTTGCGCGTAGGTGCACATGTGCAGTTTGCTTGCCCCGTAGTGCTTTATTCCGTCTTTCATTCCGTAGTCGGTGAAGGCGGCGAAATGGTCGAAGTCGATAGGGCCGGCGGATCGATGGCTCTCGGAGGAGACGAACACGATCCTCGGGGTTTGGCCGGAACGGGGGGTAGGGCGGATCGTTCCGTCGGCCAGAAGGCGGTCGATTAGAACCCGGTTGGCCAGAAAATGCACGGCAAACATCAATTCGTAGCCCTGGGCGGACCTGCGGGCGCGAGACGGCATCACGCCGGCGTTCAGAACTGCGATGTCCACCCGGTTGCCGCCGCGCTTGAGCCGGTCGCAGAGTGTGTGCACGGAACGAAGATCGGAGAGATCCACCCTGAGCATCTCCACGTTGTCTGAGCCGGAGAGGCGCCTTACCTCGTCCCCGGCCCCTGGATGGCCTCCGCGGCAGGCCATTAGGACATGGCCGCCCCGCTTCGCCAGGTCCACCGCCACCGCCTTTCCAAGCCCGCTGTTGGCCCCGGTGACGAGGCAGGTCTTGCCGTCGATTCGGACACTCTCCGGAACCGGGCTCAAAGTCTTCCGTTGCGAGAGACGGTCGGTGATCCCGCCGTACACGGCGCCGAAGATTGTGTTGCGTTTCGGTTCCGGCATCGGGTCACCCTCTACCTGCGGTCCGCAGAGAAGCCCCGTCTTGCGTCGTGGTCGCGGTCGGCCGGGAGTCTTCCTTGCGGATGGCATCTTCATGGGGGATTCGGTACGCCTGCCGGTAGAATTCAGTGGCCTCGTCGATGGATTGGTCATCGAGGCCGAAGCTTGCCGGCGAATAGACGTGTCTTCCGTGGCGATCCTTTGTGTCTCGTCTTGAAATCGCTTTTGATGCCTCCGCGGCCTCCGCGGCGAACTCGATTCCCGCGGCGTCATACACCCTGCGCAATTCGCCCAGAGGATCCGTGACCAGATTGTAATACGATACGTCGATGAAGGTGCCGTCGTCTGCGGCTCTTCGCACGGCCAGCGAGCGCTCCATCATGCGGAGCGTCTTGCGCATCCAGTGGGCCCCGACCTTGCCCGGGTCGACATGGTCGCTCGTAATGCCCCTCCCGTGGGCCACCATGCTCATGAACGAGGGTATCGTTTTCTTCGGGTCGCGATGCGTCTGCACGATGGTTACATCGGAGAGGACATCAACAACGACGTCGAGATGCTCCATGTGATGGGGCGTCTTGAGCACCCAAAAATCGCCCGGACGCTGCCAGTGCAGGATCTTGAGCAAGGTGACCAGGTACTCGTAGCTCTTCGTGTGATCCTGCTGCTCAAGCCAGCTTGAGTAGCTCGGCACGTGCATAGTCGCCTCAGGCGCCTGGCTCATGAAGGAGAGGTCGAGGAGGAGAACATCCTCCTCCGGCGCGTCGTATTCCATGGGGTGGATGACGAAGAACTCCGGCGCAAGATACCGGATCGCGCGGGCCGCCATCTTGCCGTGTGCCATTCGGCGCCTGGGATCGCCCTTGCGTTCACGACGGAGCGGGAGCGGATTTAACGCTTCCCACGACAGCAGTGCGCGAGCCCGGGGATCCGCCGCGATCAACCGGTGCAGCGTGGTCGTTCCGGTACGCTGCAGGCCTGCGATGAGAATGATCTTCCCGAGATCGATGTCGTGGATCTCCGGGTGGGCACGTAACAGCTGCTCCGCGCGCAGCCGGGCCGAGAGAGCCGACACGATACGCGACCGCTGAATCTTTCTGCCCAGAGGGGTTAATTGCGCCTCGTCGTTAATCGACCGGACGAGCACGTCGAGGGGCTCAAGGAACCATTCGTCGCCGAAGTCAGAAAGCCCGGTCTTCTTTCTGGACGCGTCGATCATGCTGCCGACACTGAGATCGTTGTTGAGACCGAGTCTCCGGGCCATGCGGCCGACCCGGTTGAAGATCGAGACCGGCAGTGGGCGGTAGGGGTTGGCGTAGTCGGTTGAGGTCTCCAGCAGCTTTGGGGCTTTATGTTTTTTCTTAGACATCTCTAAATCTCTTCAATCATTCACTTTATTTATCAAATGTATTACCATGAGATCTATGGGTGAGTGCTATTTCTTCTCCCCATAAAGCGCCTTCAGTTCCACAAGCTTCACCAAGCGGGTCTGTGGTTGGGGATGCTCCGTCGCCCTGATCCAGCGAAAGCACATCGTGCCTGAGGTGTGGCCGGCAGTCTCGATCCAGTTCGGCAGCCCGGGATCCTCGTGAGCGACCACAAGCCGCACGGAACCGTCTTCCTCGTAGTGTGCCAAGTGCTTGTTGGTGTGGATGTTGTGATAGCGGTAGTCGAGCGACTCCATCCAGTAGTTGTTGAGCTGGAAGTTCCAGTGCTCACACTCGGGGGGCGTAGCCTCGATCACCAGGGCTTCGTCCTCGGCCACGGCCCAGTGACTGTGATAGTAGACGATGTTCGGGTCGCCACCCGCTGCGAGCGAAACGTCCGGGTCGAACATGGGCAGGGAGTTTGTGTGCTTCTGGAAGCCGCGGGCCCAGTTGGCAAAGATCATCGACGCGCCTGCCACCAGCGTGCTGGCGGACTTGAGTCCTTCGTCGATCTGCTCTGGCGTCAATGGACTTGGCTGTTTCTCGTCGTCCGGGCAGTTTATGCGTTCGATGTGCAGTTCGGCGGGCACCTCTGTTTCACGGTCAAGAAATGTCTGCCGCACGATCAGCGTGCCGCTTTCTGCGGTCATCGGCAGCCAGTTTCCTTCGTGGCGCCGACTGCTGACAATGAGCTCAAGGCGGCCGTCTTCGCCGATTTCGAGTTCTTCGGCCTCGACGTAGCCTGTAGGCGGCATGCCTCTTCCCTGTCCGTAGTGCCCGGCCTGGGTTCCGAAGCCGAGATACTTAACGGTGTTGCGCCGGCCGGAGATCCGGTACTCGTAGTCGCCGCAGATGGTGGCTGTCTGGTAGTAGTTATCGGGATTGTCGCTGCCAAGCTTTACCGTCTCGTGAGCCACCCGGTGGAGCACCGGCGCCCTGGGGTCTGAGTATTCCACAAACGCCATCAGTCCGCCTCGGGCCAGGCGGCTGAGGTAGCGGTAGCCCTCGGCCTGGTTGAAGGGATCTTGGGGTGCGCCGGGGAAATTCAGCGCGGCCCCGGCCGCTTTCAGAGTGTCGCAGAACTCATCCCAGGACCGGCCGCTGACTACGCGCCGCTCGGCGACATCGGCTGGTGTTTTGCCCCGCAGCTTTTGAATCAGCAGGGAAATGCGCCGGAAGAAGGCGAGCAGTCGAATGGCGAGTCTTCTCATCGGCTAGAAATTCCAGTATTTCGAGTAAATCTTTCTGATTTCCGAGACCGTGTGCTCGCAGGTTGTCCGCTTGGGGTTAAAACCGGTGTCCGAAACCTTAAGATCAAGTATCTCCTCTATGACCGACCGCATGATCAGTCCCATTTCCGCCGTGTTGTAGCCTCCCTCGAGCAAAAAGGCGATATTTCCCCGGCAGTGTTTCTCCGCAAGCTGCATTACGAACCTTGTGAGCCTTGCGAATCCATCGGAGGTAACCAGCATTCCTCCGAGCGGGTCGACCTGGTAGGCGTCAAAGCCCGCCGATATAAGAATGAATTCCGGGGCGTACTGCTCTACCACGGGTCCCAGTATCTCGGTGAATATTCTGAGGTAATCCTCATCGCCCAGCATCGCGGGGCAGGGGACGTTAACCGTGTACCCGAGCCCGTCCTTGTATCCAAGCTCCTTGAGGCTTCCGGTGCCGGGATAAAACGGGAACTGGTGCACCGAAAAGTAAACCACCTTGTCGGAATCGTAAAAGATATGCTGGGTGCCGTTTCCGTGGTGTACGTCCCAGTCTATGATCAGGACCCTCTCAAGCCCGCAGTTGGCAAGCAGATGAGCCGCGGCGACCGCCACGTGGTTAAACAGGCAAAACCCCATAGCCCTGTCGTGTTCGGCGTGATGGCCCGGAGGGCGGGCCAGTACGAACGCGGTGTCGATTTTCCCGGAGAGAATATCGTTTGTCGAGCATATAAGTCCCCCGGAGCCCGCAAGCGCCGCGTCAAAAGAAGCCCCGCACGTGGACGTGTCGGCATCGAGCTGGGAGAAATTCTTGCCCGAGGTGCCTTTCACCATGTCGAAATAGGGCTTGCTGTGGGCGAGGGTGATTTCCTCCTCGGTCGCGGGTCTTGTGTCCATGGGAACCGTTTTCTCCATGAGGCCCGAACTCTCAAGCGCCCCCAGGATGCTGAGCAGCCTCTCCGGACACTCGGGGTGCCCCGGAGGGTTCTGGTGAGCCAGGAAAAGGTCGTCAGTCACTATCGAGAGTTTTTTCATTTTCAACCGCCTCTTTAAGATAACCTATGAGATAAAAGGAACCACACACGCAGACCGCTTCCCCGCAGCCAAGAAGCCTCCTGTATGCCTCCAGGGGATCTTTTACCACCTCGACCGAGTCGAACCTCCCCCGGACAAGCGCCTGAATCTTTTCCCCACCCAAGGACCTTTTTTCCCCGGCAAGTTCCGTTATGATCAGTTTTCCAGAAACGCGGGAGAGTATTTCGGTGAACCCCCCGACGTCCTTGTTGTCAAGCATTGTTACGAGGAAATTGAACCTTGTTCCCGGGTGGTAGAACTCAAGTGACTCGACAAGGTTTTTCCCCGCGGCGACGTTGTGGGCACCGTCGATTATAACGGGGGTTTCCCTGTCTAGGTATTCCATTCTTCCCCCGAGGCTTACTCCCAAAAGGGCCTCACTTATTTTTTGAGGGTCCGTTCCGTAGCGGGTGTGCATCCCCAGCAGTTCGGCTGTCGCCACGGATATTGCGGCGTTTTCCACCTGGTGGGTGCCCGAAAGAGCCGCCTTAAGCCCCGGGAGGTTCCATCCCGGTCCCGTGTAATCGAAACTTAAGTCCTCATTTTTTCTGTAAGCGAAATCCGCTCCCCCCCTGTAGAGTCTTGCCGAGTTCTCCTGGGAGCGGCGCTTGATCACGGAGAGGGGCTCGCCCGTGCATCCGGTCACCACGAGTCCGTTTTTTTTGATTATTCCGGCTTTTTCAGCCGCGATCTCCCTCAATGTATTTCCCAGGTATTCGGTGTGGTCAAAGGAAACGTTCGTTATGACGCTTGCCACGTGATCGCACACGTTTGTCGAGTCCCATCTCCCTCCCATTCCCACTTCGAGCACTCCTATGTCTATGGACCTGCGGTTGAAGTAGAGAAATGCGGCCGCGGTCAGCAGTTCGAAATAACTGAGCTCGACGCTGATTCTCGCGCAGGCGGCAAAAACCGCGGCTAGGCTCTCTTCAAGTTCCTCGCCGGTTATTTCCTCTCCGCACACCTTTATCCTTTCGGTGACATTGATCAGGTGAGGGGAGGTGAACAGGCCTGTGCGATAGCCGTTTGCCTCCAGTATTGACGCGATGCAGGCCGCCACGGAACCCTTGCCGTTGGTTCCGGCGACGGTGACGTAGTCCTTTTTTTCGTGGGGAGACCCCAGTTCCCCCAGAACCGCGGTGATTCTCTCGAGTCCCGGCTTTACTCTGTCCACTCCCTTGGTGTCGAGTCTTTTGAGGTTCTCATGCATTACGGGTTTCCCAGATAAAGATATTACATGCTGATTCGGGATTTACGCTCGTCCCGGGTAGTGGTTTTTCCGAACCCTTGGGGGCGGACGGGAGATCCTGGCTGAAGGAGTCAGCCCTCGAGTATGACTACGGCGACTGAGTATTCCCCGTCGTGCGATATGGTGGTGTGGATTTTTGTCAGGCCCATCTGCTCGGCGATTTCCTTTGTGCTTCCCCGAAGGTCTATGAAGGGTTTTCCGAGCTCGTTTCGCCTGACCGCTATGTTGTGGAACTTTATGCCCCGCCTGAACCCGGTTCCAAGCGCCTTCACGAAAGCCTCCTTGACCGCGTAGTTGGCGGCGTAGCTTATGTTCCTGTTCTTGCCGTTGCCGTTTTGCGCGAGCTCGTCATCGGTGAAGACTTTGCGAAGGAACTTCTCTCCCCATTTCTCAATGAGGTTCTCTATCCGGCTGTTGCGAACCATGTCGATGCCTATGCCTGAAACCATATCTTCGTGTCCCGTGCCCTGTTAATACTATAGCAGGTCAATCATGTCCCTCACGGCTTTTTCCATTCCCGAGAAAACCGCCCGTGAAATTATGCTGTGACCGATGTTGAGTTCCTCGATCCCGTCTATTTGCGAAACCGCGGTCACGTTAACGTAGTTAAGCCCGTGGCCGG
>JAJEGO010000009.1 GCA_022819805.1 Candidatus Dadabacteria bacterium
ACGGTTACCTGATTACCAGAGACGGCACATCTGAAACGAACGTTGCGGGTGTTTTCGCGGCGGGGGACATACAGGATACAAGGTACAAGCAGGCTATAACGGCCGCCGGAAGCGGCTGCATGGCGGCTATGGACGCGGAGAAATTCATAGAAGAGCACGGGCCCTAAACGGTTCAGCCTCCTAGCCTTGGACAAAGAGTTTTTATTCGGTTATACAGATTGCCTGCTTTTTTGCGTTTTTGCGGGCGGTTAGCTCAGCGGGAGAGCACCTGCCTTACAAGCAGGGGGTCACAGGTTCAAATCCTGTACCGCCCACCATCTGTTTTAAACGGGGCCGTAGTTCAGCCTGGTTAGAACGCTGGCCTGTCAAGCCAGAGGTCGCGGGTTCAAATCCCGTCGGTCCCGCCACCCCAATTAAGGAACTGCACTGAGTTCCGCTTAGAGACTAGGGGAGTTCTCAGCTTTTTTATGTATAGTTTTCCTGTCAGGGTCCGCCGCGGGAAATTCGTATCTTGGATATTCAAAAACAGATTGAACGGTTCAAAAGGGGTTATCCCTACCGCAGACTCCTTCGCCCCGCAACAGTCGGCGACGGCATAAGAAAACTGGGAGAGGATGAATCCCGGGTATTTGATCAGGAATACGAGAACTCCCTCTCCGAAACGAGCGTGTGCAAGTTCGTTCCGGCATCGGGAGCGGCCTCGAGAATGTTCCGGGACCTTGGCGTGCTTCAGAAAGTCTTTTCCTCGAAAGAAGCGGTTCTGAATCCCGAAGAGGAGAAAATACTTGAGAAATTCCTCTCGAACGCAACAAGGCTTCCTTTCGCGGGTCTGCTTGAAGAGAGATTGGGGGAAGGGCTTGAAAAGGCTGTCTCTTCAGGGGATTTCGGGCCCATTCTCGATACCCTTTTAGGAGATGAAGGCCTAGGTTACGAAAACGTTCCTAAAGGGCTCGTACCCTTTCACGACTACGGCGGGGAGCGGAGAACGGCTTTTTGCGAACATTTCAAAGAAGCCTTGGGATATATAACCTCGCGCGACACGGTCTCGATGCATTTCACTATTCCTCCTGCCTTTGCGGAGCGGTTCGCTCGGGAGGAGAAGGAAGCAATTTCTCTTTTATCCTCCGAAGGGGTTTCGTTTGACGTAACATACTCGGTTCAGGACCCCCAAACGGATACAATCGCGGTCACGATGGACAACACGCCCGTTACTGACGCTGACGGATCTCTACTCAGAAGACCCGCCGGGCACGGAGCGCTGCTTAAAAACCTGAATGAACTTTCCTATGACTGTATTTTTGTAAAAAACATAGATAACGTGGCGAAAGAGGGACTTCTTTCCGACACTGTCAAGTGGAAAAAGACCCTCGGTGGAGTTCTTCTCTCTATCCAGAAAAGAGTCTTCCGCTACACAGAAGCCCTTTCATCCTCTTGGACCTCAGAGGCACTTGAGCGTGAGATAATTTCCTTTTGCCGGGGCGAACTTTTCATGGACCTCTCCCGGGAACTTTCAGGACTGTCTGGAGCCGGCAGGAGGGAGTTGCTGTTTCGGGTGCTTCACAGGCCCATCAGGGTATGCGGCGTCGTAAAAAACATGGGCGAGCCGGGCGGCGGTCCGTTCTGGGTGGAAGGAGAGGGGGGAGAATCCCTTCAGATAGTTGAAAGTGCCGAGGTTGACCGGGACTCTTCCACTCAGCGGGATATCTGGGAGAGCTCAAGCCATTTTAATCCTGTGGATATTGTCTGCGGAGTAAAGGATTTTAGGGGGGAGAAATTTAATCTGACCGGCTTTGTCGACCCCGAAGCCGGAATTATCACCGAAAAGACTTTCGGCGCAAAGAAGATAAAGGCGCTTGAGCTCCCCGGGCTCTGGAACGGTTCCATGTCTGGCTGGATAACCGTTTTCGTTGAAGTTCCTTTCACCACGTTTAACCCCGTGAAAACCGTCTGGGATCTCCTCAAGGAACCCCATCAGGTAAATTAACACCCGGAAGTTTTTCCGTGGAAATCAGTTCTCAAAATGTCTAGAGAAAATCTTTACTGTCTAGTTCTTGCCGGGGGAAGGGGAACCAGGCTCTGGCCCCTCTCAACGGAGTCTATGCCCAAACAGTTTCTCGGGATAAGCGGAGATGACTCGCTCCTGCTTGGGACGCTTAAACGCGCCGCCCGTCTTGTTGCTCAGGAGAACATACGAGTTGTACTTGAGGAAAAACAGCTCCCGCTGATAAAACGGAGCCTTCAATCTACGGATTTTTCGGGAAAGATAAAAATTGTGACCGAGCCCGTGGGCAGAAACACCGCCCCCGCGATTCTGCTCGGGACTCTCGGAATTGCTTCTCAGGATAAGGACGCGGCGATAATGGTTTTCCCCTCGGATCATGTAATTGAGGATGATGACAATTTCCATGATCATGTGCGAAGGGCGGTCTCGCTTGCCGAAGATGACCACATAGTGTCTTTTGGGATTACTCCCTCAGCGCCCGAGACCGGATATGGCTACATTGAGGGCGGGGAGCCGCTTCGCGACGGCGGGCTCAGAATAAAAAGATTTGTAGAAAAACCCGATGCCGAGACGGCGAGCGAATACCTGCTCTCGGGAAACTTCTTCTGGAACAGCGGAATGTTCGTTTTCCGGGCGCAAACTATGATAGATGAGTATGCAGCTCTCTGCCCCGAGGTCTATGAGCCGGCCCGGGAAGCTTTCCACCGCCAAATCGACAGAGATATTTACGCCGCTCTTCCTTCCGTTCCTGTTGATCGTGCGGTAATGGAGAAGACCTCACGCGGAGCGGTAATACCGTCTTCTTTCTCTTGGAGCGACCTGGGTTCATGGCGGCTTTTCTACGAGTTTTTCCCGAAGGATTCAGAGGGCAACGTGCTTGAAGGAGACGTAATCCTCAGGGACACGGAGAACTCCCTTGTAAGAAGCGGTTCGAGGCTTGTCTGCGTGAACAGTCTTCGAAACGTTGCGGTGATTGAAACCCAGGACGCCGTTTTTATCTCCAACCTTGACCGCTCAAGTGAAGCGGGCGCGTTCTCGGAGAAATTAAAAGGGGAGGGCAGAGAAGAGGCAATCCGCCCGACGGTAGTTCACTATCCCTGGGGCAGCAGGGAAGAAGTTCAAAAAGGGGATATCTCAAGAGTGACGAAAGCAACTGTTTTTCCCGGCAAATCAGCAAGGACGGAAAACACCCCTTCTGAGAATCTGCGACTGCTGGCTCTCGAAGGGGAAGCCATTATAATTGGTGAGGAGGGCAACGATAAACTCGGCCCCGGGCAAACCGTTTTTCTTGAAAACGGGGAGAACTGTACCGTTGAAAACAAAGCAGACGGTGTTCTGCTGATTCTTGAGATTTTTTCTGTTAAGGGTTGAAAAAAGCGGGAAAAGATGGAGTTTTGACTCTGTTTTCCGTTGAGTTATCATTTTTTCACCGAGCGGGGAGAGGTGGCCGAGTGGTCGAAGGCGCTCGATTGCTAATCGAGTAAGGGGTGAAAGCCCCTTCGTGGGTTCGAATCCCACTCTCTCCGCCATATTTCACCCTGAAGCTATGATGAAGAATTCAAAGGTTTTTGGGATGCGACCGTACATTGCGTTGGTTTTTACAATTCTGTTTTGCTTCGGGCTTACCGCATGCGGAAGCGGCGAAAGTGATTCGGAGGGAAGTGCGCATGACACTGTCATGTCCACGGCATCTGATGATGATCGGGGGCAGGATCAGCCCAGTACCGGAGAAGTCGTCGTACTCCCCGACATCTCTAGCGCAGGGGATTGGGGGGAAGATGACTACGTTGTGAATGCGACCGTAATCGCTGGCGATACCCTTACCGTAGGTGTGTCATACAGTGGTGGCTGCGAGGAGCATGTGTTTACCCTTGGCATTTCCGAGTCGTTTGTCGAGACGGAACCGGTGTGGCTTGCTGCATTCCTTGCCCACGACGGCAACGAGGATTCGTGCGAGAGGTGGGTAACCGAGACGTATGCCTTTGATCTTGGAGTCATCAAGACGCTTTATCAAAAAGCGTATCAGCAAAACGCAGGGACGGTCGTTCTGCTACTCGATGGCGTCGGAATTCCTGAGGAAGACGGATCGTCTATGAATTCGGTTCGTAGCTGGGCTAATTTTGTCGGTCCCCGTGGTGACGGCAAATCGCTTGATCTCGCAGCGGTTCCCTCCCTCCGCTAAAATGTCTTTGAATGACTCGAGAGGCGGGCGGACCGTATTTCTCCCTTGCAGATCTTCGTCTCTGGGTTGCCCCACACCGTGCCCCTTGGACCCGTTCATCCTCAGCCGTGTTTCCAATGCCCTTTGCGGAGAAAAGGTCTGAGTCGGCGACATCGGATTTGTCAAAGGCGGATTCTCCTATAATGAAATTCTTGACGCGCAGCGCATCCTGTTCGATGCAAGATCTCAGTATTACGATTCATTAGGGCACTATCAGACTGCCCGCGCCAATGTAGAGCGATTAACCAAGTAGGGGGAGAAGAGCGAAAAAGGTAAGACGTGTATTTTGGGAGGGAGACTCCGAAATTGCAGGATATTTCTGTGTGAAAAACGGAAAAGCCGGTTTTGATTTAAGCGGTACAGGGAATTTTTCGGGGGCAGATTTCAGACCTTCGGTGATTAGATGGTTAAAAAGCCGCTCACACGGCTACTGCGTAGGCGACTTCATTCTCTACATTCTTTATCTCTATTTTTACCTCAGTTCCTGTGCTGATCCGGCCTTCCATAAGCTTCGCGTTTATATAGTTCCTAGTGGTGCAGTTCGACTTGCCCTCGACAATCGCGTCAAGGGTTTTGCCGATGAATTTCCTGTAGAAGTTCTCTTTCTTCGTTTTTCCGAGAGCGCGAAGTTCAGCCGATCTTTCCTTCTTTATCTGTGGGGTAATCTGGTCTTTCATATTCGCGGCTGGGGTCATCTTTCTTATTGAGTACGGAAACACGTGGAAATAAGTGAGTTCCGATGCGGCCGCAACTTCGCGGGAATTTTCAAACTGCTCCTGCGTTTCCCCGGGAAACCCGACCATTATGTCCGTGCCAATCGAAGCCTCCGGCAATACGTCGCGTATAGTGTCCGTGCACTCAAGGAACTGCTCGGGACTGTATCTTCTTCTCATTTTTCTGAGGACATCCCTGTCTCCGCTTTGGAGCGCTACGTGGAAACTGGGACATACAACTTCGGAGTTCGAGACGAAACGGATCAGTTCTTCCGTTGTGTCCGCTGGGTCAAGGGAACTGAGCCTTATTCTGCTTACGGCCCGGGACTCTTCAATTTTCTGTAGCAGACTGACAAGATCCGAATCTATGTCCCTTCCGTAGCTTGCGAGATGAACCCCGGTGAGAACGACTTCCCTGTAACCTGCACGTGCGAGAGTTCTTAATCTCAAGATCACTTCATCTGTCTCCAGGCTCCGTGAGCGCCCGCGAGCTCTTGGGATCACGCAAAACGTGCAGGCGTAGTTACACCCGTCCTGTACCTTGAGAAACGCCCGTGTCCTGTCGGGAAAGAACCTTATGTCCGGGGTGTCGAACTTTCTTTTCTTCTCCTTGAAGATATCGGATATGAGAACCTTCGGCTCGCTCTGAACCTCTCCCCGGCGTATGACTCCGAGAAGGGATGAGAACTTGTGAGAATTTCCGATTACGTAGTCGACTTCATCCATGGCCGAGAGCTGCTCGGGGGAGACCTGGGCATAGCAGCCCGTGACTATTACAACGCCGCGGGGATTTGATCGTTTTGCCCTGTATACGTAGTTTCTCGCTTCCGAATCCGCCTTGTGGGTGACGGTGCAGGTGTCTATTACGTACACGTCCGCCGGTTCGTCGAATTTTTTATTCTTCACGAACTCAGAGGACGGCAGATGGTTAAGCAGGGCGGCCGTGTCATACTGGTTAACCTTGCACCCCAGGGTTACGACGGAGATCTTTCTCATTGCATGTATGCCTCTTTTATCCAGCCGCCGCCGATTACTGCTTCATTCTTGTAGAAAACAATTGCCTGACCAGGTGTTACGGCTTTCTGCGGTTCCGGGAAATTCACTACTGCCTTCCCGTCTTCGGTGACTGTTACTCTCGAGGGAACTGCGCTGTGGCGGTATCTAATTTTAGAGCGCACTTCGATTTCTCCCTCTGGAGGCTGGCTTACCCACGAGAGATCTCCCGCGATAAGGGCGCTGCTGTAAAGGTTCTTTTCCTCTCCGACCTTAACTTCATTTCTCTCGGCGTCAATACCGACAACATACATCGGCTTTCCCTTTGCGAAACCGAGTCCGCGTCTCTGCCCGATTGTAAAAGAGGCGATTCCCCTGTGCCTGGCGACGGGGTTTCCTTCCATATCCACGATGTC